>JAJPJH010000015.1 GCA_021324335.1 Gammaproteobacteria bacterium
AAAAGCAGATGAAGAAATCGAAGGCGAATCTGGCCAAGGCGAAGGAGGGCTAGCCGGGCAAGGTGGTCAGGTCGAGTTTCGAGAATTTATTGGGCCGGCGCGTTCACGGGATAAGTTGCCACCGGATGAGGTAAGACGTTTATTTGCCGTTCATAATCTCAAAAGCGAAGAGAATATTAAAAAACAGAAAGCCCGTAAACAATACTATGCTGATCTCAAAAAAGGAAAAATCCCGCTTGATCGTCGAAGAGGATATGAGGGCCTTGGTAAAAGACATCTTTTAAGTTATAAGGCGCAATTTAGTGGGATTGATAGACAAATTAATCCATTAGCAAGCGAGAATGTTGCCGATACTAACCAAGAGAATCGGGCCAAACCAGAATACAAATATAATCTAACCCATAGGCCGCATCTCGTTAACACACCAAGAATGAGTCTCAATTATAAACCCAAGCCTTATTAGGACCACATTAATTCATGGCAACGCTAGCTGATGCAATCTTAGAAGAAGACCTGGATAGCATACGTATGTTGATGCGCTATGGCGAAGATGTGAATCAAATGGATGAATATGGATTTACACCCCTTATTGAAGCTGCGATTGTCGATAATCTCGAAATTACTGAATTGTTATTAAAACGTGGTGCTGATCCTAATCAACAGGATGTGACAGGTGGTACGCCATTACATTGGGCAGCGGAAAATAATAATGCGAATTTATGTACACTCTTACTGAAATATCGTGCTGATCCCAATATTTGTACGTTTGCAGGGCAGCCTGTTTTAGTGATGCCAATGTTGCGCCATCAAAGTAGTTTAAGGCAATTACTGGTGCAAGCAGGTGCTGATCCAGTATTTGCAGAAGATTATATTAATACTAAATTATTAGGACACATGTTTGAATTAGTGGGAACGGCTGATATTGTTGATCCTAAAAACGAATTTATCGAAGTTGACTTCGAAGGATTTTTGCTAGAAGTTACGATTAGTTTAATCGCTGATTCAGTTGCACAGTTTCAAAATCATTTCGCTGCAAGGCAATTACGTCGTTATTCTGGCGTTGCTCAGTATATTGTTGAGATTATGCAGCGAGCATCAGAGTTAATTAAATATCAGCAATATCGAGTGGATATTAGCAAGTATCGGACTAAAATTGATTCACTTATTCGACAAGAACCACTGCTTATTCCTGTTGGATATGAGGGTCATGCGATTACATTGATCCGTTTTGGTAAAATTTGGGCGAAATGTGATAGACGAGAAGATAGTCGTCTTTATGACAATATTATGTTTTATCAAATCCAACGTCCGGAAAATCTAACGGTTGAGTTGATTAAATCGCTCATTTATCAAAAACAATCGGATGAATTTATTAATAAAGAGTTGGATGAATTACTTGGATTAGTTCCGATTACTGAATTAAAAGTGGAATCTCAAATTAGCGGCAATTGCTCCTGGGCAAATGTGGAAGCAGCGATTCCAGCCTTATTTTTCCTTATTTTGATGCAAGCCAATCCTGACTCACAAGCTTATTGTAAAACGTTGGCGTTAAACTTTTTTCACCGTTGGCGCGAATGGAATAAAGATCGGGCATTGCATGCGTGTATTCATAGTTTCGAGCAAAGTGATCCAATACGTAAGGCGAGCAAGGCGGAAATTTTAGCGGCGATTTTATTTCAATGCAGTCGTTCGCAGCAGTCTACGGATCGGGAACGGATGGAGTTAATTTTATCGGTGTTATTAAAATCGCCGTATGAATATATTTTGAAAAATTATCTGCGGGTTTATTACTATGAAAGTAATACGGAGGAAGGGAAGGAATTTGCGGTGATGTTGAAGGAGCATGGGTATAGAGGATGATATCTATTGGTCAAATTAGTAATATGGAAAGACTATTTCAGCATAATCGCCAATTTCTTCAGGAATTTTTTAGCGAGGGAAGTAGGATGTAATTGCAGCAGTTGATAATAAGATAAATCCCATGTAAAGTAAGCCCTCCTTCCGAATTGTTATTTCCAACTTAATTGCCATCCTATCATTCCCATTCCTTCATCCTTTCTTACTATTACTTCAAAAAGGAAAATATTATGAAAAAAACCATTGCTATTTTAGCATCTGTATTTTTATTAACGACTCATCAAGCATTAGCATTCATAACTTGCCCACCTGATAATCAAGTCAAAAGCGTCAAGCTCACTGAAGCCTTTCAATCGCCAAATGATCCCGCATGCTGGAATTTCATTTCGAATGTTTTTACGCATGATGGTGCGCCATGGAATGTTTCGTTTGGTACATTTTTACCGAACGCGAAAACAGAACAAGAAGCATTGGAACAAGGGCAAGCCTATTTTGATAATGCTTCCATTCAAATTAAACATCCTGTTCCCGTGCCTATCCCCGGTAAAATACTGTGTACTTATGTACCCAACGGTGAAGCTTATTGGATTTCAGCTACCACTCCGCCGGAGACTGGTTAATGTTTCTTGTAATTCTGCTAATTTTTCTTCTGTATGCCGCGTTAAAGGTAATGTAGCTAAACCTAATTGCAAATAACTTTCTCTGATTAACGGCAAGTGTGCCAAGGAATCCAAATGTAATTTAATCGTTTGTGTATCACCGCGTTGCAAAGGGCCTGTTAATGCCTCGTGATGATTGAGTTTTTTTAAGTTTGTTAAGGAATTCATCATCAATGTGGAAACAAGCTCTTTTGCAATTGTTCCCTCGATAGCAGAAGTTTGAAAACACTGTAATGCTTGGTGATGTAATGTCACAAGATAATTATTTGCCATCACACAAGCAGCATGATAGAGACTTTTATTTTCTTTCTTTACTTGGAAAATTTTGCCTCCAATTGCTTCAAACAAAGGCGTTAGTGCTGTAACAGCTTGCTGGTCCCCTTCAATAGCACAGTAAGTTCCGGCAAAACTGTTAACACTTTCCGCAGGGCGAGCAAAACTTTTGATAGGGTGGATACTTGCTGTTACGCATCCTAAGGGCTTAACACTGCTTAACACCTCAGAAGAAAGCAACCCACTACAGTGAACGACAATTGCATTTTTTAGCGCAGTGTTTTTTGCTAATTGTTCGCAGGTAGTTTGAATCGCATCGTCATAAGTGGTAATGAAATAAATATCTGCACCGGGTAAAGTCTCCACAGTTTCATACGCGGTCCCTTTCCCAATAAAACGCACTGCCTCTAAAGCATTTTCTAGCGAAGTATTGACGATACCGCCAATTGCAGCAATCTGATTAATATTAAATAACTTAGCCAGCGTTTTACCCACCCGGCCAGCACCAATGATATGAATGCGAAACATACTTAAGGGATCCTCGTTACGTCGTGAGAATATCTTTTCCCACTGTTTTATTTTCACCCGTTATTATATTCGACAAATGGACTAAGATGGTAGCAGTGAGCCCCCAAATAAAGACGTCCCCTTCGGAAAAAGCATAACTCGGCCTACGTTTGGTGATGGCATGAAGCTTAGGGTCATCTTTGATTTGGCTTAGCTTGGTGGCTGAAAAATAATAAATTTCGTCAATTTCATCTGCCGAGAATTTATAGTTTTTTTCGAAGGTTTCCTTTTCCATCATAACCACAAAAGGACGGACTAAACGGCCGTAGCGGTCGAGAAAATCATCTAACTGACCTATGCGTTGGTAGGTGTCAGAGGAGAGAAATAATTCTTCTTGAACTTCTCGCGTTGCTGTTGCGTAGAGATCAGAGTCACTCGCATCTCGTAAGCCACCTGGTAAACTGTAATGGCCGGCATAAGTCAGTAAAGTTTCCGCCCGCTTAGTTAGAACGATTTCTAGATGACCTGCAGGATCAATAAGCAGAATAATCATGACAGCAGCAGTCGCCTCGGTTTCAGGTAAGAGTTGAGGCTGATAATCAGAAAGCTTTTTAAAATCCATTACTCACTCACATTGATAAATAACAATCGACAATAATTTTATCGTTTATCCATGCAGGCAGTTTGGCATCTAATTTGAAGTTTGCATCGACGCTGAGCGCTGCATCGAGTGCTTCCGATAAAGGTTCTTCATCTTTTAGCGCGGTTAAAAATAAATAGTCACTTAATGTGAGGGAGACAAGCGAAATTTCCTTTTCCCGTCTCATCATCAATAAGTAATCTCCTCCTTCATTAAGATCTAATGTTTCTTCTAGTTTGCCTTCGCATAAATCGATAATACGCAAAATAGGATACTGAAATTGCATTAATTGACTGGCGGGATGCAACATGAAATGCAATTGAGGATACTGGTCCTGGGATATTTTTTCTAATAAAGCGATATCTAATTTAGCATGATCTGCTGCAAAGAAGAGGCGATGACATTCCCATTCAAACTGCGCGACTTCCGGTAAATATACTAGATGTTTGACAGGTTCATACTCTGCTACAAAATCGCTAAAGTATTCGCCATAATCATGTAAGTTGCCACTAGTAGAGGGATACTGTTTGATATAATCATCTGCTGCAATCCGGAAGAAATCTTCGCCTAATAGTTTAGTTAACAGAGGATAAACTTCAATTAAGGTTTGAACGAGAGTTGTCAGCATATTATTTTGATAAATACGAATATGCTGCAACGGTTCAATAATATCGGTGGTGGGTAATTGTTTGGAGGCGATGGCTTCTGCTAATTCAGCCTGTAAGTTTGGTAGCGACATAGGCTTCTCTCATAATTTTTTCTGCGCGATAAGCTTCAAGACAGAGGGTTTCTAGCGATGGAAGATCGTTGTCCCATTCAATGATAGTAGGTTTGGGGCCTAATTGTTGAATGGCGTATCGATAAAGATCCCATACGGCTGGCACTACGGGGCGATTATGGCTGTCAATCAATATTTCATGGTCATCCATAATCATCGTCGAAAAACCAGCTAAGTGAATTTCTTGAACTAAATTAGCAGGGATAGCTGAAAGATAGTGTTGAGGGTCTAAGCCAAGATTAATCGCTGTCACATAAATATTATTAATATCGAGTAAAATCCCACAACCGGAACGTTTGACAACTTCGAGTAAAAACTCCTGTTCGGGGATAACGGAGCTGGTGTAGCGAATATAGCTAGCGATATTTTCAATTAAAATTTGCCGGTTTAAATAAGCTTGGACTTGTTGAATACGGGAGACAATATGTTCAAGCGCTTCTTCCGTATAGGGAAGTGGTAAAAGATCATGAAGATAGTGCCCATCGATAGAAGACCAGGATAAATGTTCAGAAATAAGACAAGGTTGGATATGCCCAGCAAGATCTTTAAGCTTTTTTAAATGCTGCCAATTTAACTCATCCGTGGATCCTAATGATAAGCCGACGCCATGCAAGCTAATGGGGTAATCACTGCGAACTTTTTCTAATACCTGCAGCGGTTTGCCGCCTTCGCCAAAATAATTCTCACTATGCACTTCAATCCAGGCAACGCCCGGATGCTTTTCGAGAAAGGCGGTATAATGCGGTGTTCTTAAACCAATGCCCGTTAATAATAAAGATGATTGCACGCGTTGGTTCCTTTTTCAGCGCCAATAATTCCCACTTTAGCGTTTTTTAACATATTTATAAAATACAGGAAAGAGGCCAAGGACGGCTAAGCTGCAAAGGGAAAAAATCATGGAAGGTGTCAGGAGGGTATTAAGGCTTAAGGGAGATTCTGCCGTTAATAGTTTATCTAGGCTGCGTCCCATCAGGGTGTAAATCAACGTAGCGGGGAAAATGCCAATGGCAGTGGCGCAGATGAAGGTAGGGAGAGGGACGTTGAGCATCCCTGCTGATACATTACTGACCCAGCATGGAAAAACAGGGATTAAACGTAGCATAAGGATGTAGGAAAAAGCATTTTTCTGAAATCCTTGTTCTGCATTTTTAATCCATTTCACTGACGAAGAAGCGATATGTGCGCCCAGTGCCGTCCGTACTGCCAGGAATAAAGTTACACCGCCTAACGTCGTTCCTAGGACAGCATACATCACCGCGATATTACCGAATAAAAATCCGCCTGCGAGCGATAATAAGGTTGCGCAAGGAATGCCGCAGGCGATGAGGATGATAAAAATAAATAAGTACAAACCGACCGCTGCTTTGTAATGGGTTAATGTCCATTGTTTTGCTGCGGCATGATAGGTTTTGATCGTATCTAAATGAAGGTAACGATAAAGATGAAAATAAAAAAATATGCAAAGAAGTACCACTAATAACCCTAGTAAAAAACTTTTTTTAAGGTGGATGAAAAAAGTACTCATGCCTTCGTATTGCTGCCTATAATTTTATGACAAACACCGGTTGGAACTAAAATCCATGCTTCTTTATCGCCGCTGACTTTAGATTCGCCAGCACATGTGTTATTAGCAGTGCTGCAATCATTTTCACCTGCTTTGGCAATGCCGTAACATTTTTCCATTCCGGAAATGTTGCCCATCATGGAGGGGGAAGAGGAGGTATCAGCGAGTGTAGGCGTTGTTGCGCCTAGGGTGAGAACAGCTGAAATAGCTGTGATTATTATCGTTTTAGACATTCATTATCTCCATTTTAAATTAGTCACTATCTTGATCTTGCCATTCTCAAGTGCCCGTGTCATTCCCGCGAAAGCGGGAATCTATTAAGCCGCTTCTGCTGCATTCCAAATAGATTCCCGCTTTCGCGGGAATGACACAGGTGCGCTCAGAAATGACGAGTTCGCCTTTGCGAGCGCGATATAGTTTACGTTACAAAAGATTAAAAGTCTCCTGGAAGGCTTGCTTAGCGATAATTAAACGCATGATTTCATTGGTTCCTTCTAAAATTTGATGGACACGTAAATCTCGGAAATACCGTTCGATAGGAAAATCTCGGAGGTATCCATAACCACCGTGTAATTGCAGTGCCTCATTACAAATTTTAAAACATATATCGGTTGCTAAGCGTTTTGCCATAGCACAACGCATAATAACATCAGAATCTTGTTGATCTAAAGCACATGCCGCTCGGTATACCATGAGCCGTGCGGTTTCAAAATCAGTTAACATATCAGCAAATCGAAATTGTAAAGCCTCGAAATCCATTAACTTATGCTTGAATTGCTGCCGCTCCATCATGTATTGCCTCGTCAATTGCAAGCATTTTTTGGCACCACCTAATGAACAAGCTGCGATATTAATACGCCCGCCATTCAAGGCTGATAAAGCAATCTTAAAACCTTGTCCTTCTTCGCCAATGCGATTGCTTACCGGGACCCGGCAATCTTTAAAGAATACCATCGTGGTAGGTTGGCTATGCCAGCCTAGCTTTTGTTCTTTTTTACCAAAACTAATACCCACCCTATCTTTTTCGACCAATAAGCAGGTGATCCCACGGGGGCCTGCTTCACCAGTACGCACCATGCAGGCATACAAATCGCTAACAGACCCACCTGAGATGAAGGCTTTAGTACCATTCAGAATATAGTCATCACCTTCTCGTACAGCGGTGGTTTTAAGTGAGGCTGCATCCGATCCAGCATTCGGTTCAGTAAGACAATAGCTACTTAATACTTCTAAGGTGGCTAATTTAGGTAACCATAAGTGACGGAGATAGTCATCTCCATAGTGATCAATAAGCCAGGCAACCATGTTATGAATGGATAAATATGCGGCGGTCGAAGGGCAGGCAGTGGCTAATTCTTCAAAAATCAATGTTCCATCCAAGCGAGTTAATCCACTTCCTCCCACGTCGCTTGCTACATAAATCATGGCGAAGCCTAATGAAGCTGCTTTACGTAATGTATCAATAGGAAAAATATGTTTCTCATCCCATCCTTGTGCAAAAGGAAGCATTTCTTTTGCAGCAAATTGCTGAGCAGCCTCACGTATAATCATTTGTTCTTCTGTTAATTTATAATTCATTCTCACCCCTTGATGATATTTTCCAATGCAAATGTTTCTTGAATGGTTTCACGCCGGCGGATCAGACGTATCTGATCGCCATCAATTAGAATTTCGGCGGGACGTCCGCGGGAATTATAGTTTGAACTCATACTAAAGCCATAGGCACCTGCAGAATCAACAGCTAATAAATCCCCTTCCTGTATGGCTAATTCCCGATCTTTCCCAAGAAAATCGGCCGATTCGCAGACAGGACCGACAATGTCATAGATTTTTTTCGCTTCTTGGCGCACTGTCACCGGTAAAATGGCTTGCCATGCATCATAAAGTGAAGGGCGTAAAAAATCATTCATACCGGCATCGACAATAGCAAACTGTTTATGCGGGGTGGATTTGAGATATTCTACACGCGTTAATAACACACCCGCGTTGCCTATAATAGCGCGGCCTGGTTCGAGAATAAGTTTAACAGGATAAGAGGATAATTTTTGCTGTAATGTTTGTGCATATTCAATAATCTCGGGAGGGCGTTCTTGGTGATAGGTAATACCTAGACCGCCACCAATATTAATGTATTGAAGAGTGATGCCACTACGCTGTAATTGCTGATAAATATCCAGTAAGCAATCTATTGCTTCTAGAAAAGGTGCCAACGTTGTAATTTGTGAACCGATATGGCAACCAATACCAATGAATTGCAGCGAGGTATGAGAAACTAGTTGTCGAGATAATGAGACTATCTCACTCACATGAATGCCAAATTTATTTTCTTTTAATCCTGTTGAAATATGCGAATGGGTTTGCGGATTAACATTAGGATTAATACGCAGCATCACCTTCACTTTTTTATTAAGACGATGTGCAATCTTGGCTAATCGCTCTAATTCGGAAGTAGATTCAATATTAAAACAATAGATATTTTTCTTAATTGCTTCTTCTATTTCATCTTCTCTTTTACCGACACCTGAAAATACAGTTTTTTGGGGGTCTCCACCGGCTGCTATGACTCGTTCTAATTCCCCCAAGGAAACAATATCAAATCCAGACTGTAATTGAGCTAGTAAATGCAAAATAGCAATATTGCTATTCGCTTTGACAGCATAACAAATGCAATGCGGGATGAATTGGAAAGCTTGATCGAAAGCTTTCCAATTCTTTTCTAGCATTGCGCGAGAGTAAACATACGAAGGGGTGCCAAATTGCTGGGCAACTTGCATTAAATTTACATTTTCAATGTAAAGAGTAGCATCACAATAATGTAAACATGACATTGCTAATCCGTCGCTGAATCGCAGTGCGCATCTAAATCACAATGTGCTTTGAGCCACTCATTATAATTCGCAATATGCCCCAAAGAAGCATTGAGAAATTGCTGCGCAGAGAGCGTTAGTTTTTTATTTAATTCATTCGTTAGTTTTGCTTGAATGCAAATAATATCATTTATCGATTTCGCTTTTTCTAAGCGGCCTAAATTTTCAATACTGACAGCAAAGACATCATTCAGTATACCGAGATTTTGTTCAACATAACGCTGAATTAAGGCATGCAGCTCACCTTCTTTAGCACTAGAGAGGTTTTCGATTAATTTAGAAAAAGTCTTCCAATTTTCCTGAAATTCCTTGTATGGCATAGGGGATCCTTTTGCATGATTTTTCGACGTTTCATAGTATACCGTAACTAAAATGGGTATACCTTAATTAATTTAGGTTGTTGGTCAATAATATGCCAATATGAAATATTTTTGATCGACTGGTTGCTAGCGATAGCGGATTGATAATCACTATAAAGAGGTAAGGAGACGAGGGTCCAGGTGTCATTTTCTAGGTTGATTGTTTCTACATTCTCATTAATCGAGACAGAAAAGTTAGAGAGGGGAATATGTAAACCTTTGCCAATAGCCTTGGTAAGGGCTTCTTTCCGAGACCACAGACGGTAAAAGGCCATCGCTTTAGCTTCTTTTGGTAATTGCATTAAGCTCTGGTATTCATAGGGGCTAAAATAACGTTTAGCAATAGCTTCCTCATAATGCTCCCGAATTTTTTCAATATCGACACCGATGGTATGGTTTAAGGTAAAAGCATAGAGGGCGATATCATGGGAGTGAGCAATATTAAAAAATAAGTGGGGATGGGTCGCGAGGTAAGGTTTTTTATACTCTGAATAAGAAAAGACAATCTTGTCAGGTGGACTATCTAGGTAAAGGCTAAGCAGGTATCGGAGCGTAATACGGGCGGCAATAAATCGGTGGCGATGAAGAGGAAAGTGGAAACGATTGGCCCGGTCATGCTCCTCGGGGCTCAAGAAAGCCAGCTTCGTTTCGTCCACTACACGCGTTAAATCAGTTGACCAGAGATGGATATCGGTAGGTTGTAATTGCATGGCTAATAGAGTGTTGTAAAGCTAGGATTTTAACATGTATGCTAGGGGAGTTAACGTTTTTTTTCCGGGTCGAAGAAGGAGCCATGAATGAAAGACTTAAATTGGTATGGTTGGATTGCGTTAATTTTAGTGCTGGTTGGTGGGATTAATTTAGGGTTGTTAGGGCTTTTTAACGTTAATATTATTAGCGGTATTTTAGGGGTGATGTTAGGTCGATTGATATTTATTATCATTGGCGTTGCAGCAGGTTATTTATGTTATTTGCTGTATCTTGAAAAGATGAAGAAACCTACCCTATAACGATTTCGTCCCGCGGTTTAGGCCGCGGGATCAGCTTAGAACATTGCGATTCCCCATAATTTTCCAATAGTGAATGTAATCGCTCCCGCTATAAAACCAATTAATAACATTCGTAAGCCTTGCCAAATGGGGTTCTTATTTGTAAATAAACTTAATGCCGCACCAATAGTGAAGAGTGTCACGGCTGTGAAGACGATGCTAATTGGCATATTGAGGACAGAATTCCCAAATAAAAAGGGAATAAGTGGTATAAAAGCACCAATAGCAAAAGAGAAAAAGGAAGAAATCATGGCACCAATAGGAGAAACAAGATCATCTGGGTTTAATCCCAATTCTTCCCGAGCCAAGGCATTTAAGGCTGTCTCGGGATTATCGATCATAATTTTGGCGAGCCGGTCTGCTTCTTCTTTGGGAATGCCGCGGGCTTGATAGATGAAGCTTAATTCTGCTGTTTCTTCTTCAGGGTATTCTTCTAATTCTTTTTTTTCTATTACAATCTGATACTCGAATACTTCCCGTTGAGAGCGCACTGAAATATATTCACCCGCTCCCATGGAGCAGGCACCGGCCAGTAAACCCGCGATGCCGGCTAACAGGATAAAATGCTGGTTTGCATTCGCACCCGCAATACCAAGGATGAGACTTATATTCGAAATCAGACCGTCGTTGATGCCAAAAACAGCTGCTCGTAAGTTACTTGATGTGCTTAAACTCGTATGGCGATGTTCGTTGTGATATTGCGTGAATACTGACATGCCGCGAATTTTCATCGCCGATAGCACATTATGTAAATATTCCGGGCCAATTAATCGGATAAGCTTTGCAACGAGGCGGCTACGAAAATCGGGAGTATAAGTAACATTCGGTAAACCCTGAGCTTGCATCTTCTTTTCCCACAAAGTAGCTTGTTTCTCGGCAGCAGCTTGCAAGTCTAAAAATAATTTTTTATGGACTGCATTTTTTTCACATTCTGCTACCACCGCATACAGATAAGCTGAGCGTTTTTCTTCTCGCCAATTATCATAAACTTCCATAAGCATATCCCTTTCGTTTTTGATCAATAAAATAGTCAATTATTTTATTAGCGATACTGACCCGCGACGAAGGACGACCGGGTAAATGATCATAATGGTACCAATCTGCGTCTTCTAATTCACTGGGATTAATAGTGATTTCACCGGCTGCATATTCTGCAATAAATCCAATCATGAGTGAATCGGGAAAGGGCCAAGGTTGAGAGCCGATATATTGCAAGTTTTTTATTTCAATATTGACTTCTTCTTTGACTTCTCTGTGCACTGCTTGCTCAATATTTTCACCTGCTTCAATAAAGCCTGCAATTAAACCATATGCCCCCCGTGGAAAATGAGGACTGCGTGCCATCAGGATTTGATCATCTTTATAAATTAATACAATAATTGAAGGTGAAATGCGTGGATAAAAAGCCAAGCCGCACTGCGGGCAAGTCCGTTCAAAGGCAATGCTAGAAGGCAAATTAGTAGGATGGCCACAACGTCCACAGTAGTGGTGATTTTTATCCCAGTTAAGAATGGCATAGGCTCTCACTAACATGTCGTACCAATCTGGTTCGAGGAGGTCCATGGCTTTTCTTAAGGGAAGAGTGGTCATTTCATCAGTAAGCACAGTGGTATCCAGGAGTTCTGCACAGTAAACATTTAGTTGATTGAATTGGCCGATAAAATGCTGGCGAGCAAATTCCGCTTTTAAGTGGAGAATAGCAGAAGATCCTGGTAACTGACTTTCTTCTTCTTTTAATACCACTAATTGGTCATCTTGGAAAATAAGCCAAACATCTAAATTCATACTGAATCCTTATTAGTCAGAATATATTTAACATTATTCGTTGATGAGCGCAAAGAGACTATGAGAAGATAACAAAATGATTAAAACTTCTAGTTTACCAGACATTGTGCGAGCTGTTGTTAAGGAGAAGGGCACAGAACGCCCTTTTTCAGGTGAATATGATGACTTCGGCGAAGAGGGCACTTATTTATGCCGACAATGCGGGTTGCCTTTATATCGATCTCATTCCAAATTTCATTCTGGCTGTGGTTGGCCCAGTTTTGATGAAGAAGTAAAAGGTGCGGTGGCTTATGAACCGGATGCAGACGGTAGACGTATGGAAATTTTATGTGCAAGATGTCATGCCCATTTAGGCCATGTATTTTCTGGTGAAGGATTTACCAATAAAAATGTACGCCATTGTGTCAATTCATTAAGTCTGGATTTTGTTCCTGATTTAACCGTGCAAGACACAGAGGAAGCCATTTTTGCCGCTGGTTGTTTTTGGGGTGTAGAACATTATCTCAAACAACTTCCCGGTGTATTAAAAACACAGGTAGGCTATACAGGTGGGCATCAAAAAAATCCTAGCTATCAAGCTGTTTGTACGGGGACCACAGGCCATTATGAAGCTGTACGTGTGCTCTATGATCCTACGAAGCTAAGCTATCAAGCATTAACAAAATATTTTTTTGAAATACATGACCCTACTCAAGCAAACGGACAAGGTCCTGATCATGGTGAACAATATCTTAGCGCTATTTTTTATTATGATGAGAAACAAAAACAAACAGCCTTAGAGTTAATTGCAGAATTAAAAAAATTAGGCTATGCCGTTGCCACTAAACTCTTACCGGTTAGCCCATTTTGGCGTGCTGAAACGTACCATCAAGATTATTATCAAAAAGCAGGAAAACAACCTTATTGTCATCAATATGTAAAGCGATTTAAGTAAGGAGTTATTATGAAACTGTATTATACCAAAGGAGCTTGTTCACTGGCGGTGAGAATTATTATTAATGAATTAGGATTGCCAAGCGAATATGAATCTGTTGATTTAAAAACAAAGCAGACAGCAACGGGTCAAGATTTTTTAAGTATCAATCCGAAGGGAGCCGTGCCCGTCTTATTGACGGATGATAATGAGTTTTTAACAGAAAATGCTGTGATTCAGCAGTATTTAGCTGAAAAATATCATGCACCTCAATTACTCCCACCCGTAGGTGATTTTAAACGATATCGGGTGTTGGAATGGCAAAATTATATTACAACCGAATTACATAAAGGATTTTCGCCACTCTTTAATCCCATTGTGCCGCAAGATATAAAAGAGCAAATTTTTATCCCATTAGTAAAAACGAAATTAAATTATGTGGACAAGCATCTTCATCCCAATAAATATTTAGCGGGAGAGAATTTTACTCTACCAGATGCTTATTTATTTGTGATAATTCGTTGGGCTTTATATTATAAATTTGATATGGATAAATGGCCTTATTTGTCGCGGTATCATGCAGAATTAAAGGAAAGAAAATCAATCAAACAATCCCTGGAAGAAGAGCATATTACCTAATTCTAAATGAATTTTTTCCCGAATATTGCCTGATTTTATCAGGCATTTTATTTTTTCAATATCCGGCGCAAAATAGCGATCTTTATCATAAAATGCTACTTGATCGCGAACAATGTGATGAATATTTTCGAGTATTGGTGAAGAACGTAAGGGTCGCAGCATATCAATGCCTTGGCAAGCTGCTAATAATTCAATAGCAAGAATGCCAGTCACATTTTCTATCATCTGTGACAAGCGGCGTGCTGCGAAAGTTGCCATACTAACGTGATCTTCTTGATTAGCAGACGTCGGTAAGCTATCTACACTCGCTGGATGCGCTAATAATTTATTTTCACTTGCCAGTGCAGCAGCCGTTACTTGTGCAAGCATGAAGCCTGAATTGACGCCAGGATTATTAACTAAAAAAGCAGGTAAGCCACTAAAATCTGGATCAATCAATAAAGCAATACGCCGTTCTGATAATGCTCCTATTTCAGCAAGACTAATAGCAAGTGCATCGGCAGCTAAGGCAATCGGTTCAGCATGAAAATTACCGCCGGAAACGATGTCATTTTGTTCGGTAAAGACAAGAGGATTATCAGAGACGGCATTTGATTCTCTCACAATAATCTCTGTATTAGCCCAAATTTGGTCTAAACACGCGCCCATCACTTGAGGTTGACAACGTAATGAATAGGGATCTTGGACTTTCCTGCAATCATGATGTGAGCGGCGTATTTCACTATTTTGCAATAATTCACGTAATACTTGTGCTACCTGAATTTGTCCTGCTTGACCTCGTATACGCTGAATTCGTTCATCAAATGGGTGATCACTTCCTCTTGCTGCATCCACCGATAAGGCCCCTGCTGCAAGCGCAGTCACAAATAAGTTTTCAATTGCTAATAAACCCAGAATAGCTAATGCTGTGGAAACTTGTGTTCCATTTAAAAGGGCTAAACCTTCTTTGGGTGCCAATTGGAGTGGTTTTAATCCTATGATGTTTAACGCTTCTTCTGCAGAAATTATTCTTCCTCGATAACGTGCCTGGCCAGTGCCTAATAAAATAATACTTAAATGAGCAAGGGGGGCTAAATCCCCCGATGCACCTACCGAGCCTTGGCATGGAATGCAAGGATAAATACCCGCATTGAACAATTTTATCAAAGCCTCAATTATTTCTAACCGTATACCGGAAAAACCGCGTGCTAAGCTATTTATTTTTAGTGCCAGAATAAGACGTACTACACTCTCATCTAATAATTCTCCTGTGCCTGCTGCATGAGATAGCACTAAGCTGCGTTGCAATAATTCCAGATCTTTCGTATCAATTTTAGTATGTGCTAATGCACCGAAGCCTGTATTCACGCCATACACTGTTTTTCCTGCGGCAATAACTTGTTGAATCATATTCGCTGATGCATGGATAGCGGCGTGTGAATCAGTAGATAATTCAAGGGTGGTAGCTTCATCCAATAAGAGGGGAAAATCAGATAATTTTAATTTGCTGGGATGTAAAGTGAATTTCATAGCTTAACCATAGGTAATTTTAAATGATGCTCTCTCGCACATTGAATAGCGGCTTCATAGCCTGCATCGGCATGACGCATGACACCTGAAGCAGGGTCATTAGTTAACACATGTTTTAAGCGTGTTGCTGCTGCTTCACTGCCATCAGCTACAATCACAACACCAGCATGTTGTGAGTAACCCATCCCAACACCGCCGCCATGATGAATACTGACCCACGTGGCGCCGCTTGCACAATTGAGAAGTGCATTTAGCAGCGGCCAATCTGAAACAGCATCAGAACCATCTTTCATACTTTCTGTTTCTCGATTGGGACTCGCAACGGAACCTGAATCGAGGTGGTCGCGTCCAATGACAATAGGTGCTTTTAATTCACCTTTTTTCACCATGTCATTAAATGCCAAACCAACCCGTGCACGGTCTCCTAATCCTAGCCAACAGATACGGGCAGGTAAGCCTTGAAAATGGATGCGTTGTCTTGCCATATCTAGCCATTGATGAAGATGAGCATCGTCTGGCAATAATTCTTTGATTTTTTCATCGGTGCGATAAATATCTTCCGGATCACCGGATAAAGCGACCCATCGAAATGGACCCATGCCGCGACAAAACAGAGGGCGGATATAAGCAGGAACAAAGCCGGGAAAATCAAATGCATTCATGACACCCATATCTTTTGCCATTTGCCGAATATTATTACCATAATCAAACACAGGAATACCTTGTTGATGAAATTCCAGCATCGCGCTCACTTGGATGGCCATCGATTGTTTAGCCAATTGAATTAGTTCTTTGGGATGGGTACGGCGCATTTCTGCTGCTTGTTCTAGTGTCATGTCACGTGGTAAATAACCGTTTAGAGGGTCATGGGCACTCGTTTGATCAGTTACTAAATCTGGTTTCATGCTACGCTGTACGATTTCAGGATAAATATTCGCTGCGTTGCCTAATAAACCGACGGAAACTGTTTTACCTTCAGCGCAATGTTGGCGAATAATAGCAAGTGCTTCATCTAATTTATCTGTGTGTTTATCAAGGTAGCCTGTTTCTAAGCGGCGTTGAATTCGATTAGGATCGCATTCTACTGCCAACATACAGGCGCCTGCCATGGTCGCAGCTAACGGTTGTGCTCCGCCCATACCGCCTAAACCGGCTGTTAGAATCCACTTTCCTTGCAAGTGACCGTTGTAGTGTTGTTGCGCGGCTGAGCAAAATGTTTCATAGGTTCCCTGCACAATGCCTTGGGTACCGATATAAATCCATGATCCTGCGGTCATTTGGCCATACATCATCAAGCCTTTTTTATCTAATTCATTAAAGTGGTCCCATGTGGCCCAATGAGGGACTAAATTAGAATTAGCGATTAATACGCGAGGCGCATTCGTATGCGTTTTAAAAACACCAACGGGTTTGCCAGATTGGATTAAGAGTGTTTCATCGTCATTTAAACTAGTAAGTGATTCAATAATTTTGTCGTAACAAGCCCAATTACGTGCAGCACGGCCGATACCGCCATATACCACTAAATCACTCGAAATTTCTGCGACATTGGGATCTAAATTGTTCATCAACATGCGTATGGGAGCTTCAGTGAGCCAACTTTTTGCAGTTAAACGTGTGCCGTGCGGGGCTCGAATTTGACGTGTAGGGTCATGTCGTGAAGAGTCCATATTAATTTCTTGCCTATTCCATTCAGATGAATAGTGGTATTCTCTTGCAGTTATTTCCTAATGGCAACTGGAATGTGAGTGTATGGAAAAAAATTGGGACGCGATTTGGATTAATGCATGTATTGCTACGTGTGAGCATGGTTATGGCTTATTAAAGCACGCTGCAATTGCTGTTCATGATCAGCATATTGCATGGGTGGGGCGAATGGATGAATTATCGGATGCTCCCGAAGTCTTAGCTGAATGTGTTCACAATGTAGAAGGTCGTTGTATTACGCCGGGATTTATAGATTGTCATACACATATTGTCTATGCGGGTGATCGTGCAAATGAATTTGAGATGCGATTACAAGGTGTTTCATATGAAGAAATTGCTCGCCGAGGTGGCGGGATACAATCTACTGTAGCAGCGACGCGGGCTGCTTCGGAAGAGATGTTGTTGGAACAAAGTATCAAACGGGTACGTGCCCTGATGGCATCAGGTGTGACGACAATAGAAATAAAATCAGGCTATGGGTTGGATTGGGCGAC
>JAJPJH010000003.1 GCA_021324335.1 Gammaproteobacteria bacterium
GATTCCATCTCGCGATGGACACCCTTGCCTAGACTCGCACTTCCGATCTCCACGGCGTGCAGCGGACTTTCACCGCCTAGAATTGCGCCATGCTTGGCGCACAAAATATGCCTGGATAAAGCTTATGGCTCTATCCAGGTTATTTATTGCTATGAGATGCTTAGCTTTTTAACTTAAGGGCGATAAATTTGGAGCTTAGGATCAGAAGCAAGCTGATCATCAACTGTTTTATTGAATACTCTAATCGCAGCTCTATGTCCTCGAATTGCAGCTATGTCTGCTTGATGTTTCTCTTTTTTCTTTTGATCTCGCTTCTCCATGCAATGGTTAAATAGCGTAATAGCCCCTAAAACTGCCCCTATCCCAACTGCTACATGTCCAATGATAGGTAACGCAGGGCCACTAATAACATTAGTGGCATTTGTTAATACTTCTAAACCTGCACCTGCACCTTCTATAATACCAGCAGCCAATGTAGCTTCCGCTTGGTAAGATGAGTTTATTATCCTGCAACTCGCTTCTACTTCTTCTGTCGGCAACGCAGGAACTGCCTTTTTAGTTTTTTCTAATTGGTTGCGTTTATTTAAAATACGACTAACTTCCCCAAACGTTCCTTTCTTTAATTTAACTGTACCATCTTCGTTTTTTGCTATTGTACCATCTTGGTTTCTCTCACTAATCTTAGTGTCAGTTGGTAAGTTGTTTATGATCGTATTAAAGTTTTTACAAACTGTCATTTTTTTCGCTAAATCTTTTTCATCTGCGGTTAAATAGCCGAGGATCTTAGCAAGATCTTCAGCAGGGAGATTATTTATAAGATCTGGAGAATTGTTATTAATCGGAATTACCTCATTTGGACGCGTAACCGATTGGTTATTGTTATTATTCAAATCATCTAATAATGGTAATTCAATCTCTTCAACCCTCATATTGCGTTGCATTCTAAAATCCTCGTTTTGTTTAATGTATCATGTTAATAAATTTGAAGAGGGCTAATTTTTGCATGGTAATATTAACAATTTATTAACTTTGGCTGATTTTCTAAAATTCCGAAGGGTAACTCTTTGAATTCAAAAGAAACTAAACAACCAATTACTTCTTCTCCTATGTTCCCTTATAAAAAAATAATTTTTCATGAAATCAAAATGTTAAATATTAATCCTGCTTCTTAATATTTGTTTAATATTTCTACATTAAAATCCCACCTATACTTAATATAGCTATTTAAAAATTAACCCATAAAACCGAGGCTCATTTTATGATTCCAAGAAATAATAAAGATACTAATCTTTTACCAAACGTAAGAATACAGGAAGAAATAGAGATATTGGCAAAACAGCTAGAAGATGCGAAAGACCCATCTACTATTTTAAAAAATGTGCTCAATGGACTAGAACTAGAATTAAAAAAAAATGGTGTAACCAGAGAACTGATAAAAAAATTAGATAAAATGCTCGTGAATAATGTAATAAGAGATAATTTAAAAAAATCATTACATCATCAGTTCAATTCAATCTATTCCTCCGCAAATAATGAATTTTTACAAACAAGAATAAGAAAAAGCCGAGAATTATTTGGAAACTTAAATCTCATGACTTTTGAAAAATTGGATACTAGTGACCCTACTTGGACTGCACTCACTTATGACTTTTGCGCAGTATCTGAATCATGCTTGATGGAGATTCTAAATACTGAATCATTAGCAGAAAGTTTATTAGCTACAACACGTTGGATACATTACCTTAAAGATTGTTATTATAAAGGTGATATGCATACTTTTTTTGCGATTAAGGGTGCTTTGACAAATACTCTACTCCAAACATTTGTCACTCACAATCAATTACCTGAGAATACAAAAAAAATATTTAACCATATTATGAAAAAATTCCCTAACACTTCTAAAGAGGAAGAAGCGGTAGCAATTAAGCACATGAAGAAAGTAAAGGGATCCCTTACCCCTATTCCGTACGTGGGCCACGCTATGACTACGTTCACCTTTATTTCAGATAAACTTAAGGGCATAAGCGAAGATTCCTCTCAAGTCATGCTAGAGAAAAAAGCGCATTTAATTCACGAAAAAAATGATAAAATAAGGGAAATAATAGAATTTCAAAAAAATAATAAGCAGGCTTATGATATAGAAAATAAGCTATCAACAGCTATTTGGTCAAAAGAAGAAATGCAAAATGTAAAGCTTAAAGGAACATATGAATTAATTTTAAATGACCGTTATTATAAGAAGCTTATTGAGCAGCAACAAGAGAAAGTAAAAAATTTTGATAAAACTCTCACATTTATGACAAATCTACTAGAAAATGATCAAGCTGCTTCAGATAAACTTAAAGAAGAAGATACGGAACAAAAAGCAACCTTAGCCGCACAAATTCAGGGAAGGTTAAATGCTATTGCTAAAATAAAAGAAGAGAAAGATATCCGAGCGGGTCAAATAACAATATTGCAAGAATTTCGGCAAGGTAACCTTGCTGCACTTGCCGTCCTCGACATAGATAATAAATCTTATACTCCTTTCTTGGACATTCAGGAATGTTTACTGAAAGAAAAATTGGAGGATTTAAAGAATTTACCTCCTGAAAACAATATTCCTGAGATAGTGGAGAAAATAAAAATTGATTTATCAAAAAACAAGGAAAGAGAGCCTTCAAAACTATCTCCTTCTAATAAACAACAGCCATTAACTATTAGCACTGCCACCGGATTTAACCGCACAAAAAGTCGTCCTCCTTTAATGGGGGGAAAAAAAGGTAGTAGTCTTACTGGCTCAATGTCAATGACTTCTCTTTCGTGGCTTGGTAAAGAGAAGAAGCAGCAGACAGTTGATTTGCCCGAACTCTCTCCTTCATCCTCACCTGAATTGAAAAAAGAAAAGGCTTTAGATAATAATAACAACAATAATAATGATAATTATTCCGCTCCAAAAGAAGCTTCTCTCATTTCTGCATTATCCATTTTCAAGAATGACCCCGCTTCTGTATCACCTTCCACCCCTCCTGAACCAGAGGCTCATGCAAAAGTGCAAGAAGAAAATGAAACAGAAACAGGACAAAAAATAAAGAAACAACCAAGCACCTAGGCCGCCCCCTTATTGGCACAAATGCCATTCTTTGTAGAGAAGAATGGCATTTTGATTTTGTGCGCCAAGCATGGCGCAATTCTAGGCGGTGAAAGTCCGCTGCACGCCGTGGAGATCGGAAGTGCGAGTCTAGGCAAGGGTGTCCATCGCGAGATGGAATC
>JAJPJH010000061.1 GCA_021324335.1 Gammaproteobacteria bacterium
CATGAGCAAGCAAGTATTTGAGCGTACGAAGCCGCACGTTAACGTAGGGACGATAGGCCACGTTGACCACGGTAAAACGACATTAACAGCAGCCTTAGCGACGATATTAGCGAAGAAATATGGTGGAGAAGCGAAAGGTTACGATCAAATTGACAATGCGCCCGAAGAGAAGGCAAGAGGTATCACGATTGCGACCTCGCATGTGGAATACCAATCAGCGAAACGTCACTATGCTCACGTGGACTGCCCGGGCCATGCGGACTATGTGAAGAATATGATCACAGGAGCTGCACAGATGGATGGTGCGATTTTAGTGGTGTCTGCAGCCGATGGCCCAATGCCCCAAACGCGCGAACATATTTTATTGGCTCGCCAAGTGGGTGTGCCCTACATAGTGGTGTACTTGAACAAAGCGGACATGGTGGATGACAAAGAATTACTGGAATTAGTCGAGATGGAAGTGCGTGATTTATTAACGCAGTACAAGTTCCCTGGAGACAAGACCCCGGTGATCATTGGGAGTGCATTAAAGGCACTGGAAGGTGATCAAAGCGAAATAGGCGAACCCTCTATTATTAAGCTAGTTGAAACGATGGACGAATACATACCTGTTCCGGAACGTCCGATTGACCAGCCCTTCTTGCTGCCAATTGAAGACGTGTTCTCTATCTCTGGCCGAGGTACGGTAGTAACGGGGCGTGTGGAAAGAGGGATAGTGAAGGTAGGAGATGAACTGGAAATCGTTGGGATCAAGCCGACGACGAAGACGACCTGCACGGGCGTAGAAATGTTTCGTAAGTTATTGGATGAAGGTCGAGCGGGAGACAACGTAGGTGTATTGTTACGAGGAACGAAGCGAGAAGAAGTTGAACGTGGACAAGTACTAGCAAAGCCTGGCACAATAACGCCCCACACGAAGTTCGAAGCGGAAGTGTACGTGTTATCGAAAGAAGAAGGTGGCCGACATACGCCATTTTTTAAGGGATATCGACCGCAGTTTTACTTCCGAACGACAGACGTAACGGGAGAGATCCAGTTACCGGAAGGAGTGGAGATGGTGATGCCTGGCGATAACATCAAGATGAATGTTCAATTGATTGCGCCGGTCGCAATGGAAGAGGGTTTACGCTTTGCTGTTCGTGAAGGTGGTCGTACCGTCGGTGCGGGTGTCGTCGCGAAAATTATTGAGTAATGAACTATGGCAGCTAAAAATCAAAGAATTCGAATTCGGTTAAAGGCGTTTGACCACCGATTAATCGATAAATCAACGAAAGAAATTGTGGATACAGCAAAACGGACTGGGGCGCAAGTATGTGGCCCCATTCCGTTGCCAACCCGCAAAGAACGGTATACGGTTTGCAATGCCCCCAATGCTGATAAGGACGCACGTGATCAATACGAACTGCGTACCCATAAGCGAGTGGTAGACATTAACCGCCCAACAGACAAGACGATTGATGCACTCATGAAGCTTGATTTAGCGGCGGGTGTGGATGTGCAAATCAGTGTTGATACAAATGAATAAATGATGCCTAAAAGAGGCGATAAAAATGATAGTAGTTGGAAAAAAAGCTGGAATGACTCGAATTTACACCGAAGACGGCGCAGCGATTCCTGTCACCGTCATCCAAGTGGTACCTAATCGTGTTGTTCAAATTAAAACAGTCGAAAAGGACGGCTATGCCGCGGTTCAGGTAACAACAGGCGATCGCAAGCGCTCGCGCTTATCAAAGCCTGAAGCAGGGCATTTTGCAAAAGCGGGTGTAGAACCAGGTGCAGGCTTGTGGGAGTTTCGTCTTGAAGATGAAGAAGACGGAGGTTCAGGTGATATCACTGTTGGTACTGAACTTAAAGTAGATCGTTTTACCATCGGCCAATATGTTGATGTCTCTGGCATCACTAAAGGTAAAGGTTTTGCTGGCGTTATCAAGCGACATCATTTTAGTTCCCAGGATGCGTCACATGGTAACTCTGTATCGCATAATAAGCCGGGTTCTATCGGGCAACGTCAATCACCTGGTAAGGTATTCAAGGGCAAGCGCATGGCTGGTCATATGGGTGATGTGAAGCGCACGATTTTATCGCAGCAAGTTGTTCGCATTGATACAGAACATAATCTCGTGTTCATCAGAGGGGCAGTGCCCGGTGCAGTGAATGGGTGGATTGTAATTCGCCCTGCTGTTAAGAAGAGCGCGTGAGGAGAGGGGTATGGAATTACAATTAACACATTCAAAAAAGAAGCTTGAGCTAGCTGATGATGTATTTGCTTGTGATTTTAACGAATCACTGATTCATCAAGTTGTCACAGCTTATATGTCTGCTGCCCGGGCAGGTACCAAAGCACAAAAAACCCGTGCTGAAGTCAGTGGGGGTGGTGTGAAACCCTGGCGTCAAAAAGGTACAGGTCGTGCACGGGCTGGGACCATTCGAAGCCCACTTTGGCGTAAGGGTGGAAAGGTGTTTGCTGCTAAGCCAAGGTGCTATAAGCAGAAAGTAAATAGAAAAATGTATAAAGGTGCAGTGCGTTCTATTTTATCTGAATTAATTCGACAAGATCGCTTAATGGTTGTTGAATCGTTCCAAGTCGATGCTCCTAAAACCAAAGTATTGCTTAAGAAGCTCGATGATATGAAGCTAAATGGCGATGTGTTAATTGTTTCTGATGCTATTGATGAAAACTTATATTTAGCGGCGAGAAACCTCTTTTATGTTGATGTCAGGGATGCAGCCATGTCAGCGGCTGATCCTGTAGCATTGGTAAAGGCAGAAAAAGTGGTCATGACAGAAGCTGCCATCAAAGAAATAGAGGGGCTATTAAAATGAACCAGGAGCGTCTTCTACAAATTATCTTATCACCTCATATCTCTGAAAAAGGGACGGTGATAATGGAAAAAAACAATCAATACGTATTTCATGTGTTGGATACTGCAACCAAACCTGAGATCAAAGATGCGATTGAATTTTTATTTAATACAAAAGTGAAATCTGTTCGCACCATGAATGTGCGATCTAAACGGAAAATGTTCCGCGGCATTAAAGGCACGAAAAAGAGCTGGAAAAAAGCTTATGTAACGTTGCAGGCGGATCAGAAACTCGAGATGGTGGGAGGCTAGTATGTCAATTAGTATTGTTAAACTTTCACCTCGATCTCCTGGACAACGCTTTGCCGTTAAGGTCGTCAATAAAGATTTACACCGCGGTAGCCCTCATAGTTCATTAGTGGTGAAGAAGGCTAAAACAGGTGGAAGAAATAACCAAGGTCGCATCACCTGCCGACATATCGGGGGTGGTCACAGACAGAAATATCGTTTGGTGGATTTTAAGCGGGATAAAGATGGTATTGCTGCTAAGGTAGAGCGTTTGGAATATGATCCAAACCGCAGCGCTAATATTGCCCTACTTTTATATGCTGATGGTGAGAGGCGTTATATTATTGCTCCGAAAGGCTTAAATGTAGGGGATGAAGTAGCTTCTGGTCCCTCCGTTGCAATTAAGGTGGGTAACTGTTTACCTTTAGCCAGCATTCCAGTTGGTACCACTGTCCATTGCATTGAAATGCAAGTAGGTGGTGGTGCAAGGATAGCTCGCAGTGCGGGTGCTTCCGTACAGTTGATCGCGCGTGAAGGTATTTATGCAACTTTGCGTTTACGCTCTGGCGAAATGCGCAAAGTGCTGTCAGAATGCCGGGCAGTCATTGGTGAAGTGGGTAATTCCGAACATAACCTACGAACTTATGGTAAAGCGGGTGCGACTCGTCACCGTGGTATTAGACCCACTGTGCGTGGTACGGCAATGAACCCAATCGACCATCCACACGGTGGTGGTGAAGGTAGAACCAAGGGTGGACGACATCCTGTGAGTCCTTGGGGTATGCCAACCAAGGGATACAAAACGCGAAGAAATAAGCGTACGGCTAAATTTATTGTTCGGGAAAATAAGAGTAAATAACTTAACTTGTTTTTAATATGAGGTGTCAGCGTGCCACGTTCAATTAAAAAAGGACCCTTTGTAGACAACCATTTGATGAAAAAGGTTGAGAAGGCGATCGCAAGTAACGACAAACGTCCCATCAAAACCTGGTCAAGACGGTCAATGATTGTGCCAGAAATGGTTGGATTAACTATCGCAATCCATAATGGCAGATTGCATGTACCTGTTTATATCACAGAAAACATGGTCGGCTATAAACTGGGTGAGTTTGCTGCAACACGGACCTTCCGTGGGCATTCTGGCGATAGAAAAGCGAAAGGCGACGAATCAGCCAAGGCATCTGAATAGCGACTTGATAGATAGAGGATTTGAGAATGGAAGTTGCAGCGAAACTAAAATTTGCAAGATTGTCAGCACAAAAGTGCCGCCTTGTGTGCGATCTTATCCGGGGGTTACCCATTGATCGTGCATTAGACATTTTAAAGTTCAGCCGAAAACGTTCTGCGACTGTGCTGAAGAAAGTCCTAGATTCAGCGATTGCAAATGCCGAGCATAATCATGGCGCAGATATTGACGAATTAAGAGTTGCCAAAATATTTGCTGACCAAGGCCCAGCATATAAGCGAATGATGCCAAGAGCGAAAGGTCGAGGGGCGCGGATTTTGAAGCCGACTTGTCATATTACAATTGTTTTATCGGATGAGGAGAAGAAGTAATGGGACAAAAAGTTAACCCAGTCGGTATACGCTTAGGCATTGTTAAAGAGCCTGCATCCAGATGGTATGCATCCTCAAAAGAATTCTCAGATATTTTGTGTGCTGATCTCAAAGTCAGAGATTTTTTGCGAAAGAAGTTAGCGCAAGCAGGTATTAGTCGAATTCAGATTGATAGACCAGCTCGTAATGCCAAAGTAACCATTTATACTGCTCGTCCAGGTGTGATCATTGGTAAGAGCGGTAAAGAAGTGGAAAATATTCGTGATGATGTGAACAAAATTTTAAATGTCCCTGTTCATGTCAGCATTGAAGAAGTGCGTAAACCTGAATTAGATGCCAAATTAGTGGCTGAATCAGTTGCACAACAGTTAGAAAGACGCATCATGTTCCGCCGTGCTATGAAACGTGCTGTAACCACTGCCCTGCGTGCAGGTGCACAAGGTATCAAAATCAGCGTGAGCGGCAGATTGGGTGGATCTGAAATCGCACGTACTGAATGGTATCGTGAGGGCCGTGTGCCATTACAAACCTTCCGTGCTGATATCGATTACGCACTTGCAGAAGCTTATACCACCTATGGTGTGATTGGTGTGAAAGTATGGATATTTAAAGGTGAAGTATTGGGTGATAAGGCTGCCCAAGGCGAAACCACTGAGAAATCTGGTTCTTCCGGTAAGCAGGAGAAATAATCGATGTTGCAGCCAAAACGTACAAAATATCGAAAACAATTTAAAGGCCGCAATCGAGGTATTGCTGTCCGTGGTTCTAAAGTAAGTTTCGGTGAATATGGCTTAAAAGCGCTGGAGCATGGCCGAATCACTGCTAGACAAATCGAAGCAGCTCGGCGTGCTATTTCTCGCGGTATTAAGCGTGGCGGTAAGATTTGGATCAGAGTTTTCCCTGATAAGCCAATATCTAAAAAGCCATTAGAAGTTCGACAAGGTTCGGGTAAGGGTAATGTAGAATACTGGGTTGCACTTGTTCAGCCAGGTCGAGTGATGTTTGAAATTGAAGGTCTTCCGAAAGATTTAGCAAAAGAGGCATTATTGTTAGCTGCTGCTAAATTACCGGTGAAAACAGTATTTGTAGAGCGGACGGTGATGTAATGAAAGTATCTGATTTACGAAACAAAAGCGTCGATGAATTAATGAAGGAATTGCTCGCTTTATTAAAAGAGCAATTCAATTTAAGAATTCAGAAAGGCTCTGGTCAACCTCCAAAGTCACACTTATTTAAAAAGGTCAGACTGGCGATTGCTCGGATCAAAACCATATTAAGAGAGAAAGGTACACGGGTATGACGGAAACGAATGTTGAGCAAACTACATTGCAACGGACAATTATCGGCAAAGTTGTTAGCGATAAGATGAATAAAACTATCGTTGTCCAAGTAGAGCGTAAGGTAAAACATCCGTTATACGGAAAGTATGTCCGTCGCTTTTCTAAGATGGTTGCCCATGATGAAGATAACACCTGCCGAGTGGGAGATTTAGTCCTAATTCAGCAAACACGCCCCTTGTCAAAGACTAAGCGTTGGAGACTGGTGGAAATTCTTAAAAGAGAAGAACAACAATAACTTTTCTTTTTAATTAAACATGATAATATTGGCGGGCTCAAAAGCTCGTGAAACAGTGAAGTTGGAGTAAAGCATGATTCAAATGCGAACAATGCTCGATGTGGCTGATAACAGCGGTGCCCGTCGTGTCATGTGTAAAAGTATTAGGTGGTACTCGGCGCCGATATGCCGGCATCGGGGATGTTATTAAGGTTTCCGTTAAAGAAGCTATTCCTCGTGGCAAGGTCAAGAAAGGTGAAGTACTCAACGCTGTGATTGTAAGAACGAAGAAAGGCGTCCGACGTCCTGATGGTTCCGTGATTCGTTTTGATGAAGATGCTGTGGTGCTGTTAAATGCACAGCTTCAACCTGTTGGGACCCGTGTGTTTGGTCCTATCACAAGAGAGCTACGTGGGGAAAACTTCATGAAAATCATATCACTAGCTCCAGAGGTGCTTTAATATGAACAAGATTAGAAAAGGTGATATGGTTGTTGTCATTACAGGAAAGGACAAGGGTAAAACGGGTACCGTTCTTTCTGTTGTTGGCGAAAAGCTAGTGGTGGAAGGCATTAACCAAGCTAAAAAGCATGTAAAAGCTAATCCAAATGCGAATGAGCGCGGGGGTATTGTTGCCAAGAATATGCCTATCCATCGTTCTAACGTAATGCTTTACGATGGAACAAAGGCAAGTCGAGTGGGTATACGTGTTCTGAAAGATGGTAAACGTGTACGTTATTACAAATCCAACGATCAACTCGTTGATATTAAAGAGTAAAAGGTGTTGATATGCAGCCAAGGTTGCTAGAGTATTATCGAAATGAAGTCATTCCTAAGCTGAAAAAGCAGTTTGGGTATACCTCTATTATGCAAGTTCCGCACATCGAAAAAATTACCATTAACATGGGCGTAGGTGAAGCGGCGTTAGATAAAAAGATTTTGACCAACGCGATTGCGGAGATGGAAAAAATTACAGGCCAAAAAGCAGTTGCTACTTTAGCGCGTAAGTCGAATGCGGGCTTTAAGATTCGTGAAGGTTGGCCAATTGGCTGCAAAGTGACCCTGCGCCGTACTAAGATGTATGAATTTTTGGACAGGCTTATTACCATCGCGCTTCCTCGCGTTCGAGATTTCCGAGGGGTGAGTGCAAAGTCTTTTGATGGTCGTGGGAATTATAGTTTAGGTATCAAAGAACAAATCGTATTTCCTGAAATAGAATACGATAAAGTCGATGCGCTTAGAGGGATGGACATTACCATTACGACCTCAGCACGAAACAACAAAGAGGCGTTTGCTCTTTTGCAGGCGTTTAATTTTCCTTTTCGAGAGAAAGAAGTGAGTTAAGGATATGGCAAAAAAATCAGTTAAAAATCGTAATGCAAGACGCCTGAAATTAGCCAATCGTTATCGAGCTAAGCGTGATGCGCTGAGGGAATCAATTAGTAATATTCATTTGAGTGAACAAGAACGAGAGGAAGCTAGAATTAAGCTGCAAGAGCTTCCCCGCGACTCTAGTCCAACGCGACGTCGTAATCGTTGCAAATTATGCGGAAGACCGCGTGCGTATAACAGATTAACCGGTTTGTGCCGCTTGCATATGAGAATCGCTACCATCAACGGTATGATTCCTGGCATGCATAAAGCAAGTTGGTAACGGAGGAGTATCGTAAGATGTCAATGCAATACCCAGTGGGAGATATGCTGACAAGCATCCGGAATGCCCAAATGATGGGGATTCAAAAGGTTCGTTTGCCTTACTCACGTTTAAAAGGCGAAATCCTCAAGGTGCTTAAAGAAGAAGGTTATATCGAAAATTTTGAAGTTATCACATTTGATAACAAGAAAGATGTGGAAGTGAGCTTGAAATATTATCAAGGTCGTCCTGTCATTGAAAAAATCAAATGTGTTAGCCGGCCAGCATTACGTGTGTACAAGGGCTATGACGAATTAGCTTCAGTGCGTGGTGGTTTAGGTATCACCATTGTTTCCACTCCTAAGGGAGTAATGACTGATAAGACAGCTCGCACTCAACACGTGGGTGGCGAAGTATTGTGTACGGTTGAGTAGGAGTGAGTATGTCAGCAACGTCAACGTCAAGAATTGGAAGAAAGCCTGTTACTGTTCCTGCTGGAGTTGAAGTGAAATTGCAGGATCAGAAGTTATCAGTGAAAGGGCCTAAAGGCCAACTTTCAGTGGATGTGCATCCGTTTGTTCATATTGCCATTGAAAATAATTTAATTAAAGTTCAGTCTAACGCTGAAGCTGAAGAGTTAATTACTGGTTCGCGTGTTAAGCTGTATCGTTCAATTGTTGGTACGATGCGTGCTAATATCCATAATGTTATCCATGGTGTGACCCAAGGCTTTGAACGTAAATTGGCTTTAGTTGGTGTAGGTTATCGTGCTCAGGCCAAGGGCAAAATGCTCTCTTTAAGCTTAGGTTATTCACATCCTACTGATTTTGAAGTGCCAGCAGGAGTAACGATTGAAACACCTTCGCAAACGGAAATTATTATTAAAGGAATTAGCAAAGAACTAGTAGGTTTAGTTGCTGCTAACATCCGAAAGATCCGTGGCCCAGAACCTTACAAAGGTAAAGGTGTGCGATATGCAAACGAAATCATTGAAATTAAAGAAACTAAGAAAAAGTAAGCAGTAAAGCGAAATAGGTGAAGCAGTGATGAACAAGCAAGAATCAAGATTACGTAGAGCGAAACGGACGCGTATGAAAATACGTACACTTCAGGCTATACGTCTATGTGTACACAAGACACCTCGGCATATGTATGCGCAAATTACCAGTGCTGATGGTTCGAAGACGTTGGTTTGTGCCTCTACTTTGGATAAAGAGTTAAGTAAAAAACTGAAATCGACTGGCAATGTCGATGCGGCAAAAGAAGTTGGTAAGTTGCTTGCAGCGCGCGCGTTAAAAGCAGGTCTTAGTACTGTTGCGTTTGATCGATCAGGATTTGCTTATCATGGTCGCATCAAAGCGTTAGCCGATGCAGCGAGAGAAGGTGGATTAGAATTTTAAGGCAATTATTTAAGGTTAAATGAATATGGCAAGTGTTGAGCACAGTACAAAAGGCGACGGTTATAAAGATTATTTAGAAAAGCTTGTCTATGTTGCGCGTAACGCGAAAGTAGTCAAAGGTGGTAAGATTTTCAGCTTTTCGGCTGTCACTGTGGTAGGCGATGGCAATGGTCGCATCGGTATTGGCAGAGGTAAGGCCCGCGAAGTGCCTGTGGCTATTCAAAAGTCATTAGAAAATGCACGTAAGAATATGCGTCATGTGGTGTTGAAAGGTGGCACATTACATCATGAAGTACATGGCAAACACGGTGCTACACGCGTATTTATGAAACCAGCTTCCGATGGTACTGGTATTATCGCCGGCGGCGCCATGCGTGCTGTATTTGAAGTGCTTGGTATTAAGAACGTGCTGGCTAAAATTGGTGGTTCTCCTAATCCTGTTAACGTGGTTAGAGCAACTCTCGATGCACTAGCTAGTATTACTCCACCAGAATACGTAGCTGCAAAGCGTGGCAAAACAATGGAAGAATTATTGGATCAACAACAGCAGTAATGACTGAAGTAAAGTAGGCAGATTAGTTATGCATCTCAACACTATACAGCCAGCACCTGGCTCAAAAAAGCAGTCCAAACGACTGGGTCGTGGTATCGGATCCGGTAAAGGTAAGACTTGTGGACGTGGTCACAAAGGTCAGAAAGCAAGAGCAGGCGGTTATCATAAAGTAGGGTTCGAAGGCGGTCAGGTACCTTTGCAACGGCGTATTCCTAAATCAGGGTTTCGTTCACGGCCAGCTTTATTACGTGAAGAAATATACTTATCTGATTTAAATGGCATCGAAGCTGATATCATCGACATGACGACTTTATTGGAGTCTGGTCTCATTCGATTTAATACTAAAGATGTCAAAATTATTGCATCGGGCGAGTTAACTCGTGCAATTACAATTCGTGGAATTTCAGTATCTGCCGGTGCTCGTCAAGCAATCGAGGCGGCAAAAGGAAAAGTCGAGGCATAAATGGCTGCTGCAGGAAGACTGGGGGCAAACCTCAAATCTAGCGGATTTATGGATTTAAAATATCGGCTATTGTTTGTGTTATTAGCCATTTTGATTTTTCGAATTGGCTCGTATATCCCAGTTCCCGGTCTGAATCCTGTCCGTTTACAGGAATTATTTAATGCCCAGCAAAATAATATTGTTGGGCTGTTTAACATGTTTTCGGGTGGGGCATTAATTCGTTTTAGCATCTTTGCACTCGGTATTATGCCGTATATTTCTGCTTCGATTATTATTCAACTATTGTCGGTATTGTCTCCTAGCTTAGCTGAACTGCGAAAAGAAGGGGAATCAGGGCAGAGAAAGATTAACAAATATACTCGCTATGGGACGGTCATCCTGGCAGCCTTCCAAGCGATTGGTATATCTAAGATGTTGGTAGCTAATAATGTTGCGTTGGCTCCGGGTTTTTCGTTTTATTTTACGACCACATTAACGCTGGTAACGGGCACGATGTTTTTGATGTGGTTAGGGGAGCAAGTGACGGAGCGGGGCATTGGTAATGGCATTTCCATGATTATCTTTGCCGGTATTGTGGCGGGGTTACCTTCCGCACTAGGCCGTATTTTAGAGCAGGTGAGAGAAGGTCAGCTGCAGGTGATTGTATTATTGCTAATCGCAGCATTAGTGATTGCCGTGATTGCTTTTGTTGTCTTTATGGAGCGTGCACAACGCCGGATAACAATTAACTATGCACGCCGTATGCAAGGTGGTAAGGTGTATTCAGCTCAAAGTACGCATTTGCCATTAAAAATTAACATGGCAGGGGTTATACCCCCCATTTTTGCATCGAGTTTAATCTTATTTCCTGCTACAGTTGCGCAGTGGTTTGGAAATACGAGAGGGATGGAATGGCTCAGTACCTTAAGTGTGGCTTTGCAGCAAGGCCAGCCATTACATATGCTGTTATTCAGTGCAGGTATTATCTTTTTCTGCTTCTTTTATACTGCATTGGTGTTTAACCCAAAAGAAACAGCTGAAAATTTAAAGAAATCAGGGGCATTTATCCCAGGTATTCGCCCGGGGGAACAAACAGCCCGCTATATCGACGGTGTTATGACCCGTTTGACCTTAGTAGGCGCCATTTACGTGACCCTGGTTTGCTTGTTACCTGAATTTCTGATTTTAGCATGGAACGTTCCTTTCTATTTTGGCGGTACGTCCTTGTTAATTATAGTGGTAGTCGTCATGGACTTTATGGCCCAAGTCCAGGCTCACGTGATGTCGTATCAGTATGAGTCACTGCTTAAGAAGGCCAATTTACGGGGCGGCTTAGGTACACTCCGTTAGTAACTAAATGATTTGAATTGATTGGAGCGAACTATGAATGTTGGTGCGTCAGTAAAAAAGAGATGTCGTCATTGCAAGACCATTCGCAGAAAAGGCGTGGTGAGAATTATTTGCAAAGATAAGCGTCATAAGCAAAGACAAGGTTGATTTTTTTAAGGTTGAATATTACACTCATTCGCTTTTTGAATGTTAGTTTTTGAATGTTAGGAGTGATGGAATGGCGGCCCGTATAGCAGGCGTAATAATACCCGTACAAAAGCATATCGTCATAGGCCTTACAGCAATTTATGGTATTGGCAGAAGTCGTGCACAAACCATATGCCAAGCTGCAAAAGTAAGTCCGTCTAAGAAAGTTAAAGATTTAACTGAAGCCGAACTGGAAAGTTTACGCAGTGAAATCAGTAAGTTGCGCGTGGAAGGCGATTTACGCCGTGAAGTGGCAATGAATATTAAGCGTCTCGTGGAGCTTGGCACGTACCGCGGCGGCCGGCATAAACGCGGCTTACCTGTTCGTGGTCAACGGACCAGAACCAATGCAAGAACACGTAAAGGTAAAAGAAAAGGCACTATCGTTAGTAGTGGTGGTGCGACCAAACAGTAGTAAACAATAGGGTAGATTATAACGATGGCAAAAACACCAGTAACATCAGAATCTGTACAAAACAAAGCAATCCCAGCTGGCGCGCCGGAAGATGCCGGTGAGGAAACAGGCAAAGGGACCGGTACAGCTTCAGGGGCAGGTAAAGCAGGCAAAGGTGGGAAAGCTGCTGCTGCAGGAAAATCGCGTAAGAAAGTAAAACGTCAAATTAGTGACGGCATTGCGCATATTTATTCCTCTTTTAATAATACGATCATCACCATCACAGATGTTCAAGGTAACACCGTTGCTTGGGAATCCTGTGCTAAATGTGGTTACCGAGGTTCACGTAAATCCACCCCTTATGCTGCTGGTGAAGCGGCTCAAAAAGCTGCTCAATTTGTGATTGAAACTTATGGTATGAGAAGCGTTGATGTGCGCGTAAAAGGTCCAGGCCCAGGGCGTGAATCAGCTATACGCTCATTAAATGCAGCTGGATTAAAAATTAAGTCAATTACTGATGTCACGGGTATTCCGTTCAATGGTTGCCGTGCTCCCAAGAAACGACGTGTGTAACAGGAGATAACGAATGGCAAGGTATTTAGGTCCACGATGCAAGCTATCCCGCCGTGATAAAGGCGTTGATTTATTAAGCGGCATCCGCTCATTAGACTCAAAATGTAATTTAGAAACAGCTCCCGGCCAGCATGGTGCGCGTCGTAGTGCTTTTAAAGCATACGGTATGCAACTACGCGAAAAGCAGAAAGTTAAACGTATTTATGGTATCTTAGAGCGTCAATTTGAAAACTACTTTAAGAAGGCGACTCGTCTGAAAGGTTCGACTGGCGAGAACTTATTAAAGCTACTTGAACGTAGGTTAGATAACGTCGTGTATCGCATGGGTTTTGGCTCCACTCGTGCAGAAGCCAGACAACTCGTTACCCATGGTGCTATTTTGGTAAATGGAAAGGCGGTGAATATTCCCTCTTACTTAGTGTCACCAGGGGACATTATTACGATTCGTGACAAGGCCAGAACCCAGCTTCGTATCCAGTCAGCATTGACCTTAGCCCAAGGCAAGCCAAGCAGTGAGTGGTTGGAAGTGGATGCTGCTAATTTTACAGGTACATTTAAAGCTGTACCGGACAGAGATCAATTGCCGCCAGATATTAGCGAGCAATTAATTGTTGAGCTTTATTCTAAATAAGTCATTTTCTGGGATAGAGAGGTTGTTACATGCAAAATAATCCGTTTGATTTTTTAACACCTCGTGAAATTGCTGTCGAGACGATTTCGCCATTTCATGCGAAAATCACTCTCGAACCGCTTGAACGCGGTTTTGGACATACACTAGGGAATACACTGCGTAGAATTTTATTATCCTCTATGCCAGGTGCAGCCATTGTTGAAGTGAAAATTGATGGCGTATTGCATGAATATGGTGCCATTCCGGGGGTTCAAGAAGATGTAGTTGAGATTCTTTTAAATCTCAAGGGCATTTCTATACGGTTACATGGCCGCCACGAAGTGACATTAAAGATTAACAAAAAAGGCTCAGGGCCTGTAACTGCAGGTGATATTGAACCTGAACACGATGTCGAAATCGTGAACCCCGAGCATGTTATTGCTCACTTGAATGAAAGTGGTGCTTTAGACATGACCCTGAAGGTCATGTTAGGTCGCGGTTACCAGCCAGCTGTTGTGCGTACACGTAAAGCAGAAGGCAAAGTTACTATCGGTGTATTGCATTTAGATGCAAGTTTTAGCCCTGTACGTCGTGTGGCTTACTCCGTAGAGAATGCGCGTGTAGAGCAGCGTACTGATTTAGATAAATTAATTATCGATCTTGAAACAAATGGCACATTAGATCCTGAAGAAGCTATTAGACGTTCTGCTACGATTTTACAACAGCAATTAGCTGCTTTCGTGGATTTACAATCGGCCCCACAAATTCAAGAAAGTGCATTACGTGAAGATTCAGTCAATCCTATTTTTTATCGCCCAGTGGATGATTTGGAGCTTACCGTACGTTCAGCTAATTGTTTAAAAGCAGAAAACATTTTCTTTATTGGCGATTTAGTACAGCGTGCTGAAGCTGATCTGTTAAAGACACCGAATTTAGGTAAGAAGTCATTGACTGAAATTAAAAACGTGTTGTCTGCACATGGGTTATCTTTAGGCATGAAGATTGATGGTTGGCGTACGCCATCGCACGAGAAAGATGAAGGTAAAAAGTAATAGCTAAATACAGAAAGGGTTTAAGTTATGCGTCATGGTAATACAGGTAGAAATTTAAGTCGTACATCGAGCCATCGTAAGGCAATGTTCAAAAATATGATGGTATCGCTGCTACGCCATGAGTTAATCAAAACAACTTTGCCAAAGGCAAAAGAATTGAGACGATTCATTGAACCAATGATCACAATGGCTAAAGAAGACAGCTTACATCGTCGTCGTTTAGCCTTCTCACGTTTACGTGACCGGGAAATCGTTTTGAAGTTATTTAACGAGATTGGTCCGTTTTATAAAGACCGTCCGGGTGGCTATTTACGCATTTTGAAATGCGATTTTCGTAAAGGCGACAATGCTCCAATGGCGATTGTGGAGCTGGTAGGCCGTCGCGATGAAGAAGCGGTTGCTTAACAGTCGTAAAGAGAGTAGTTGCGGCTGCTAGGTGAATTCAATATAATTTCGGCTCTTTTGGTGCCGAATGAGTGGAAAGCGTTGGAGTGTTTTTAACATGTACGCAGTGATTTTAAGTGGCGGTAAACAGTACCGTGTGCAAGAGGGAGATGTCCTAAAATTAGAGACATTGCCCGCAGAAGTAGGCTCTACCGTCAATTTTGATAAAGTATTAATGGTAGGCGAAGGCGAATCTATCAAGGTAGGACGTCCGTACTTAGAAGGTGGATCCGTTTCTGCTACGGTAGTATCGCATGGTCGTCATGAAAAGGTTCGCATTATCAAGTTTCGTCGTCGTAAGCACCATGAAAAATGGCAAGGCCATCGACAGAACTATACTGAAGTTAAGATTACTCAAATTCAAGCTTGATAAGCGTTAGAAGAGGTTTTTGCAATGGCACATAAAAAAGCTGGTGGTAGTACACGAAACGGTCGTACGTCAAAACCTAAGTATTTAGGTATTAAGCGCTACGGCGGTCAAGTTGTTAATGCAGGTGAAATCATTGTTCGCCAACGTGGCACACAATATCATCCTGGCATGCATGTCGGGGTTGGAAAAGATTATACCTTGTATGCATTGAAAGCAGGCCGAGTCGTATTTAGTGTGAAAGGCCCATTACGTAGACGTTGTGTTAGCATTGAGCCAATGGAACAAGCTGGCGAAGCAGCAGCATAAAGAATATAAAAATATTTTTAAATTGAAAATGTCCTGAAAAAGAGCCTCGTACATTGCGAGGCTTTTTTGTAACCTTTGAACGCTTATGCTTTTTAGGACACAACTTAAACAGCGATAAAACCATGAAATTCGTCGATGAAGCAGTGATTTCCGTCGAAGCAGGGAAAGGCGGCAACGGCGCCTGTAGTTTTTTGCGCTTAAAATTTATGCCTTTTGGCGGCCCGGATGGCGGCGATGGGGGTGATGGCGGGAGCGTGTACCTGCAGGCTGATGAAAGCATTAATACCCTGGTGGATTTCCGTTATGTTCGGACTTATAAAGCTGAAGATGGCGAAAAAGGCAGCGGCCGCAATTGCACAGGTAAAAGCGGAGAAAATCTCTTCGTACGCGTTCCTGTCGGCACCATGATCTACGATGCGGATACCGATGAACTGATCGCTGATTTAGCTGAACCCGGCCAAAGCGCTTGTGTGGCTCAAGGGGGCAGGCATGGGGTAGGGAATGCTCGTTTCAAGAGCAGTGTGAATCGTTCTCCCCGCCGCACTATCCCTGGCCAGGAAGGCGAAAAGCGCAACCTCCGTCTAGAACTTAAGGTATTAGCAGATGTAGGGCTGGTAGGCATGCCCAATGCCGGTAAATCCACTCTTATCAGTGCCATGTCTGCTGCCCGACCTAAAATTGCTGATTACCCTTTTACGACCCTTTACCCTAACCTAGGCGTTGTCCGGGTTTCCCGCTTCCGCAGCTTCGTTATTGCTGATCTCCCGGGTTTAATCGAGGGAGCCGCTGAAGGGGCAGGCCTTGGCATCCGTTTCTTAAAACACGTCGCCCGGACTCGTCTCTTGTTTCACGTTGTCGATGTTGCCCCTGCTGATGGCAGCGACCCAGTCGAGCATGTTCAAGCGATTACCCAGGAATTAGCCAAGTTTAGCGAAGATTTGCTGCATAAAGAGCGCTGGTTAGTGCTTAATAAAGTAGATTTGCTTCCCCCCGAAACCCGAGCCCAGTATTGCGAAGACCTCGTCAAGCGGCTTAATTGGAAAGGCCGAACTTTCATTATTTCTGGTTTGGCCCAACAAGGCTTGGAAGAGCTCGCCCAGCAAGCTATGCGTTATTTAGAAGAGTGAGGGGCAGCCATTAGTTGATATTTGCTATCTGCGAAGTGAAAGGGCATAAAAATCACTGCTAGTGATGGTGTGCTGAAACAAGAATCTAACATCATAGTTACCTGTAGAAAGAGATAATTATGAAGAATGAAAATCGGTATGGTGTAAAAAAATCAGAAATAAACAGCAATAATATGGATATTAATGAAACCATTGTTCAAGTAGATGATGATCTTGCGGAGGATGACGATAATTTTTTGCTTGAGGATTTTTTTTCTAGCAATGATTGGTTTTCTTTAGAAGATTTACGCGCCGTTGGATTGAATGATGAAGTTTTGAAAGAAATATTTTTAGATAAGAATGATCAGGGAAATAATAACAATGCTGAAAGCTCAATCGAACTCCATCCTTATGCGGCTTTTGCCCATTGGCTGAATCAGCCTGTTACCGTATTAAAAAGTAATAAAGGCATCAAATTTGATCCACACCAACACGCAGGCTTAGAAACGACGACAGTGACTTATAAAATTTGGCAGAAGAATCAGCTTGTCACTGTATTGAAAAGTAATAAAGGCATCAAATTTGATCCACACCAACACGCAGGCTTAGAAACGACGACGGTGACTTATAACACTTGGCAGAAGAATCAGCCTGTCACTGTATTAAAAAGTAATAAAGGCATCAAATTTGATCCGCACCAACACGCAGGCTTAGAAACGACGATAGTGACTTATGACACTTGGCAGAGGAATCAGCCTGTTACTGTATTGAAAAGTAATAAAGGCATCAAATTTGATCCGCACCAACACGCAGGCTTAGAAACGACGACGGTGACTTATAACACTTGGCATGATAATCAGCCTGTCACTGTATTGAAAAGTAATAAAGGCATCAAATTTGATCCGCACCAACACGCAGGCTTAGAAACGACGACAGTGACTTATAAAACTTGGCATGATAATCAGCCTGTTACTGTATTAAAAAGTAACAAAGTCATCAAATTTGATCCGCACCAACACGCAGGCTTAGAAACGACGACAGTGACTTATAAAACTTGGCAGAAGAATCAGCCTGTCACTGTATTGAAAAGTAATAAAGGCATCAAATTTGATCCGCACCAACACGCAGGCTTAGAAACGACGATGGTGACTTATGAAACTTGGCAGAAGAATCAGCCTGTCACTGTATTAAAAAGTAATCAAGGCATCAAATTTGATCCGCACCAACACACAGGTTTAGAAACGACGACGGTGACTTATAACACTTGGCAGAAGAATAAACCCGTCACTGTATTAGAAAGCAATCAGGGCATTAAATATAATGAAACTCTTCACAGAGGGCAAGAAACCGTATCGGTGCCTTATTCTAAGTGGCAGAGGATGAATTGCAAAAGAAAAGCATCAGCAGCTTTATTAGATAATAATTTATCAGTGGGAGAAATGGACAAGTTGATTTCTGAGCAACCTGAACTTGTTAGCTCATCTCTTACTTCCGTTTCCTCTAAAACAAAAAAATCGCGAAAAAAAGAAGAGGTAGATGAAAAAATCATTCGTGAGTTATTGGGAGAACTTCCAGATGGTGCTCAATTCTCTGTTGATGAAGCAAAAGGGTTAAAATTAAAAGAATTACGAGCAGTTAGAAAACAGATAGGTATTCTTTCCATAAGAAAACATAAAAAAGCTAGTGGGCATCATTATCGTATTAAAGTTAATTATGATATTTATAAACCAATATGGGATCAATACCATATCTCTAATAATCCAGCGCCTCTGGTGAATGAAGAACAAAGGAATAAGCCTTACAGTCCTAGTTTGTTTGGACATGCTTATCAGATACAAGTTAATAGTAATAATGTTAATAACAATAACATCTCTTCCCCGATAAACAATGCACCATTAACCCCACTTTTTTCACCCGCACTTTGGGAATCAAGTGCCATTTGGATGCCATCTACTCCAACCAACCTTAGTGAACTTGAAGGTGAACTTGAAAAAGAACCGATTGAATTATCTATGAATTTATGAAGCGGCTGTGCTCTGAAGGAGTCTCGGATTACTCCGGAAAAGAGGCCGAAGAAAAGCTGTAAATTCCTTAAATCAACTATACTTCATATAACCATACTGGTTTTTGAATATGAATAAATAATTGATTTTAAGGTGAATATGGTCCAGCGTACATTTAATAAATTTGTCCCAGATGCCATTAAACAAGATGCATTGCAATATTCTTACGCTAAAAACATTTTGGGTTGTATGATTATCGCGACAGTAGCTGCGCCTGCTTATGCGATTTTGTACTATGTACTCAATTTCTATCTTGCTACCTATGTGCTTTTTCTATTTACTTTGGTAATTGCACTGAGTGCGTATTTATTTCAGTACATTAAATCCATTGAAATAATGAGAGAAATCGTCGTTAGTTCTGTCTTTTTATGCTTGTTATGGCTAACCTATCATTTAGGTGGAATTATTTCTGCCGCTTCCTTTTGGCTTATTATCCCACCCTTATTAGCTGTTTTTTTTGGAGGTGGTTTACGGGAAGGTTTCTTATGGGGCGTGTTTTGCGCTTTTTCTATTTTGGTATTGTATTTCCTTCAATACTTCAATATGCCGTTACCTGTTTCTCCTATACAAAATATATTGCTTCTGCAAGTGACCTCTATTTGCGGGCTCATTACAGTTATTCTCTTCCTAACCTACTTCTTTGAACGGGGCAAACATGAAGCTGCTCACCAGATAAAAGAAGCGGATAGACAGCTTCGCGCTAAACACGAATCCGAGATTATAGCTAAAAAAGCAGAGGAAGCGAATCAAGCAAAAAGTACTTTCTTAGCTGCGATGAGTCATGAAATTCGCACGCCTTTAAATGGCGTCATCGGTATGTCGAATTTATTAGTAGAAACACCTTTAACGCCTGAGCAACGCGAGATGGTGGATGTCATTCATGCTTCCAGCGAAGCATTATTAGCCGTTATTAAAAATATTTTGGATTTTTCAAAAATCGAATCAGGACATATGGAGATTGAACAAGCGAATTTCGATTTAGCTAATTTAGTCAGTGATACAGCTAACATTGTGAAGGGGCAAATTCAATCGAGAGGTAATACCTTACGCATTTCTATTGATCCTGCTATTCCTCAGTGTTTAACAGGCGATCCTTCTAAAATTCGCCAGGTACTTATTAATCTTCTTGGCAATGCCGCCAAGTTTACGAAAAATGGGGAAATTTTTCTGGAAATAAAAATGCTTGAAAAAAAGGATAAACAAATAGCGGTGTTATTTAAGATATCGGATACGGGAATCGGAATGGATGAAGAAACCCGTCAACATCTTTTTCAACCATTTTTCCAAAAAGATGCTTCTTATTCACGTAAATATGGTGGAACAGGTCTGGGTTTGAATATTTCTAAGCGTTTGGTGGAATTAATGGGGGGTGCTATTGGTGTGGAAAGTGTACTTGATAGTGGTAGTCAATTTTGGTTTACGGTTCCCTTATTAGAATGTGAAGCGATACATGGAAAAAGCTATCAAAAAACAGTTTCATCCAAACTCAGCGATGAAGATAAAAAGAAAATACGAATTTTATTAGCAGATGACGTTCTTGTTAACCAACAAGTTGCGCTACGAATTTTAGATAGATTAGGTTATCAAGCAGATGTAGCGGGGAATGGTATAGACGTATTAGATGCACTTCAAAAGAAGAGATATGATTTAATTTTAATGGATTGCCAAATGCCAGAGATGGATGGTTATGCTGCATCTAAAGCGATACGCTGTCACCAACGATCTTATATTCCCATTGTCGCCATGACAGCCCATGCCTTAAAAGGTGATCGTGAAAAATGTTTAATGGCTGGTATGGATGATTACATTGCTAAACCCATTGATATTAAAGGGTTAGAGGTGGTTTTAGAGCGTTGGTTGAATGATAATCGAATTAACTTCAACCAAACCTTACCGGAAAATCTCAGTACGATAAATATAGGAAAAATTTTCTCGCGCGCGGATGGTGATGTTGAGAAAAAAATGGAAGATTTTATTAGTTCTACAGATACTTTATTAAATGAAATTAGTAACGCTATTAAACAAAGAGATGATTCGTCTATTAAAGTTTTCTTTCAACGTTTGCGGGGACTATCAATGCGGTTAGGGATTGAGCAAATGGAGATGTTATGTGAGGAGGCGCAGAAAAAAGTGTTGGCAGGGGCGTGGGATGAGGCGAGGGAGTTGTATTGGGTGATGATGCAGATTTTCAAGAAGTTGCAGACGGAGATGGTGTTAATGTTGAATGGAAGGGATTGAAAATAATCGAGATTCTTTTCTTATATATTGATTTTAAAGCAATTTTTTACCCCTATTTCATTTTATCGATATCGATATTGTTTGTTTGTGAAACCAAAGGGAAAATGTCCCCTATTCCCCAAAACGAAAATGTCCCCCATCAAATAAAATAGCACTGTTTACGTTTAGCGAACGGAGGCAGTGTCAATGGAG
>JAJPJH010000068.1 GCA_021324335.1 Gammaproteobacteria bacterium
AACGCTTGCAAATGGGCATGGTCTGTTTTGGCTGCTTCTTGAGCTTGGGCATCAGGTGGTCTATCTTGCACGATGAAGAGAATCGCTAAGAAAATGGCGGCACCCAGGGCTGTATCAATCATCAAGGTGGTGCGCCAGTGGCCTACGAATTGCGTCAATAGTTCAAACGGTGTTTGTGCAATCAAACCGCCTAACATGGCCATGGTCACAATCACCCCCGTGACAAATGCCATTCGATGCGGGGGAAACCAACGGGAGGCAATGCGGATACAGCTTAAAAAGCAAAAAGCGGCTCCCATTCCTACCATAAAACGGCCAGCAGCGGCTAACCAATACTGCGTGGCAATGGTGAAGAAAAAAGTTCCTATGGTGCAAACAGCAACCGCTGAAAGAAGTAATTTTTTAGTTGAAAAACGGTCTAATAAATTGCCCGCAGGAAATAAAAGTAGCGCATTGGCATAAAAATACATAGAAAAGAGCTGCCCGATTTGTTCGGCATCTAATTGAAAAGCCGTCCTTAATTGGGGGTTGATAGTGTTAAAGAAATTCATCTGGATGAATTCATAAAAGAAGAAAAGCGACGCGGTTAAGACCACGACCCAGGCGAGTTTCGTATGAGCAGTTTTTTGCTGTTTGTGCATATTTTGCATAAATACATTTCTTCTTGATTAGGGAACGGCCAATTCTAAACCTAAGCAGTCGGTGTTGGCTAGAGTTAAAAGTGGACAAATTATTTGAGTTTAGGATGATGAGTTGTGACGTCAGTTTCTTTGAGGTGCTCGTGGACTTTATCGACAGTTTTTCCTTCGCCTTGAGGTCGATGCAATCCTATCTTAGAGAGCATCTGGGGGGTCTTACTGATCGGGGTTTTTTCAAGCTTGAGTTGTAACGTCCTCAATTGTTCCTGCAACTGAGCATAAGTTAATTGATGGGTTTTATAGATTTCCTTTAAGATCTGTTTAGTTTCCTCAATTAATTTATATTTCTTATTGGTTTTTGATTTTTTCTTTTGAAGTGTCTCGAGGAAAAGTATTGTCATTTTAAAATCTTGTTCCCTCATCGTTGTAGGAATAAGTGCGGAGGCGATGCTGGTTTGATATTCTTTTATCGTTTTGTTCTGATCACAGGTAATAAAGGCGATATTATTTTTGGATAAAATTTCTGTTGCCTCTGGTGAAATAGGTTGGGCGGTCACATAAAAATATTGATTAAAAAGCAGGGTATTTTCTTCTTGTACTATTTTAGAAATAGAAGAAATAACTTGGATAGGATGATGACCCCGAAAAATAGTCCCGTCTACTTTGATGTTTCTTTCTTCTAAATCGCGTCGCCAACGAAGATAGGTTTTGGGTGTGGTGTGCCCCTTTTTTTCTATTAGCCATACTTTATCCAATAAAGCTAATACTTTTGTCATTTCATTTTTTTCGTCAGCGGTTCGATGGCGATATTCATCCAGGTCTAAAATTCCAACCGTTGCTATTCTGGCATGGATATAGGGAAATTGGTTTTGGTAAGCCGTCAGGGTTTCTTCCACTTCTTTTAGTGAGGGTCGAGCAGAAGGGTTAGGATCAGTCATTTTAACGATAAGTTTGTTCCATAATGCTTTTCGTACTCTTTCATGAGGTATTCTGTTATAACCTTCCATGAATTTCTGAGAATTATCATAACTCATAATATTTCTTTTTTTCTCTGGGTGTGTATCTTTTTCCAGTAGGTTGAATCCGAATAAAACTTCTGCCAATAACGTGCCAATGGCAAATGTCTCTGTTGCTTCATTGTAAATATAATGTGTTTTCTCGGGAAATATTTCAGGGGCCATATAAAGTGGCGTGCCTACAGGTTGCGTCATCGCAGCAGATTTTTTCTGAGAGGTAATAGGAAGTGCTGCTCCTAAATCGATAATAGTTACATTTAAGGTAATGGGATCAATTTTTAGATTATCGCCTTTAATATCACAATGTAAAAAACCTTTTACGTGTAATGCTTGAATTGCTTTTACAATATTGATGCCAATTTGTAACCATTGTACTGGCGAAAATTGATGATTCATCGCAGATGAAGTCAGATCGCTAACATTAATTCCTGTTGCTAATGGCATAATGATATTGTATTGATGGTGAGATTTTTTACTAAAATGGTAAATAGGCTGGCTTTTTCTATTAGCAAAATTAATTTCTTTCATTACCTCTAATTCATGTTCCACTGTTTCTTTGAAGGCTGTTGAAAGAGGTTTTCGACTTTCTTGGATTTTAAGCGCTTCCCACACAGGCGGATCGTGATCTTGATTTTGAGCTAATTTTGCCGTCCCATGTGTTCCACTACCTAACTGTTTATCCTGATCTTTACCTAAATAAATGGCATGGATTTCATTATTCATAATAATTACGCCGAAGGGACTCTGAATACCCCATGCTTCCAATGATTCTTTGTTAAGACGTCGATTGTTGAGTTCTGAATGGAGGTTCATTTCATGAATAGCTTGAATTACTTCCTCAGGTAATAACTTGCCATTGGATTGGATATCATCTAACGATACATTGGGGGGAAGGTAGGGTAATTTATCTTGTTGAATCTCATCTTGCTGATCAACGGATAATAACCATTGTCCTGGTTGATGGGGGTCTAAGCGAATGCATTGATAGGCATTTTCAATATCGCTTAACATTTTTTCTAATAGCGTTAAGGCTTCCTTATTCAATTCTGATAAGGGGATTTTTTTACCTTCTGCGACTTCTTGCCCGGAGATTACCCATTCATACTGCCCATCTGAGTTTTGATAACAGGTAAAATAATAGGGTTTAGGATAATCTTTTTTGCCATTTTCATCTGTTCGAATAAAAATAATGCTTAGTTGCGTTTCATTTTCTTCTAAGAGGGAAGGGGGTGCTCTTTTACTTATAAAATAAGCATTTAAAGAGGGCTGCAAACTTTCTTTCGTTAGCTTTTCTATGTCTTCCCGGGTAAATATGCTATTGAGAATATCCATGACACATTCCCCGTATATAGTTTTGTTGTCGTTATAAGGTCATTATAAGACGCACTATAAGGGAAAGATTAAGTAGGCTATTAGCTATATAGCAAAGCTATGATAATTTGCAGATTATTAGGAATTTTTATTTTATTATCTCATCCACCAGCTTACTTGTTCCAATTCGAAAGGTTTTTGGAGAGGCCCAGTCACGGCCCATAATATAGTCAGCTAATTCAAGATATTGAGCAGCTTGGGATACCTCCCGAATGCCACCTGAAATTTTTAAACCCAACGGCCGTTTAAGTTGGGGGGTAGCATGCTGAATGGCTAATAACATCGTCGCTGCAGCTTCCAGCGTGGCACCTTCAGCGATTTTTCCCGTAGAGGTTTTAATAAAATCAGCACCGGCTGTAAACGCTTCTAAACTGGCATCAGCAATAATCGCAGGATCTTTCAGTATACCTGTTTCCAAAATGACTTTGAGGAGAACATCCTCACCACATGCTGCTTTGCAGGCTACGATAAACTGATGGGCATATTGTTGCTCGCCAGCCAAATAGCGATGATAAGGGAAAACAACATCGATTTCTTGCGCGCCTTCCTGCAAGGCTTGGCCAATTTCAACTAAGGTGGCTTCTAAGGATTCACTACCTTGCGGAAAGTTCGCAACAGTAGCGGTTGTAACAGGTGTACCAGCAAATTGATCAGCAACAAGCCGCACGAATTGAGGATAAACACAAACCGCAGCAACTTGGCCATAAGGTGTCGTTGCCTTTTCGCAGAAAGCAGCAATGCTGGATTCTGTATCTGTGTCGTTTAAACTCGTCAAATCTATTAAAGGGATAAGTTTATAAAATAAAGTTTGATCGATGTTGATTGGCTTTAATGCGTCAATGTGTTCCTTAATCACTTCAGACCAATTCATTCGTTACTTCCTTAATAAAAGTGGGAACCAGTTTAGTTAATTTGCGTGCAGCGACTTCTCCAAATTGGAGTGTGCTCTCATGCGTAATTTTTTCTGGGCTCATGCCGGCTGCTAAGTTGGTAATCGCCGCCACGCAAACCACCCGCATGCCGCAATGCCTAGCCACGATGACTTCCGGCACGACTGACATCCCCACTGCATCTGCTCCCCATCGTCTAAAGGCGCGAATTTCGGCGGGTGTTTCAAATGAGGGGCCTAATGTAGAAATATATACACCTTTATGTAAGGGAATGCTAAGCCGATTGGCGGAGGAAGTCATGATGTCTTGTAAGCCGGGATCGTAAGCATCTTCCATGGCGACAAACCGTGGGCCAATCGTTTCATCGTTCATGCCGACTAGCGGATTGCCAGGATGAAAGTTGATATGATCGGTGATCATCATTAAATCACCTGGAAGCGCTTCTTCACGTAAAGAGCCAGCTGCGCAGGTGATGATTAAAATGCTGCAACCAAGACTTTTGACGATGCGGACTAAGGTGCTGATGGATTCGTAAGTGACGCCTTCATAAAGATGCAGACGGCCGCGTAAACAAACAACAGGGATGTCATTTAAGTGGCCCATAGCTAAAAGGGAGGCATGCCCCGTGACATTGCTGGCTTGCAATCCGGGGATGGCTTGATAGGGGATGCTGATGGGGTTGGAAATTTGTTCAGCGAGGGAAGATAGGCCGGAGCCGAGAATCATCCCAATTTTGGGGGTGAAGTTTCGGGGAACATAGCGGTGGATGGTTTGCATGACTTCCGATAGGGTGACTGGCATATTGGATTCCTTTTTTTAGAGCAGAGAAGTTAGCAGGTTTTGCTTTCTCCCTCACTCCCTCCCGTTTTTGCGGGAGGGGGGATAAATGAGGCTTATTTTGCTTTCATCCAAGCGACGGCTACATCTAACATGCGGTTAGAGAAGCCCCATTCGTTGTCATACCAGGCTAAGACTTTGACGAGATTGCCGATGACTTTGGTGCCAAAGATATCAAATATCGCAGAGGCAGCATTGTGGTTGAAGTCGACGGAAACTAATTGCTCGTCATTATAGTCCAACAGACCTTTCATCGGGCCTTGAGCTGCTTTGCGAATAACGTCATTGATTTCTTCTACAGTCGTTTTGCGTTTCGCTTCGAAAGTGAGATCGACTAAGGAGACATTAATAGTCGGAACACGAACAGCAAAGCCGTCTAATTTACCATTGAGGTCAGGTAGGACTAATCCAACAGCAGAAGCGGCGCCGGTTTTGGTAGGAATAATAGATTGCGTTGCACAGCGTGCACGACGTAAATCGCTGTGATAGACATCCAGTAAGCTCTGATCGTTAGTAAAAGCATGTACTGTATTCATTAAGCCGCTGACTAAACCGACTGCTTCATGTAAAGGTTTGACGACTGTCGCTAAGCAGTTGGTAGTGCAAGAAGCATTGGAGATGACTGTGTCGCTTGCTTTGAGGACGTGATCATTAACACCGTAGACAACAGTGGCGTCAACGCCTGTAGCAGGGGCAGAGATAATGACTTTTTCAGCGCCTGCTTCTAAGTGCATCGATGCTTTTTCTTTTGAAGTAAATAAACCCGTGCATTCGAAAACAATATTGATACCTAATTCTTTCCAAGGTAATTTTTTAGGATCACGTTCAGCAACAACGCGGATTTTATCGCCATTTACGATCATTTCATTCCCAGCTAATGAAACTTCGCCTGGAAATTTTCCATGGGTGGTGTCACGACGCGTTAGATGTGCGTTGGTAGCAGCATCACCCAAATCATTAATCGCGACAATTTCAATTTCGGGATGAAGCTTTTTTTCGTAGTGCGCACGCAAAATATTGCGACCAATTCGGCCATAGCCGTTAATTGCAACTCGAATTGTCATGGGTGTGCCTCCTAGATAGAAATAAAATCATTTTTTGGAAAGTGGTGAGCTTCTGCTGCAGCAGAGTATATAACTTCTTTGGTTGTTGTCACGATATTCTCCACGGTGAAACCGCAATCGCGGAAAACATCTTTAGCAGGCGCTGACGCACCAAATCGATCTAAGCCGATAATTTTGCCGCGCGAGCCGACGAATCGATACCATGATTCACTAGCTGCTGCTTCCACCGCGATTCTGGCAGTGACGGTGTCAGGTAAAACGAGATGGCGATAGGTTTCATCCTGGGCCAGAAACACATCGACCGATGGCATAGAAACCACACGAACATAAATTTCAGCCATTTTTAATTGATTTGCTGCTTCGACAGCGAGTGCGACTTCAGAGCCAGTCGCAATGATAATCGCATCCGGTAAACCTTCTGCATGATCCAATAAGATATAGCCGCCGCGTTGGATGAATGTTAACTGCTTTGCATCACGTTGTTGATGGGGTAGGGCTTGGCGGGATAATAATAAACACGTTGGTCCCTGCCGTTCGATGGCGGCTTGCCAAGCGATAGCTGTTTCGACCGTGTCACAGGGGCGCCATACAGAAAGATGAGGGATGAGGCGTAAACTCGGAATATGTTCGACTGGTTGATGCGTTGGACCATCTTCTCCTAAGCCGATGGAATCATGCGAGTATACATAGATAACGCGTTGACGCATGAGGGCGGAAAGGCGTATGGCATTACGCGCATAATCGGCAAACGTTAAGAAAGATCCGCCAAACGGAATAATTCCTTTGTAGAGGGCTAGACCATTCATGATGGCGGACATGCCAAATTCGCGCACACCGTAATGAATATATCGGCCTTCGGGATGGTCTTTAGAAAAGATTTGCATGCCCCGCCAATTCGTACAATTTGATTCGGTCAAATCAGCAGAGCCACCCATTATTTCAGGCAATAAATTCGCATAATGATCCAAACAAAATTGCGAGGCTTTTCGTGTGGCAACGGATTGTTTTTTTTCATTTAAATCGTTAATTAATTGTTGCACATGCGCTTGCCACTGAGGTGGTAAGCGGTTTTCCATGCGACGTAATAATTCTGTTGCGAGTTCAGGATAGTTGACTTGATAACGTGCAAACAATTCTTGCCAGGCTTTTTCTAGCTGCTGACCTTTTTCACGCGCATCCCAAGAGGCATAAATTTCAGCTGGTACCACAAAAGGAGTATGTGGCCAATTCAGTTGAGTTCGGGTAGATTCCGCTTCTTTTTCCCCGAGGGGGGCGCCATGTACGGCTGCTGTTCCTGCCATTGTTGGCGCACCCCAGCCAATCATGGTTTTACAGCAAATAATCGAAGGTTTATCTTTGACGGCTTGCGCTGCCAAAATCGCTTGGCGTATAGCGTCGCTATCATGGCCATTGATGTTAGGAATGACATGCCAGTTATAAGCTTCAAATCGAAGAGGGGTGTTATCGGTAAACCATCCTTCTACCTTGCCATCAATGGAAATTCCATTATCGTCATAAAAAACGATGAGTTTGCCTAACCCTAGCGTACCTGCTAACGAACACACTTCATGTGAAATGCCTTCCATCAAGCAACCATCACCCGCAAAACAATAAGTGTAATGGTCGATAATAGGAAAGTCCGGCCGATTAAAGAGAGCGGATAAATGTTTTTCAGCAATCGCCATGCCCACCGCATTTGCTAGGCCCTGCCCTAATGGTCCCGTGGTGGTTTCCACGCCGGGAGTTTCACCAAACTCAGGATGCCCGGGTGTTTTTGAATGCAGCTGACGAAACTGCTTAAGGTCATCAATAGTTAATGCGTAACCAGTAAGATGGAGTAAAGCATATTGCAGCATCGAACCGTGACCATTTGAGAGAATAAATCGATCACGATTTGGCCAGTGTGGATTGCCCGGATTGTGGCGTAAGAATTCATCCCATAATACTTCAGCAATATCAGCCATGCCCATTGGCATACCCGGGTGCCCAGAATTAGCTTTTTGCACAGCATCAATACTTAAAAAACGGATCGCATCTGCTCTATCTCGACGTGTTGGTATTGGCATGGAAATCACCTTTAAAATTTACTGCGCGCATCTTACCACTCCTCCCCTTTGCATGCTATGATTTCGAAATTTTAATTAACGGGGCAACACAGTATGGAAACGATGCAGCAAAATGAATTTTTATTTACCTCCGAATCAGTCTCAGAAGGCCATCCTGATAAAATCGCTGATCAAATCTCGGATGCGATTCTCGATGCCATCTTGCAACAAGATAAGGACTCCCGCGTTGCATGTGAGACGTTAGTCAAAACCGGTATGGTATTTATTGGGGGTGAAATTACGACAAAAGCCTGGGTTGATCCAGATGAGGTCGTACGCCGGGTTATTAATGATATCGGCTATACCAGCTCCGAAATGGGTTTTGATGCAGAGTCTTGTGCGATTCTTACTGCCATAGGCAAGCAGTCAGGTGATATTGCGATGGGGGTAGATAAGCAAGCGAAAGAAGAGCAAGGTGCAGGTGATCAAGGGTTGATGTTTGGTTATGCAACCAATGAAACATCTGTTTATATGCCCGCTCCTATTTACTATGCTCATCAACTCATGCGGCGACAAGCTCAATTGCGAAAAGAAGACATTCTGCCTTGGCTGCGCCCCGATGCCAAAGCGCAGATTACCTTTCGATACAAGAATGATAAGCCGATTGGTATTACCAATGTGGTGTTATCTACCCAGCATCATCCGGATGTGAGTCAAGCCACGCTGACGGAAGCAGTAGTAGAAGAAATCATTAAGCCAACCATCCCCGAAGAATGGCTAAAAGGAGTTCAATATTACATTAATCCTACCGGCCGGTTTGTTATCGGTGGCCCGCAAGGTGATTGTGGATTAACGGGACGTAAAATTATTGTCGATACGTATGGTGGTATGGCGCGTCACGGTGGTGGCTGTTTCTCTGGTAAAGATCCTTCCAAGGTTGACCGTTCTGCTGCATATGCTGCGCGGTATGTTGCAAAAAATATTGTAGCAGCAGGCTTAGCAGATCGTTGTGAAATTCAAATTTCCTATGCGATTGGGGTCGCCAAACCGACGGCTATTCATATAGAGACGTTTGGTACCAACAAGATCCCCCATCCCGAAATCATTAAGCTGGTTGAAAAGCATTTTGATTTACGACCCTATGGTATTATTAAAATGTTAGATCTGCTCAAACCTATCTACCAACCCACCGCTGCTTATGGTCATTTTGGTCGTGAGGACATTGATGTGAAGTGGGAAAAAACAGATAAAGCAGATTTATTACGTAAAGAAGCGGGCATTGGATAATTGAATAAGGAAGTGATAAATGCAAGTACAGGTACGAGATATGAAAACTAAAGCGGTAGATTATAAAGTAGCGGATATTGGCTTAGCAGATTGGGGTCGAAAGGAAATTGCTATTGCTGAAACAGAAATGCCCGGATTAATGGCGCTTCGAGAAATGTATCAAGGCAAAAAGCCGTTACAGGGTGCACGCATTGCGGGTTGTTTGCACATGACGATACAAACAGCTGTATTAATTGAAACCTTGATTGCATTAGGTGCGGAAGTACGTTGGTCATCATGTAATATTTTTTCGACCCAAGATCATGCTGCTGCTGCCATGGCCAAAGCTGGTGTGCCGGTATTTGCATGGAAAGGTGAGACAGAAGAAGAATATTGGTGGTGTGTGAAGCAGACGATCATGGGGCCGGATGGCTGGACGCCCAACATGATTTTAGATGATGGTGGTGATCTAACGCTGGTAATGCATAAGGAATATCCTGAGTTATTAAAAAATGTAAAAGGGATTTCAGAAGAAACCACGACGGGTGTGCATCGTTTATATGAAATGCATAAAGCAGGTGAATTGAAAGTCACGGCGATGAATGTGAATGATTCTGTCACTAAATCTAAATTCGATAATTTATATGGTTGCCGTGAATCGTTGATTGATGGCATTAAATTTGCCACGGGTGTGATGATTGCAGGTAAGGTCGCTGTGGTTTGTGGTTATGGCGAAGTAGGTAAAGGTTGTGCGCAAGCGTTGCGTTCATTTGGTGCCACGGTATTGATTACTGAGATTGATCCGATT
>JAJPJH010000098.1 GCA_021324335.1 Gammaproteobacteria bacterium
GAATTGCTTCTTCTTTGAAGGACTTATCGTATTTACTCATTTTACACACCTCATTGATTGGTTAAGTATATCAAATTTGGTGTCTACTTTTTTAGGGGCAGGTCATGCTGCTGGGATGGGAATAAGTAGATAGAGATTATTCTATAGGATTGAATCATGCCAAGTATTAATTTACCATCACTAGAAGAATGCCCAAAGCTACCTTTTTTAAAGCTATTATTGGTATATATTATTGAGACCCGTACGATTGGTATCAGTGAAAAAAATCAATTTTCGCTTTGGTGATGATGCAGGACATTTTCAAGCAATAAATGCTTTGCAAGCAGCAGAGAAATTATTTCCATTAAATATAATAGCTTCCCAAAACCGTGAATATGCCCTGGCTGAATTGATCCCTAACTATAGACCGAAAGTAGATTCATTCAATTTAATAAACATTATGATCAATAAATTTGGCGGTCAAAAACAAATCCCTTATTTAAAGAAACAATGCGGTTTAGCTGAAACATATGCAGAAAGATATTCCTTATGGGTAAAGTATGCAGGATATTCTTTAAAATTAAAAATTGATGCTAGTTTCGAAGAAGCTTTATTAGAGGCTTGCAGAAGTAATGTAATCACCATGCCATTATTGGAAAAAAGTATTACAATGCAATTACCCTTGACAGTAAAATTTCTCCTCCATTTGGCATCGCTCAAAGCAGAAAGCATTGTTTCATTTCGGCTTATGTTAATTAGTAATTTTAATATTAAGTCTTTACGTATTTACTTAAATGATTTTAATGAGGATCAATTAAAAAGTTTTCTTTATGATCCGGTAATACCTGGATCTAATGATACCCTGTTTTCCAGAGTAGCACCCTCTGTTTATGCGTCATATTTTGAAAAACTGTTGAAAGCAAGTCCTTTTTTATTAAAGAATTTGCTTGAAGATTTAGTAAAGCCATGCGATTTTTTAGGGTGTTCCCGTCTTTTTTATCTATTAGCCAATAATAATCAATTTATAATTAATCTTTTATTGCAAGTAAAACCTGATTTGTGGGCTGCTATGCCAGCTTCTGCTTTTCTAGAAAAAAATTGGGAAGGTGTGCCGATAATTTTTTATCTATTCCAAAATATAAAGAATATATCCTATTTTCATGCTATTCTTAGCGTTAAACAAGAAGAAATAGTAAATTGCTTGAATGCTGATGATTTATATCAAAAATTCCCCTTCCCTCCTTATTCTTATAAGACTTTTTTGGCCGTAGTTTTATTCCATAAAAAAGAATACGATTTTCTCATCAATATTTTTAAGAGACGTCCTGAATTAATAGATCCTCTTTCGGAGAGAATAATAAAAACCTCCACTCATTATGAAGGTAATTTTTTGATAACTGCAGGAACGTCTTTAGAGGAAATGGATTTTTCTGGTGAAAAAGTGCCTGAATTATTATGGTTAATTCTTTCTCATTCGCAACCATTATTTCAGAGAATGTGTGCTATTTTCTGTGATAATCATATATTTCGTTCAGGCCTAATTTCAAAATTGGCTCGATCCAATATAGGTTGTAAAATTTTAAATGCTGTACTAATAAATTCCCCTGAGTTTATAAAAAAAGAACGAGGCTCTCTTATCTCGGCCAGTAATGTTTTGAATATTCTTGGCTTTCCTGAAGGGCATGCTTTGTTAAAAAATATATATACCCTTAATCATGCTCAGTTAAATTATCTTAATCTCAAAGGTTATCATTCTTCGGTTCCTGTTATTGCTAAGTTATCTAGATCAAATGATGGGGTAACATTAGCAATATTATTCTATACATATAAGCCGGAACTACTTGAGCTATCAGATCTACTTAAAATAGAAGATAAAACTCATTTGCCTTTTCTTTATAGGGTGACGGGGACGCCAATAGGTATTAATTTACTTGCTTCTTTAGCAGAGAGCACAAATGCACATCACTCTAGATGGTATGCTACATTTAAACGGGAAAAAATTAATCTTGGCAAAATTATTACGGTAGAAGCACTGTGTAAAACGGATGCTAGTGGTAATTCTTGCCTTTATAATTTGATGACTAGCAGGAAGGGTTGTCATATTTTACGCGATTTCTTTAAACAGCAACCTGGCTTATTACCCGCAATCCTTAAGAAGGTAGACGAAAACAGAGAAGAAGCATGGGTGAAGAAACTTATTCAAATAAAAAATGATAATTCCCTGATGGAGGAAATCAAGGCATTTGCCCCAACACTAGCAGAAGTCATCGAAGCGTTAGGGTCGGTGCAAACGATAGAGCGTCAGCCAGAAAGAGAGGGTAGCGTCAGTCTTGTTCATTAAGATTTAAAAAATAGAGTGAGTATTAAACCATGCCAATTATTAATTTGCCATCCCAAGAACAATATCCAAAACTTCCTATTTTAAAACTCTTATTAGTCTATGCGCTTGAAACGCGTAGATATGGTTTAAGTGACCGGATAGAGTTTTATTTTGGTAAGGATGCTGCTGATATTGTTCCCCACTCACAAGCTATTCAGCTTCTACAAAAGATAGAAAAATTTTTCCTTACGACAGTTGAGGCATATTACATTCGTCAGCTTGTTTTAACTGAGTTGATAGAAGGGTATATACCGGATAGGAGCGCCTTTAAATTGTCAAATATGGTGCTGAATAAATTAGGTAAAAAAGCTGTGTCGGATAGTAAGGAAAAATTTTCTTCATTGGGAGAGGTAATTAATGATTACCTCTCATGGTTAAACGAGCAAGAGGTTAGCAAGAAGCATTCTCAGTTTGAAGATGAGTTGTTGAAAGCGTGCGAGAATAATAATTTTTCCATGGACTTATTAAAGAAAGGAATTCGTGAACAATTACCTTTAACCGTAAAATCTCTATTTAGATTGTTGCCGCCTAGTGAAGTAAACTCCAATCATATGGAGTTGAAGAAGTATATTGTTAATTATTTTGATGTGAATTCGCTGCGTATTTATTTAAAAGATTTTTATGGGACGGCGTTAGATGATTTTTTATATGAACAGACGGTGCCTAATAGTGAGGAAAATTTATTTTCATATTTAATTTTAACTCAACAAGAAAAAATAGATCCCCTTCAAAAATTACTAACAGCAAGCCCTTATTTGTTAGAAAGTATATCCAATAAATTATTCTTGCCTATTAAAAGTAAAAATCAAACATTCCCAGCGCTTTTGTGGTTAATGCAAAAGAGAGAAATAAGTCATAAAGAGTGCTTAATTTTTATTCTAAATAAGAATGAGAAATTAATCCCTTATCTCTTAGAGGAAAAATTATTTGAACCCGTTGCACCTCGTGACTGTTCTTATTTTTATTATATGTTATCTAATTATCATCATCAGCCTCTTATTCAGGGGCTTTTAAAGGAAAAAAAGGATGTTTGGGCTACTATACCTCTTTCCATTTTGCTAGAAAAAAATTCAAAGAAAGTGCCTTTTCTCGCGCATTTATTAGAAATTAACCCATCCCATTTGTCGGATATCATGAAGTGTAGAGAGCAAGAAATTGTTAATAAAATGCCCGCAGATTATTTATTTGAAAATTATAACTCTACCATATTATTTGCTCACTTTCTGCAGATGAAACAATACAACCTCTTGAGGAGTTTATTTGAAAAGCGTCCGGAAATGTATGATAGCTTGAAGAATGTATTGGTAAAAAAGGAGATGAGAGAATTCATTTGTGGAAGTATTGAATGTGCACTCTCTCAGGATCGCTTAGGGGTAGCGAGATTTTTATCTTTATTTAATGATGAAAAAAGTATTGCGGTGCTGAAGCTACTTGTTTCTTGTTCTGAAAGATTATTTCAAGATGTTCGTGATCTTTTTATTAATTCTTCTGATATGGATAAAGATAAGTTCATTAGGAAGTGGATTGAATATAATGATGGATGTAAAATTTTAAGTGCTATTATTATGGATGTAACTCCTAAAATGGTCAGAAGAGGCTACTCTTTCTTGTCAGAAAAGGAGTTTTTGAGACTCATACATTTTCCCGAAAGGCATGCTTTGTTGAAAACGGTTTATAAAAATCATCCTAAACAGATTGAATTTATTGGTCAGTTAAGTTGGTATATCGTTGCTCACCTCTCCTGTTCTAAAGAAGGATTGGAGCTGGTAAAAATCTTTTATCATCATAAGCCCGAAATAGTTGCACCCTTAAATCAGCACTTAGAACTTTTTCAAAGAGAACCTGAAATGAATATGTCGCTTATTTATAGGCTGACGATGACAGAAGAAAGCCTAAATTTGTTTACTTTCTTGTTAGAAAAAGGAAGTACGATGAAGGGCAAATGGTTTGATAAGTTTAAGTCAGAAACACTCGGCTCTAAGTTAGCTAAAGCAATGACCGCAGACATTCTTTTTGAGACAGCCGGCGTGCGAGGTGCTAATACGATTACATGGTACGAACACTCTCAGGGTGCTTCTTGTTTGCATAATCTACTACTCCATGAGAAAGGGCATCAGATTTTACATACTTTCTTTAAACATCACCCAGATTTATTGAAGACGGTTATTCGAAAATTAGAAGACAATACCGATCCTTTCTTTCTAGAAAAGATGAATCAAATAAGCAGCAACCGTTCCATTATGGAACAACTCCGCAAGTTGATTCCGGTATTGGCAGAAACAATAGAGGGCCTGGGCTCTACATTGCGATTACAGGAAGAAATGTCGATGGCTGCAAGTGGTATTAGGAGGTAAGTGAGGAGCTAGAAGGAAAAAAGACAATTCTGGAGTCGGAGGTTAAGATGACAGTTAGGCATATAGTTTCCTCAGGATTGACTATATGCCAACTGTAACCACTCATTATAAAAATTTTGATCATTTCTATTTAAAAATTTTTAGCCAGGTTTCTTCGCATAATTGCTTATTTACAGAAAAAAATATTTCAAGAAGTTTATTCATAACATAATAAGATGGGTAAATTAAATTCCCCCTTTTTATGTCTTCGATAATATCTATTGTTGTATTTGTATAATAGGCTAGGCCTTCGATATCATATTCTCCTGTTGCAATAATGCTTTCTGTAACAAATTGCGCCAAATTTTCTTTTTTCATGGTCTTCCTTATATCATTGTTTAATTTTAACAAATTAAAATAACACTCATAGTGTTGATCATAGATAGTGCTAACGATTTGGAGTAATAGTTGAAATCGTTGGAAATGAACAAGCTTACGTTCGAGAGAAGAAAGTTTTTGGAGTGAAGAAGAGTGAGGATTACATAGAATGATTTTATAAAATTGTTTAGCGGTTTGGTTAAGGGTCGGTAAATCCATTGATACAAATCCTCTTAGTCTGACACTTTAGGGTGTCAATAATAACACTCTAGAGTGTCATGTCAACTGAATATTTAGATATTTTTATGATTTTGATTTAAGATGACATATTCCTTTACCAGAATATGCAAGTTTAACGATGAATAAGCTAAGCGAAAATTTAAAAACGCTATTAATAAATTCAAAATTAAGTGAAAGAGAGTTATCTCGAAGAACTTCGGTTCCACAACAGGTAATTAATCGTATTATTGTTGGTAAAAATACCAATCCTAAGTTAGAAACTTTGCTGCCTTTGGCGTCCTATTTTATGGTATCGGTTAGCCAACTTATTGGAGATAATATATTTTTCCCTGATACAAAAATTTCTTTAAATCATTCTGGATGGAGGAAGATTCCTTTAACTGAGCTGCCCAACTTATCTTCTCTATTGCTTACAGAAGTAGGAATGAATTCAAAACAGATGATCGAGGTTGATGTGGAGGTTTCTCCTAAAGGATTTGCAATTAAAATGTGGGATGATTCTATGGAACCTAAATTTCCTAAAGGGGCTTTATTGGTATTTGATGTCGGAAAGAAAATAAAAAATGGTAGATTTTGTATAGTGTATTCTCATAATAAGCAAAAAAAATATATTTTTAGACAAATTATGTTAAAAGATAAAAATTTATTGATAAGGTGTTTAAATCCTAAATATAGTTGTTTTAAAAGTAGGTTATTAGAACCTGGTGAGGAAGTCGTGGCAGTACTTATACAAGCAAAAATTGAGTATTAAAATTTGAGAGGATTGAACGTTGGGTTTATAGTAATCTCGCTTTCTTTTTTCTTTAATAAATAGGCAATAAAGCTGGTAGGCCAAACAGCGATAACTCCATATAATAATTTTAGAATAACAGCATTACTCATAATAATTATTATCTTAGTTAGCGGGATCAATCCAAGAAAAGTCAAAATACCTGCTACAAAAGTGGCAAGTATTTCTGAGATAGATGAAGAGGTGAGATTTCTTATCCAAAATAATTTCCCATGCATTTTATATTTCCATTTTGCAATCAGATAAGTATTTAAAAATGCACTCATTAGATAACCTGTCATGCCAGCAAGATTAAATCGAAGTATGTTGCCAACAACGTAAGCGTTCGATAGACTACATTCCAGTTGTAAATTGATTAAAGCTGTATAAACTGCGGAAGCAGCTTGTGGTACTCATCATCAGTTACACATTCGCGAATACGA
>JAJPJH010000056.1 GCA_021324335.1 Gammaproteobacteria bacterium
AACTCCGGGGAAGCCTGCTGTTTATCTATATGTTAAAGTAATTTCTCAGCTTTAATGTTAAGCGGGAATCTCTGCGAATGATGATGGCCGGTAATTTTTGTTACCGGCCATTATTTTTGTTTAAATATATAAACAACACTCCTTCAATAATGCCAGTAATCTTGCTTATAAGTTAAAAACAGATTGATTTATACGGAACGCTGTGCAACAAGAGAAATTGCTAAACAAAGTATTTTCCAGTATATCGAAGTGTATTACAATCGAGTTCGTCAGCACTCGGCTATTGGCTCAACCATTCCAACAATATTTGAGAATCAGTGCAAAACAACAGATTTCTCGCCACTTACATAATATATGCGCCCTAAGCCATCCTCTACAACCGAGAAGATAGATAAAATCGGCCATGGCCAGAAGACCCAATCTACCAGTAATCGTGATTACTGGTAATGAAATAATTTATATTAAACCAATAAGTTAACTTTCTATTTATTAAAACTTGAAGCCTTAGATATCGGATATTGGTTCCAACTACATAAGCGGGTCTAAAGTTTCGTAGAAGTTCAGTTTTTAAACAACATTCAACTTCAAGATTTTCCCCATATCAAACTGAGTATCATTAATTGAAACCTTTGTAAAATCGTATTCACCGTGCATATTAATGTGACTCCATGCGATAACAGATCCTCTTTTGATGGAACCCGCCATTCTAGCTTGATCCGCATGATCAGGATTGTTTGCCAGCACTTGGGACAGATACAGGTAGTTCCATAATACAATGGCATTTTGGATTAAAACAGTGCATGCGGCAGTTATTTGTTGCTCTTCTTTAACACCCTGAGTAAATTCCTGGTTATTGGCGAAAAATACGGCTTTTGAGAATTTATTAGATAGCTCGCCCTTATTAAGTTGCTTTTCAAGCCGTTGCCTAAATTCAACATCATCAAGATAGGTGAGCACGTATATTGATTTAATGATCCGGCCAAATTCTTTGAGAGCTTGATATAATGGATGATCTTTTGCATAGGAACTTAAACGTTTGAATAATTGTGAGGCAGTTGTATGCTTAAGTTTCATAGTTACCATGAATCGCAAAATATCGTCCCAATGATTTTCGATCAATTTTAAATTAACTGTTCGACTAGGTAGAATTTTATAGCCACGTTTTTCATAAGTTTGTTTAGATACAAAAGAATAGATAGTTTGATCGCCAATGTTTTTAATTCTTGGCGCGAATGCTGTGCCAATAAAGTGTGTGGCTGCAAAAATTGTTTCGGTGAAGCCATGCGTATCTGTAGAATGAATATTACTTTTTAAGACATCGTTTTGTAATAGCCCATCAATTACGTAAGCTGCTTCACGTTCAGAAGCACTAATGACAGTAACGTGGAATAATAATTGTCTCTCGTCAATGAATGTGTAAATAGTAACGCCTTTATCTTTTCCAAAGTATTTAAATGAATAGCTGGACAAAAGTGAATCTACTGAAACATTGACCTTACGTCCATCACTACTGCTATGTAATTTATTACTATCAGCACGATAAACATCTGCAAGATACAATTTAGTTGTCAACGCTATAACTTTATTATTGGCAGCCTGAATGTTCTTCAAGCTAAAGCACCAGTTAACCGCATTTCTTAGCATATTTTCACTAATTCCTTTTGAAATATTTGCTATGCGGTTAATGCCGACATTACAGCCTTTCCCCATTAGTCCAGCGAAAATAATTTCTGGTTTCGGCTTCATTTTTTTATGTTTGATACTGAAATGCTTAAATGAATCGGTGAATGCGGTGATACTATTGATATCAGTAAGTATTTTTAAGATGGGAACGTAGCCTGATTTGGACAGCAAAAATGAGACATATTCTGAATCATCACTATCTACTTTTGGCGTAGTTACTTTCACTGTCCCCTGGCTATCTATTGTTAAATAGTCATTATTACCGGCTAGAAAACGCTCATTTACAATTTGATATTTATCATCCATCTGTTGTTTAAGCGTATTAATGACGGAATTAAAATCGACAAACGCACTTAGGCCTGCTCCAGCGAGCAATGCATTCTTTTGCGATTTCCAGGAGTGATCATCTATCAAGTACTCATGAATAGCTTTATAACGATAAGAGTAAAGAAGATTAAGATGCCCTGATTTAATAGCATCACCCATGTGTTTAAATAATAAGGCTTTATATAGCGATATTCTTAATCTTTCAGTGGAATATATAACATTTCTTTCTTCAAAACTCAAAAATCCGAGTGGTGGTTTATTACTGATTTCGCCATCAAACACTTTATAATGGTTAATTGCATCTATTAAATTGGTCTCTGAAGTTGCAGTATTAAATTCCAGTAATTTTGCAATAGACGACACTCTACGTTGAAGTTTTAACGATACAGATTCAATCATATCAAACAGAGCTTCATTTTGACTGATCTTATTTAGCACTTGATCAAGATAGTCTAACCGCTCATTTTCTGATATATCATGCAGGTCATGATAATGATTGATGAGTGATTCAATTTCAGCTAATTTCCCTGGACCTGATAGGATAGGGGAATTTATAATGTTTGATATCTTCTTAATTAACGCACGAGAGTCTTTATTAGAAGCGGATAACTGCTTGATTGCCTTATTGCGTTCATTACGATTTTCTTTTTCAGCTAAAGTGATTTTTTTATTTGCCACGTTAATGGATGATCGGACTGATTTTAGGAATATATCAACCAAAACATCGTGCCTATAATAAAATTGATGTTTAATATAGCAAAGCAAGTGAAGAAATAACTTATTTTTATTTGCAAATTGATTAAGTTGAAATGCTGTGGATTTCTGTACCCACGTAGAAAAGTACTCGGTAGCCTGATCCGTCAGTGTTAGCTCATCAATAATTGGCTTAAATTCAAAAAATAATTCTTTCAATAATTTGAAGGATTCAACATTCTCATGAATATCAGATGGTCGCAGTGACTGATTAATTTGTTTCAATAGTGTTATTTTGGGGCGTTGAAGTTTTTTATTAGTCGATTCTTTGTCCGCAATAATTAAATTGCGCAATTTTTCTCGATGACAATTCGTTAGTTTATTCGCCAGCACATTAATCAAGTCAGATTCAAAATGGTTGTATGAATTTGTGATTATTTCGGCAAGTGCATTATAAGATGGTAACTCAATTTTATTTTGCCAACAGAAATCAATACTCGAGAAAAACACCTGTCTTGACGAGAACTGTCTTTGAATTTGCCATTTGACGTGAGAATTGATTTTTTCTTCCTGTAGTAGATCAAACGGTTGCCATTGCGATAATTCTAAAATCTTCTTTCGGTGATCTGACGGTATTTTCTTTTGATAAACTGATAAATCAATTTCATCTGGCGGAATATCAAGCATTTTAGCAATATAGATAATATCGTGTTTTCGAAATTGTTCAGCTGTGAAAAATTTTCCGTTGGATTTGAAATAACCCAGCTGTAATACGAAACCAACTTTGTTTGTTGGTGTACGCATTGCGTAAACGAGCTTTAATTCAGTATTGGCCAACGAGAAATAGTGTGCACGGTCATCAGCATTAAATTGAGGTGGCGAGTCAAATGAGCGGCTTTCCTTTTTCGTCAAGATTGCAACTTGTGTCATGTCCATTCGCTTCATATAAAACAATGGGGCATGATAGAGGATAATGCTGATATTGACAATAGGCGTGGTTAGTTTGATAATCACGCTTATTATTTGGGCTGGGCTGTCAAAGAGATATATTACTAATGGCAAAAAAAATGTCGCTGTATCTTACCAAGGATTACAAAGATTTTCTGCAAGAAATAAAAGGTCGAATCAAGTCAGCCAGATTAAGAGCAGCCTTGGCGGTAAACCTTGAGGTTATCAAGTTTTATTGGGAAATTGGCCAGCTAATTATTGAAAAGCAAAAGACATCTAACTGGGGCGATAAGCTAATTGATGCGCTAGCCATCGACTTAAAGAAAAGTTTTCCAGACACGCAGGGGTTTTCTAGAAGTAACCTGCATAGTATGAGGAAATTTGCGGAAAGCTATCCCACCTTACCAATTGTCCAAGCATTGCCTGGACAATTGCCCTGGACCCATAATCTCGTTCTGTTGGAGCGAGTCAAAGATCTGGGTATCAGGCTTTGGTACGCCAAGGAAGCCCTAGAAAATGGTTGGTCATATCGCATGTTAATGACCCAAATTAAAGACCAGCTTTATGAAACCAAAGGTAAAAAATCAGTAAAAACAACAAACTTCCATATGCAACTTCCTAGCCCTCAATCGAGTATGGCCGAAGAAACCATTAAAGACCCTTATAAATTCCACTTTTTGGCGATGGGAGATGATGCCCATGAAAAAGAAGTACATAGTGGTCTATTAGGGCACGTAAAGCAATTTCTAATGGCATTAGGACAGGGATTTGCTTTATACGCAACGCACTATCCCATGCAAGTATCGAAAAAGCGTTTTGAAATTGATTTGCTTATGTACCATACCAAATTACATTGTTATGTAGTTATTGAATTAAAGCGTGGCGAGTTTCATCCGCGTGATACTGGACAATTAAACTTCTATCTTACGGCAGTAGATGAATTACTGAAGACACCACAAGATAACCCGACTATAGGCTTGCTCCTATGCGAGAAGAAAGATCGTGTCATAGCAGAATATGCGCTTCGTGACGTCAACAAACCAATCGGCATATCTGAATTTCAATTGGCAAAAGCGTTGCCTAAAGAAATACGCGGCAATTTGCCAACAATCGCAGAAATAGAAGCCGAACTAAATACTGAATTTCCTAAAAAAGTCCCCAGGAAAAAGAAGTGACCCTAAACAACGAAGAAATTAAAGCATTAATAGAAAAATGCCGTCATTTTGAAAATGAAAATTTACAATTACGTAAGCTACTTAATATTGATTCTATTTCACCGATACCAATACAAGACATTAAAATACAATCAGATATAGATATAACAAATGAATCAAAGCTAACAACAGACGAAAAGATAAAGCTATATCGTTTATTATTTCGCGGTCGAGACGATATTTTTGCTACACGCTGGGAAAGCAAAGATGGAAGAGCAGGATATTCTCCTGCGTGTGAAAATGAATGGGATAGACGTGTTTGTCGTAAGCCAAAAATCAAATGCAGTGAATGTCCACACAGTAAATGGCTGCCAATTACTGATCAGATTATACATGACCATCTTACTGGGAAACGATTTATTGGCGTTTATCCTTTACTGAAAGATGAAACATGTCATTTCTTGGCAATTGATTTTGATAAAAGCGCTTGGCAAGAAGACGCAATGGCATTTATAAATGTTTGCCGTTCTCATTCAATACCAGTTGTGCTTGAACGTTCGCAATCAGGGAATGGCGCACACGTTTGGATATTTTTTGCAGAAAGAATTGCAGCTAGATCTGCACGATTATTAGGAACAGGATTGCTTACCCAAACAATGCGTGAGCGTCACACAGTTAGCATGGAATCTTATGATCGGCTCTTTCCAAATCAAGATACCTTACCAAAGGGTGGTTTTGGGAATCTGATTGCTTTACCTCTCCAGGGAGATCGGCGGAAAAAAGGGAATAGTACATTTTTAAATGACGCACTGGAACCGCATCCCAACCCTTGGGGGTTGCTATCTAGTATTCGTCCATTAACGCTGCAATCTGTTATATCGTTAATAGAGAAACTTAGCGAACAAGGTGGTCTATTAGATGTGCGTTCGACACAATCCGAAGACGAACATCTTGATCCCTGGATAGCATCGAAATCTGTGCCAATCTATCCAGAAATCACTGGTCATTTACCTCCTACAATAGAAATTGTATTGGCGAACATGCTGTATGTTCCCTACCTTGCTCTACCATCTAATTTAATTAATCAAATTAAAAAAATTGCTTCATTTCAAAACCCCGAGTTTTATCGCGCACAAGCAATGAGATTGTCTACCTATGGGAAACCAAGAGTAATTAATTGCGCTGATGAATTTACCAATTACATCGCTCTACCACGAGGATGCCAAAATGAGCTAATAAAATTATTGAATCATTATAATATTACAGTGAATTTTCGCGATGAAACAGTAACTGGTAAAGATCTCGTCATTGAGTTCCAGGGAAAATTAAGGCCCGAACAACAAAAAGCCTTAATTTCCTTGTTACCACATCGCTATGGTATTTTGGCAGCTACGACTGCCTTTGGTAAAACCGTAATTGCAGCAAAAATGATTGCCGAGCGTAAACGAAATACTTTGGTTCTCGTTCATAGGCAACAATTACTTGATCAGTGGAAAGAACGATTATCTAGCTTATTTGATATACCTTCAGATTCGATTGGAATGCTTGGTGCCGGTCGTAAAAAACTTACCGGACATATTGATGTAGCAATGCTACAAAGCTTGTCAAAAAAAGGGGTAGTAAATGAAGAGATAACTCAGTATGGTCAAATTATTGTGGATGAATGTCATCATTTGTCAGCATTTAGTTTTGAACAAGTATTAAAAAAAGCTCGCGCTCATTATGTGCTAGGACTTACTGCCACACCAACACGTAAGGATGGGCATCACCCCATTATTATGATGCAATGCGGACCCATACACCATCAGGTGAGCAGTAAAAGCCAAATTGTCGCCAGTCAAATAAAACATCGCGTTTTAGTTCGTAGAACCTCCTTTCATTACCCATCGACAAATGCCATTCCTAAAATATCTGATCTCTATTCTGAATTAGCCAATGATTCTGAGCGTAACGAGCATATTTTTAATGATGTTTTGTTAGCGTTAGAAAATAAGCGTGTCCCATTATTGTTAACAGAACGTGTTCAACATTTGCAGTGGTTAGCAGATAAATTAAATAAATTTGTCAAAAATATTTTTATATTACAAGGAGGAATGAAATCATCTTCAAGACAGGCAGCTTTGAAAACATTGTTAAATTTGCCGGAGAATGAAGAACGGATTATTTTAGCAACAGGCAAATATATTGGTGAGGGTTTCGATGATCCTAGATTAGATACTTTATTTTTGGCTTTACCTATTTCATGGCAAGGAACATTGCAACAATATGTTGGTCGATTACATCGCAAACATCAACACAAGACAGATATTTTAGTTTACGATTATGTTGACGCTAATGTTCCTATGTTACATAAGATGTATAAAAAGCGATTAAAAAAATATCTTGCGATGGGATATATCATGGAGGATAAACCGCATGACTAAAATAAAAGCCCCATTACCATTGTTTGATTCACTCGAGAACATAAAAAAATGTTGTCCGCCATCATACCTTACTTCAATACAACAACAGGATTTTGCAATTGCAATTTCTTTCCTCCAAAATTACATTGGAAGCCTCGGAACATTCAATTCATACAGAAGAGATATTGAACGCCTTCTACACTGGAGTTGGTTAATTGAAAATAAGAATATAAAAGAACTTAAACGAGATAGCATAGAAAACTTTATTCGCTTTTGTCAAAAACCACCTAAAACATGGATTGGGACTAAAAAAGCACCTCGCTTTATCGATAAAAATGGTGAACGAATCCCTAATGCTGAGTGGCGTCCGTTTGTTGTAACTGTATCTAAAGCCGCACATCGAGCTGGAGATAAGCCAGTACCAAATAATTTTGATATTTCTTATGGATCAATTAAGGAGTTACTCGCAATATTAAGTACATTTTACAATTTTTTGCTCCAGGATGAGTATGTATACATGAACCCAGTTGCATTGATTCGGCAAAAAAGTAAATTTATTCGAAAAAATCAAGGGCAGCCAAAAATAAGAAAATTATCAGGATTACAGTGGGAATATGTAATTACTACGACACAAAAAATGGCCGAAAAAGCCCCTGACTTGCATGAGCGCTCTCTCTTTATAATGTCGGCACTGTATTCAATGTATTTACGTATATCCGAATTAACCGCAAGCACACGATGGTCTCCAATGATGAATCACTTTCAGCGTGATAGTGATGGAAATTGGTGGTTTACTACTGTCGGAAAAGGTAATAAGGAGAGACAAATTGCCGTTAGCAATGACATGCTATCAGCGCTTAAACGTTGGCGAAAACATTTAGGATTGACTATTCTCCCCTCTCCTGCCGATAATTTTCCTTTGCTCCCTAGAACAAAAGGCAAAGGTCCGATCACAAACACATCTTATATTCGTAAAATTGTTCAGAACTGTTTTGATAGGGCGATGGATGAGCTTAAAAAAGATGGTTTTTTAGAAGAGGCCGAATCCTTAGTAGAAGCAACAGTCCACTGGCTACGCCATACTGGAATTTCTGATGATGTAAAGCGACGTCCGCGTGAGCATGTGCGCGATGATGCAGGCCACAATTCAAGCGCTACGACTGATAAATATATTGATGTTGAACTTAGAGAGCGTCACCGATCAGCTAAAAATAAGCCCATTCTGAGTGATGACTAACTTTTTTGCGCCGCGGTTTATATTAAACTTTTGTATTGATAATGCTGTTTTATGATAAAATTGATATAAATTATGGTAAATAAGACATGATGAAAGAAACATCTCAAAGGTATAATATCGAAGTTAGTGAGGATCAGGCCAAACTAGGACGTGTCGTCAATTAACGTATCCATATCATGGAAGCAGCAAATTGTGTCAACGCCAAAAAATGTGATAATTTTTTTTCATATCGGGTTGCTATTCGTCTAAAATGTTTTAATTTATTAAAAAATCTTTCAATTAAATTTCTTTCTTTATAATGTTGCTTATTATATTCCCGTTGCTCTCTTCTTTGCGGCATTGGTGGAATAACGCATTCTGCTCCCATTTCTACAGTCATTTTTAGCATATCGTTGCTATCATAAGCTTTATCAGCAATTACAAAGTCTGCTTTTTTATTCTGAAGCAATTCTCTAGCGCAGCGGCTATCATGCATTTGTCCACCAGTAATTTTAATTTCTACGGGTTTACCTAATCGATTTACTACACAATGAATTTTGCTAGACAAGCCTCCGCGAGAGCGACCTAGTCCTTCATTAGTTTCGATGTCTTTTTTTTAGCTCCAGCTGCATGTTGATGGGCTTTAATAATGCTGCTATCAATCATTAAAAATTCTGTATTTGCATTTGATGAAAGCGCTTTAAAAATCTTATCAAAGACACCAGTTTTGGCCCACCGAGAAAACCGACGATGTACATTTTTCCATTTCCCATAACGCTCAGGTAAGTCTCGCCAGGGAGCGCCGCTGCGCAAAATCCATAATATTCCATTAATAAATTGTCGATTATTTTTTGCCGTAACACCCACATATCCTTTACGGCCAGGCAAATAGTCTTTTATTTTTTCAAATTGCTCATCAGTGATCTCATAACGACGCATAATACTTCCTTATAAATTTTCGTCGGTTATTTTACTTCAACCGCTTAATTGACGACACGTCCTAAT
>JAJPJH010000022.1 GCA_021324335.1 Gammaproteobacteria bacterium
GAACAACAAGCGATGTTGTTGAAACGTTAACTTAAACCGCCGTATGCGACACCGCACGTACGGTGGTGTGAGAGGACGGCGGCGTGAGCCGCCTCCTACTCGCTAAATTGAATCATTTTCTCAGTTTAGTTTTAGGATACTCAGGCGATGCTGGGGCTGTTCGTTTAGGTTCAGATAACAGGTGTTTTTCTCTCCTAATCTCATGAAAGATAGTAGGAGTGCCTATCAGCCATCTTTGAAGTTGCCGCGTTTTATCTATCGTATTAACCGTAATTCCATTCGAGATTAAGGCAGTTTGTAACGTATCTAAACGATTGATATCGGGATGAGAAAGATATTCAGATTTTATATAGTTAAAAAGCCATGTATATAACTGTCTTTTAAAATCATCACTTGTGATCTTGCTGTTTAAGATATTTTCATATGTTTTGTAATTTGTTATTTTTTCTAACAAACCATAAATTTGGCTTTTTCGTTTAGTTAAAAAAGTATAATACCAATTACCTTTTTCTTTAAACACGTAGATGACTTTATTTTCTAAATCTCTATTAGAAGGCTGCTCAGAGAGGATTCTAAGCGTATATTCATCTTCAATATAAGGACGGCCGTGAGGAATATTTTCGAGTGCTTTGCTGCTTTGTATTTCAGCATGTTTATTTAAGATAAGAAATCTAAGGTGTTCTTTTAAAGTAAGTGGATGTCTTTTTTTCTCCAAATCATAAGCTGTTCTCTCGTCCATAAAAGCTTCGCCAAGTATTCCAATAGCTTTATAAAGTATGCTTCGATCTCGATAATTTGCCGGATTTTGAGGTTCAAGAGCAATAGCTTGAGTGTAATCTTCAATAGCTGATGCGTATTGCCCTAAATAATAAAATTCCATTGCGCGTTGCCTAAAAAGAGAAGCCTCTTTTGGTTTCAGCCGGATGGCTTCATCATAGTCCCTAATAGCTTCTGCATATTCTTTTAATTCATGAAAAAATATCGCTCGCTGACAATATGCTGCTGGATTGTTAGGATTCAATTGGATAAATTTTTGAAAACTTTGTTTTCCTTGTGCATAGTCTTCTAAGCGGGTATATAAAATTGCTTTTTTTTTATATAGTTCTGCGTTTTTAGGATCATGATGAAGGGCTGCCTCGTAATCTTTAATGGCTTCCTGTAAATATTTTTTAATAAAATCTTTTTTATCAGGTGGGATGGTATCAGCTATTAAGGTATATAATTCTGCTCGTTTTTCGTGGGCAGAAGAGAGAATGTCTGCTTCTTTTGGTTGTAAATTTTTTATAACGATATTTATATTTTCTATAGCGATTTTATAATAACTAGCGCCTTTATACTGATAGGTATTGGCCAGCATATAATAAATATTTAAAATAAGCCGTTCACAGGGATTTTTTTGGAGCGCTGCTTGATAATCCTCAATAGCTTCATCATAGTGGCCTAAGAGAGCACGAATATTTCCCCGCATGCAATAAGCCGGGGGGGAATCTATCAGATTGATGACTTGAGTATAATCCTCTAGCGCATGACCATAAGCTTCTTTTGCGGCAGTTATATTGTTGTTGATTATATAAAAATCACCCCAGTTCTGATAGGTTATTGCCCGTTCATTCAGAAAATTTGGCTCATTTGGTAAATACGTTAAAGCTTTAGTAAAATCTTGGATAGCTTCCTGATACCTACCTGCCTCACGATAAACAGATCCGCGTTTCACATATGGGAAAGCTGTATCTGGTGAGAATTCAATCTCTCGAGAGCAATGATAAAGAATAACATCAAAAATGGTTGGATGAGTTGTTGTCAGTTCTTTGCTGCGATCAGATTGCATAATAAATTCCTTTTTATAATAATTTTTAGGAAGAGGAATTACTTGATAGCGCTAAATATAATAACCTTTCTTGAAAATTTTTTATAAATCATTTTTTATTTGTTTAAATTGAAATTTGAAAATATTATAATAAATATAAGAATATTTTTTAGAGAAACTCCTATGATATGGATTGTTAATGTAAATTCTAATCTTTGTCGAATTTATCACTATCAAAAAAGTCCTGCAAAAGTGACTTTGATAAAAGAAATTGAACATCCTGAAAATAAGCTCAAGCCAAGTGAAATAGTGAGTGATAAACCAGGTCGTTATAAAGGAGGTATGTATTCGCCGCATACAGATATAAAGGAAGTAGAATTTGATCATTTTGCACGAGAAGTAGCGAAAGAATTGGATGAAGGGAGGGTTAAAAGTAAATATGAAAAGCTGATCCTGATCGCTCCACCTCATATGAATGGACTATTGTTGCAGCATATGGATAAACATGTTAAAGAATTAGTGATGAATAATATACAAAAAGATTTAATTTTCTTAAAAGATCATGAATTATTAAATTTTGTAAAAGAAAATGACTATCCTGCTAACTAATATTTGTTATCTGTAATAATAGGAAACCGATAGTTTATGAAAAACTGCCCCTGTGGTAGCGGTAAAATTTACTCTGATTGCTGTGGGATATTCATTTCTGGCCAAAAAATGCCATCAACTCCCGAAGAATTAATGCGTTCTCGATATACGGCTTATACGCAAGCAAATATTGATTATATTAGTAGAACCATGAAATCTCCCGCAGCAGATGGCTTTGATGCCCATGCAGCTTCGGCGTGGGCGAAGAGAGTAAAGTGGATCAAATTGGATGTTGTCAAAACCGTCCTGAATGGAGAGAAAGGTTTTGTGGAATTTCGTGCTTATTTTAATGAGAAAAATAAAAAGTGTGTCATACATGAATTAAGTGAGTTCCATCAAATTGAAGGCACGTGGTTTTATGTGGATGGGCGCCATTAGGCTAGAGATTGTATTTATAATAAACTCAGGTAGAATGACTGCCTCGCGGTCGTTAATGGAATGAAGTAACATGAAAAAATGGTATGCCTTAGTCGCTCTAGCAAGCTTCAGCTTTTTCTCCCTGACTTTTTCTTCTACCTCTTATGCTTTCCATCGTGCAGGTGCTGCTAGTTTTTCGTTTGGAGAAGGTCATTATTCTTTTGATCCTAAACGGCATATAGATAATACCAGTATTCCTTTCGTCGCCTTGGGATATGACTTAACGGAGCATTGGGGCGCGGAAGCATTAGTAAGCATTTTCACGACAGATCAAGATAACTCAACAGGTAATAATCAGCAGGTAGATGGAGCATTATTTTTATTAGACGCTGTCTATCATTTTTCACCTTTTAAATTACTACAGCCTTATGTGCTCGCAGGTGTTGGCATATTAGGACTCAATCCGAATGGTAATGAAGCGCATAACCAGGGTAATCTTAATGCGGGTATCGGGACCGAGTTGTTTGCTAGCAAATCCATCGCATTTCGTGTGGAAGCCCGTGATATTCATACCACCGCCGGGGGAAAGAATGATGTCTTGGTAGATGGTGGGGTGGCGATTTTATTTGATATTGGGTGAATGGGTAACTATTTGGCATATTAGTAAAAAAATAGTGTCATCCTACCAGGACAGAAATGACACTATTTTGGTTAGCGTTTCTCTATCCCCACATAATCCCGTTCTTTCGGCCCCGTATAAAGCTGTCTTGGACGGCCAAGTCGATAAGGATTGCTAATCATTTCATTCCATTGCGCAACCCATCCGACGGTCCTTGCTAGAGCAAAAATCACCGTAAACATATTGGTTGGAATCCCAATCGCCCGCAAGGTAATCCCCGAATAAAAGTCCACATTTGGATACAATTTCTTTTCAACAAAATAAGGATCTTGCAAGGCAATTTTTTCTAATTCCATCGCTAATTTAAAAATAGGATCATTATGTGCACCGACAGCTTCTAAGACTTCATGGCATGTTTCCCGCATCACTTTCGCGCGCGGATCATAATTCTTATAAACACGATGCCCAAATCCCATCAGACGAAAGTTATCATTTGGATCTTTCGCCCGCTCAATGTATTTCTGAATATTCGCTACATCTCCAATTTCATGCAACATATTTAATACGGCTTCATTTGCACCCCCATGCGCAGGCCCCCAGAGGGCCCCGATCCCGGCAGAGATACAAGCAAAAGGATTAGCGCCGGTTGATCCCGCCAATCGGACTGTCGAGGTCGATGCATTTTGCTCATGATCCGCATGTAGTGTAAAGATACGATCGAGGGCGCGGGCTAAGATGGGATTTGGCTTGAATTCCTCGCAAGGCGTACCAAACATCATCTGCAAAAAGTTTTCAGCATAAGACAAATGGTTCTGAGGTTGCATAAAGGGTTGGCCAATGGAGTACTTGTAACACATGGCCGCAATAGTCGGCATTTTCGCAATCAAACGGAAAGCTGAAATTTTCCGATGTTCGGGATTTTTAATATCTAAGGTATCATGGTAAAAGGCAGACAGCGCGCCTACCACTCCCACCATAATAGCCATCGGATGGGCATCCCGCCGAAAGCCATTAAAGAAGCTGCGAATTTGTTCGTGCACCATGGTATGGTGGGTAATATGGGAGCAAAACGCTTCGTAATGTTCCTTATTAGGTAGCTCGCCGTTTAGCAAAAGATAACAAACTTCTAAGAAGTTAGATTGACTAGCTAATTGTTGGATAGGATACCCGCGGTAAAGCAGAATCCCCTTATCCCCATCGATATAAGTAATTTTTGATTCACAAGCCGCTGTCGAATTAAACCCAGGATCGTAGGTGAAATAACCTTCTTTAAATAATGATCCAACATCGATTACCTCGGGGCCGAGCGTCCCTGCAAGCACGTCAAACTCTATCGTTTTGTCATCTATTATTAGTTTTGCTTTTTTGCCCGCCATATAAGTTCTCCGTGGTCTTTCTTATTTGGTATATTTAAACATAGTGATGCGCGGTATCCTACCATAAATTACAGTTCTTTGTTTGATTTAAGAAAGTTCCAAGAATATAATCACTACGCACTTGCAGTGAACTCTTTATGCAAAAGGAACACGAAACGTGAACAATATAAGACCAATAAACCTGAATCTTTTTACTATTCGGTTTCCCCTTCCTGCTATCATTTCTATCCTACATCGTCTATCCGGCGTTTTCCTGTTTTTACTTATCCCTTTCGCGTTATGGTTATTTGCTTTTTCCTTAACCGAATCGGGCTTTGAGTCCATACAGGACTGGCTAGGTAGCCTTTATGGAAAATTGATTGTTTGGATAGCGCTAGCGCCTTTTTGCTACCATTTTGTGGCTGGTTGCCGCCATCTTCTGATGGATCTTCATATCGGCACGAGCTTACAAGGCGGCAGACGGTCTGCAGCACTGACTCTGATTATTTCTCTTTTACTTATCGCTTTAGTAGGTGTTTGGTTATGGTGAAATCCGTATTAAGCGTCAACCGCCAAGGTTTCCGCGATTGGGCAATTCAACGCGTCACGGCCATCCTTATGGCTGTGTATTCAGTGGTTCTAATTGCTTATCTTTTGTGCAATCCCGGTCTATCATTTGCGGAATGGCACGGTTTGTTTTCTCAAAACTGGATAAAAGTCGCCACGCTGCTGTTTATTTTAAGCATTTTTTATCATGCGTGGATTGGCGTTTGGACGGTTATCACAGACTATATAAACTGTTTTGTGGTTCGCGCCCTATTAAATTCCCTTATTTTACTCATGCTCATCGCCTGTTTTTTCTGGGGCGTGTTGATTTTATGGAGTGTTTAATCAATGAAAACCGCAACGCACACGTTTGATGCGGTTATCGTCGGCGGCGGTGGCGCTGGCTTACGAGCAGCCATCGAGCTTTCCCAATCTGGTTTAAATGTGGCTATTATTTCTAAAGTCTTCCCAACCCGTTCGCACACGGTTTCTGCACAAGGCGGTATTAATGCTGCATTGGGCAATATTGAGCCAGATGATTGGCGCTGGCATATGTATGACACGGTAGTGGGCTCAGACTTTTTAGGGGATCAAGATGCGATTGAGTATATGTGCAAAAATGCACCTCAATCGATTTATGAACTCGAACATATGGGACTGCCATTTTCTCGATTAGACAATGGTAAGATTTACCAGCGTGCTTTCGGTGGTGCGACGCGGGAGTATGGCAAAGAGCAAGCTCATCGTACTTGCTGTGCAGCTGACCGTACAGGTCATGCTATGTTGCATACCTTATACCAGAAAAACCTACAGGCAAAAGCGCGTTTCTTTAATGAATGGTTTGCCATTGATCTCGTCACTACTCAGACGGGCGTAGCAGGCATCACAGCGATGTGTATTGAAACCGGTGAAATTGTCTTCATCCAAGCGCGAGCCACTATTTTAGCAACCGGCGGGGCAGGGCGTATTTATCAATCCACCACCAATGCTCATATCAACACTGGCGATGGATTAGGGATGGTATTAAGAGCGGGCTATCCACTTGAAGATATGGAATTCTGGCAGTTCCATCCGACGGGCATTTATGGCTCCGGTTCACTCATTAGCGAAAGCGTACGGGGTGAAGGTGGTTACCTGATCAATAAGAACGGTGAACGTTACATGGAGCGTTATGCACCCCATTTGAAAGATCTATCTTGCCGTGACATCGTTTCTCGCTCATCCGCGATTGAAATCCGGGAAGGCCGTGGCGCAGGCCCGAAAGGGGATTACGTGCTGTTAAAAGCCGATCACTTAGGTGAAGAATTAATCAAAACCCGCTTACCAGGCATACGTGAATTAGCCATGACATTTGCTGGCGTGGATCCAGTCAAAGAACCTATCCCCGTCGTGCCTACCTGCCACTATTTAATGGGCGGCATTCCCACCAATTATCATGGCCAAGTGATTACCCAAAATGCAAAAGGCGAAGACCAAGTCGTCAATGGCTTATATGCTGCGGGTGAGTGCGCATGCGTTTCCGTACACGGTGCAAATCGGTTAGGTGCGAATTCCTTGCTCGATCTCGTTGTTTTCGGCCGCGCATCTGGGTTACATGTAAAAGAAAGCATCACGGAGGGTTTGCATTTCAATGAAGCCAGTGAGTCTGACATCGAACAAGCTTTATCCCGTGTGTACCGTTGGAACGGTAACCAAAAAGGTGAAAGCGTCGATGAAATTCGTACTGCTTTACAAAAAGTCATGCAAGATGATTTTGGTGTATTCCGTACTGAAAACTACATGAAAGAAGGTTTCCTCAAGTTAGAAGAATTAAAAGACCGCTTGAATTATGCCTCTATCAAAGACAAGAGCGAATGTTTTAATACTGCACGTATTGAAGCGCTAGAATTAGATAATCTAATGGCAACGGCTATTGCAACAGCCCATTGTGCCGAAGCACGTAAGGAAAGCCGCGGTGCTCATGCACGTTCAGATTACACGGAACGTGATGATAAGAATTGGCTGAAGCATTCTTTATATTTTGAAGATGGCAGAATTAGTTTCCGTCCAGTGAATATGAAACCAGAAGGAATGGAACCAATTCATTTAAGTAGCCGAGAAGAGAACCACTAATGAGAGGGTAGACCATGTCAACAGCTAAACAAGCAATACATTTTTCTATCTACCGCTTCAATCCGGAAACGGACCAAAAGCCTTATATGCAAGATTTTCACGTGGATGTGAAAGAACATAATTGTGTCATGGTATTAGATGCCTTATTGACAATTAAAAATAAAATGGATGAAACCTTGACTTTACGACGTTCCTGTCGTGAAGGTGTATGTGGTTCCGATGCCATGAATATTAATGGCAAAAACCGCTTGGCTTGTACGACCCATATAGCTGGTTTACAACAACCCATTGTGATTCGGCCGCTGCCGAGCTTACCTGTCATTCGGGACTTAGTTGTCGATATGACGCAATTTTATGAGCAATACGAAAAAGCCAAACCCTATCTACAAAATAATGAACCCGCACCCGCCACTGAACGTCTGCAATCGCCCGAAGAGCGCGCAAAATTAGATGGTCTTTACGAATGTATTCTGTGTGCTTGCTGCAGCACCGCTTGTCCTTCTTTTTGGTGGAATCCCGATAAATATTTAGGCCCTGCTGCCTTATTACAAGCCTATCGATTTATCGCCGATAGCCGTGATACCACAACCGAAGAACGTCTGGCTGATTTAGCGGATCAATTTAGCTTATATCGTTGCCGCGGTATCATGAACTGCGTTGATGTATGTCCAAAAGAATTGAACCCATTTGAAGCTATTAACCATATTAAAGATAAAATTCTGGAAGAATCGGTTTAATTAACATGAAAACTCATCCCAAACCTATGCAAGACCTTTGGCAAGATTCGTATCTAGCCGCTGGTAGTGAAGGCTATATCGAGGACCTTTACGAAAAATACTTAACTAACCCGCAAGAAGTGGCGCCGGAGTGGCGTCAATATTTTGATAATTTATTAAAGCAAGCCAGTAGTAATGCGGCAGATGTTTCTCATGCTGCTGTGCGAGAAGAATTTTTACAATTAGCTAAGCAGTCAGCAAGAGCCTTTCCTGTATCGGGTGTGGAAACCCAATATAATCAGCAGCAAGAACGTGTTGTTGAGTTAATTTCTGCTTATCGGCGCCTTGGCCATTTGCATGCTAATACCGATCCCTTGGGGTTAGCCAAAGGTTTTCATAATGCCATGCTGGAATTATCTTATTATGGTTTTTCTGAGCAGGACTTAAAGAAAACATTTGATGTCGCTTCGTTTGCAGGGCTTAATAAGGCAACAGCCACGTTAGGTGAAATTTACCAAGAGTTACGGCAAATTTATTGCGGCACGATTGGTTTTGAATATATGCATATTGACCGTCCGGAAGAAGTTGAGTGGATACGGCAACGCATTGAAAATAAATCGGCGGCACAGAGTTGGGTGAATTTTTCTCCTACAGCCGAGGAAAAACGTCGTATTTTAGCTCAACTAGTCGCAGCAGATGGTCTAGAAAAATATCTAGGTATTAAATATGTTGGTCAAAAACGTTTTTCACTTGAAGGCGGTGATGCCTTAATCCCACTACTCGATGCGATTGTGAATCGTAGCGCTAAGAATGGGATGAAAGAAATTATCATTGGTATGGCCCACCGTGGTCGTCTCAATGTATTAGTCAATATTTTAGGTAAAAAACCAACTGCTATTTTTGCAGCTTTTGAGGGCACAGGTATTTCAACTACCCACTCGGGTGACGTCAAATACCATCTTGGTTATTCATCCGAGGTGATGACTGATAGTGGCTCGGTGCATTTAGCATTAGCATTTAATCCCTCTCACTTAGAAATTGTTTCTCCTGTCGTACAGGGTTCTGTTCGCGCCAGACAACGTCGTCGCCATGATGCTGAAAAGCAGCATGTTCTCCCTATCCAATTGCACGGAGATGCCGCTTTTGCTGGGCAAGGTGTCGTGATGGAAACCTTTAACATGTCCCAAGCACGTTGGTTTACAGTGGGTGGTTCGATTCATATTGTGATTAATAATCAAGTTGGCTTTACCACCAGCAATCCAAAAGATTCTCGCTCAACCTTATATTGCACGGATGTAGCAAAAATGGTGGAACCCCCTATTTTACACGTCAATGCCAATGATCCAGAAGCAGTTTACTTTGCCGCCTTATTTGCTATTGATTACCGTAACACTTTTAAGCGCGATGTGGTGATTGATTTAGTATGTTATCGCCGCCATGGTCATAATGAAGCAGATGAACCTTCTGCTACCCAACCTCTGATGTACAAATCGATTAAATCTTTGCCAGCAACCTATGTTATCTATGCCAAAAAACTGCTTCAAGAAGGGCTTATCGAAGAGCAGGCTGAGAAAAAAATGGCAGAGGCGTATCGTAAAATGTTAGACGAAGGTAAAGCAGTCGTAAAAGTAAATACGGGTCAACCTTCTTCAGAATTTGCGGCTGAGTGGGATAAATTTACTGATATACAATGGAAAGATACGAAAACAAAAACAGCTGTACCACTTAAGCAGTTAAAACAAATTGGCAAACGATTAGATAGGTTACCAGAAGGGTTTGTCGTCCAACCCCAAGTTAAAAAAATGCTGGAAGCACGTCAGAAAATGACAGATGGCGAACTGCCGATTAATTGGGGTTATGCTGAAACCATGGCGTACGCCACGCTTTTAGAGGAAGGCTATCCCATTCGTTTATGCGGACAAGATTCTGCTCGTGGTACGTTTGCACATCGTCATGCTGTACTGCATGATCAGCAAACGGATGAGATATATATTCCTTTAAGTCATATTTCTGATAAACAAGCCCAAATTAATATTGTAGATTCATTATTATCAGAAGAAGCAGTATTAGCTTTTGAATATGGTTATTCTACAGCGGAGCCGAATTTCTTAGTGCTTTGGGAAGCACAATTTGGTGATTTTGCAAACGGTGCTCAAGTTGTCATCGATCAGTTTATTAGTTCAGGCGAGCAAAAGTGGGGGAGGTTATGTGGCCTGGTCATGTTATTACCGCATGGCTATGAGGGCATGGGGCCGGAGCATTCCTCTGCACGGTTAGAACGATATTTGCAATTATGTGCTCAGGATAATATGCAAGTTTGTGTTCCTTCTACACCAGCGCAAATTTTCCACCTCTTGCGTCGTCAAATGTTGCAACCTTATCGCAAGCCATTGATCATTATGACACCCAAAAGTATCTTACGCCATCCTTTAGCCGTCTCAAGTTTGACTGACCTTGTTGAAGGTGGCTTCCAGTTAGTGCTCCCCGAGGTAGATAAGGTAGATGCTAAGAAGGTGGAACGTGTTGTATTTTGCTGCGGTAAGCTATATTACGAATTATTGGAAAAGCGGCGTGAGATGAAGCGTGATGATATCGTCATCTTGCGTATCGAGCAGTTGTATCCTTTCCCAACGGAAGACTGCCGGCAGCTTTTGGCACCCTATCGCCATGTTAAAGATGTGGTATGGTGCCAAGAGGAACCGCAAAACCAGGGTGCGTGGATAAACATGCAATTTTCCATTAGCGAGGTCCTGGGCAAAGGACAAGTGTTACGATATGTGGGTAGACCAGCCGCAGCTTCGCCTGCAGTGGGTTATCATCAGGTTCATGAAAAAGAGCAAGAAGCACTTGTTGCTGAAGCTTTAAAATAAATTAAGGAAACGACCATGGCAATAGAAGTAAAAGTTCCGCTATTACCCGAATCGGTATCAGATGCAACTGTGTCAACTTGGCATAAAAAAGTCGGCGATTCGATTTCTCAAGGCGAGAATATTGTCGACCTTGAGACAGATAAAGTTATGCTTGAAGTTCCTGCGCCAATCGATGGCGTTTTAAAGGAAATTCTCAAGCAAACTGGCAGTACGGTGCATTCCGAAGCCGTTCTGGCTGTGATTGATGCAGCCGGCGCAAAGGCGGCTGTGAAAGCAACTGAAGAAAAGCCGCAAGCGCAGCAGCCAAAAGCGGAAGCTGCTGCTTCTACTTCTGCTGGCCCTGCAGCACGCCGTGTCGCCGCCGAGCATGATGTGGATATTTCTCGGGTGAGCGGTACGGGTAAAGGTGGTCGTGTGACGAAAGAAAATGTTATGTCGTTTATCGGTGACAAAACTGCTGCTCCTGCATCTGTTAGTTTACCGACTGGTGCTCGTCCTGAAAAACGCGTTCCTATGACACGTATTCGCGCGCGCATCGCGGAACGGTTATTAGAAGTGACTCAAAACACGGCAATGTTGACGACGTTTAATGAAATCAACATGCAGCATGTGATAGACATTCGTAATCGTTACAAAGAAAAATTCGAAAAAGTTCATAAAGTTCGTTTAGGATTTATGTCCTTTTTCGTGAAAGCTTGCGTGGAAGCTTTGAAACGTTCACCTGTAGTGAATGCTTCTCTCGATGGCAATGACATTGTTTATCATGGTTATTATGACATTGGCGTCGCTGTTTCTACCGAGCGTGGCTTAGTCGTTCCTGTTTTACGCGATACGGATAAGATGAGCATGGCCGAAATCGAAGCGAAGATTGCTGAATATGCTGAAAAAGCTCGTTCAGGTAAATTGTCCATGGAAGAAATGCAAGGTGGTACCTTCTCCATTACCAATGGGGGAGTGTTTGGTTCGCTGATGGCAACGCCGCTTTTGAATTCTCCTCAGTGCGCGATCTTGGGTATGCATAAAATCCAAGAACGTCCTGTCGCGGAAAACGGCCAAATCGTTATTCGGCCGATGATGTATGTCGCTCTTTCCTATGACCATCGATTAATTGATGGCAAAGAATCAGTTACTTTCTTGGCCACCATTAAAGAATTACTTGAAGATCCCACACGCTTAATACTCGAGGTATAAACACCAATGAATTTACACGAATACCAATCCAAACAATTACTAGCAGAATATGGATTACCTGTTTCCCGAGGCGAGGTTGCCGCTAATGTAGAACAAGCTGTTGCTATTGCTAGTACTCTTTCTAACCCCCGCTGGGTGGTAAAAGCCCAAGTGCATGCGGGTGGCCGCGGTAAAGCAGGTGGGGTGAAGATTGTTTCTTCCAAGGATGAGTTAATAGAAGTAGTAA
>JAJPJH010000062.1 GCA_021324335.1 Gammaproteobacteria bacterium
ATCCGATTTAAAACCAATAGAGAAATTTAAATCATCAAAAGCACCTCTCTTTCCTCATCCACCAGAAAAAAAAGATATTGTACAAGCAGGCATGGGAGATTGTTTTTTCCTCTCAGCACTCAACACCATCTTAGCAGAAGATGAAAGTGATCATGCCCAAATAAGTGGCAGTGAATTTATCATGAATATGATGAAACAAGAACAAGATAGCACTATCGTGAGGTTTTTCGATCCTGTTACATTCGAACCCATTTATATACGAGTAGAGAATTCACAGCTTTATGATGAGGATGGTGATTCGACTGTACGCCATGGTGCACTTTGGGTACATATTTTAGAAAAAGCCTATGCCGCACTCGGCTACAAGCTTTATGCTGCTAACGCAAATAATCAAGCGGTATCAGGTGAAGGAAAAGAAAAATTCATGCTTCAACCTGCTTCTTTCCTTGCTGCCTATGGAGACGGCGGTCATTCACATGTTGCGTTAAGGATGTTAACAGGAAAAAAAGCAGAAAGGATGCGGATGCCAAAGATAACTAAAACAACCCCTTTTGATGAGGAATCGCAAATTCTGATTATTAGTACAACACAACAGTTATGTTATGATACGTTTTATAGTTTTACAGGCAATGACTACAAATTAAAAGATAATATTGCTATTCCAAGCACAGAAGACTTAAAAAAACAATTACCGGACGCATTAAATAACTTCTCTTACCTCCTAACGACATTTAAAAATGTTCTTCAGCTTGCCGTTAATAGTTCTAATCCGCCTCAATGGTTTAAAGAATTACTAAATAAACCAACCTACGATACTTTTTCACAAGATACAAATTTACTAACAGAATGGATAGCTTATCTCACTATCATTCATCATTTTCCGGAATATCAAAACACGGCCGAAGCATTCGGTAAAATTATCAATCCCTCAAATAACGGCGCTTATGCACCAAGTAATAACCATGAATATCTGACCATGATAAAAGAATTCGAAAAACTGATGCCACCTCCCTCCCCCGCTGTGATTGCTAAACTCAAAGAATATGTTACTCCTCAAGAGGTGAATGGCAGAAGCATTTATAAATTTCCGGGCATAATAGGAAGTGGCCACTATACCAAAGAGCAATATGATCTGTTTGATAAGCTAACGGCATTAAAAAAATCAGGTCATTTATTAACAACCGGCACTCCTACTAATTTTAAAGAAGATGTTCCTGGTTTAGTTTCGCAACATGGTTATTCCATTACTCAGCTAATAGAAAAAGAAACATTACATGGCAACCGTTTAATGTTTATCCGGGTGCGTAATCCTTGGAGTCACACAGGCAGAGTATATGAACTTGCAACAAATGAAATAGACTTAATTGCTAAAGAAGAAAAATTTGTTCCTGAATTTGATGTAGAACTAAATGACTTTATGACTTATTTTGATTCCTATTCATTTGGAAAATTACCGACTGAAGTAGAATTAAATAATAAGTATGAAGCTGAATCTCGAAAACAAGAAATTAGACAACACATATTAACGACTCCCTTTAAATCCGTCTCTGAATTCAAAGGCAATACAGATGAATTCATCTATAAATTAGCAGCAATGGAATCTGCTTCCTCACAAAAAATGTTAGAGAAACAAGGCTTACACGATCTCTATTTAATAGATCAGCACCTAGAAAAAAATATTCATGATTTAAAGAATCAAATTAGAGAAACCTCTCAGAAAAAGATAAAAATGGCTCTTAAAGGCGAACTGGCTCGAAAAGAAAAACTTTTAACTGCTATTCAAGTCATGTTCAGAAAACACTTAACTAATAGTCAATTTTTACCCGTTGTCAAAGAACATGCGGAGCGGTATTGTCGTGAGCATTTAGAGCAGAAACCAGGATTAGTTATTAAATATCTGCCAGACATTATTAAAACCAAATTCGGTATTAATAGCCTTAAAAGTCCTTCAGATTATTTAAACTTATATAAACATCATCTTAATTTTATTGAAGAGGAAAAGAAAAAACGATTGCTATTACAAGATTTTTCATCGCTAGATGAGCAGCAAAAATCTGAGCTATTAACCCTTTTACTAAAAGAACTGGATACTCTCCAAACTCAGTATTTTTATACCCAGCCCACTCCTGATCTCCAGGCGTTACGCGATTATCTTACAAAGCAACCGTATTCTCCAGATGATAGACGGATAGGACAAATTGAAAAGCGAATGGAAACATTGCCAACAATCTCAGAGCAAATAGCCAAAGAAAATAGGCAATCTTTAAAAGATATTCTTTTTGCTAAACCAGCTGAGAAAAAAGCCAGGTTAATGCAATTAGAAGAAGAAGGTGATAAATTTCAAACACCTCACCATGAATCATAAAGGGCAGATATGAATTTTCAGATTAATCTATAATAGATATATTACAAATAAAAAATTGAGAGGAGCTGGTTGATGATTAAGCCATTGATTAATAAATTTAAACCTTCGTTAACGGATAAGGAACGGGGAAACTTATGGATTCCTGAAGACGCAAATATTTGGTATGGTGAGCCAGCGATTCGTTATCAAATCAAGGGCAAAGAAGGACAAAAACTGCCTTTATTTATGCGCCCGCCTGAGCATGATAAATCAGATTATACCTCTCATGAACAAGAAGAAATTGAAATTACAGAGGGACGCACACAGACTGTTATCAAGCGAAAAACCAATAAGGGAAAAGAAGAGCAAATCTTAGCAGAAATATTAGAAGAATCCACTGAAGTATTGGCACGTCCTTTTGAATATCCGGATCCAACTAATCCAGATCGAATGATTAAGCATCCTTTTCTTTTACAAGTCACTACTTTTGAGAATATAGGCATACAACCAGGGGAAGAAAATAGGATGGATTTGGGTCATGAAGTGAGAATTAAAAAACTAGGTTATATGTATCAATCGGATCTAAAACCTGTCGAAAAATTTAAACCAACCAAAGATACACTTTTCCCAGAGCGTCCGCAGAAAAAAGATATCGCGCAAGGCGGCATGGGCGATTGTTTTTTCCTTTCTTCTCTTAATGCTATCTTAGCTGCAGATGAAAATGCGGATTCGCAATTTAATGGCAGTGAATTAATCACGAGCATGATGCGGCAGCAAGATGATGGCACAACGGTGGTAAGATTTTTTGACCCTCATACCTTAGAACCTATTTATGTACGAGTTGAAAATTCACAACATTATAATGCTGATGGTGATTTAACCGTCAACCATCGGGCTTTGTGGGTGCATATCTTAGAAAAAGCCTATGCAGGATTAGGATATAGACACTATGCTGATAATAAAAAATACCAAGCCCTCATTGGTGAAAAAGGAAAAGAACAATTTGTTATTCATCCTGCTTCATTTCTTGTCGCGTATGGAGCAGGCGGTGATCCTTCTGTTACTTTAACCATGTTGACAGGAAAAAGAACACAACCAGTTCGTATTGCCTCGCCAAGTAATATAAAAAATCCCTTTAATAGTGATTCCCGCAATATTATCGTAGGCGGTACGGTGGCAAATTTAATTAATAATGTACTGTTTACTTTTGAAGGAAGGGAACGGAAGTGGAAAGAGAACCTTCCGCCTATTCCAAGCATTGAGGACTTAAGTAATCACTCCCCTGATGCTTTAAATAATCTCGCTACCATCACAGCCCTGTTAAAAGATACGGTACGACCTGTAATAGACAGATTAGCTGCCTCATTAAAAGAAGCAGAAACCACCCTCTACGATATTTTTTCAGATAACCACGAGTTATTAATAGAGTGGGTAGTGTATCTCAATATTCTTAGGAATATTCCTGCTTATAGAAGTAAGTATGATGAATTCGTCAAAATCGCTGAAGCAAAAGAGAACAATAGCCGGGCTTATTTAGCCATGATAGAAAAATTGAAAGGATTTATTCCTGCTCCCCCTCAAGCAGTTATGGATAGACTAAAAGAATATATGGGCGCTCCTATAGAGAAAAATAATATAAAAATTTATAACGTCCCGGGTGTTATGGGAAGTGGCCAATATACTCAAGCCCAATATGATTTATTTAATAAATTATATGAATTAAAACAATCAGGGCATTTGATAACAGCAGGCACTCATAATCATTTCGCGGAGAATGTTCCTGGCTTAGTTGATAAACATGCTTACGCTATTACACAAGTTCATACTAAGAAAATGCCGAATGGCTGTGATTTACTCTTCATACGTGTACGTAATCCCTGGAGTCATACAGGCAGGGTATATGAACATGCGGAAAATAGCAGCGATTTAATCGCTAAAGAAGTAAAAGAAATCGGTGAATTTGATTTGGAAATAAATGATTTCATGAATTATTTTGCCACCTGTGATGCGGGAAAATTACCAACCGCAGCCGAATTAGAAGAAAAATTCGAATCGGAATGGCAAAGATATGAAGCCAAACAACAACTCTTATCTAAGCCGTTTAAATCTTTGTCTACAGAAGAGGTTAATGAATTTATCAAAGAACTCTCCTCTATGGAAATAAGCTCTTCTCAAGTAGTAGTGGATAAACAAGGTTTACATGATATCTATTTGCTAGATCGAGAATTAGAAAAAAATATTCATCATTTAAAAGAACAAATAAAACAGATCCCTCAGGAGCATCTCAAAGCTGCTCTTAAAGGCGAACTTGCTCGCCAAGAAAAATTATTGACTAACATCCAATCTATGTTTAGGAAAACGCTCGCTAACAGTCAAATGCTGCCCGTTATCAAAGAACATGCTGAACGGTATTGTCATGAACATTTGCAACAAAAACCTGGATTAGTTGTTAAATATCTGCCAGACATTATCAAAACCACCTTCGGTATTAATAGTCTTAAAAGCACATCAGATTATTTAAATTTATACAAACATCATCTGGATTTTATCCAGGAAGAAAAGAAGAAGGCGCTTTTATTAAAAGATTTTTCATCGCTGGATGAGGAGCAAAAATCTGAGCTATTAACTCTTTTGCTAAAGGAAGATGATGCTCTGCAAACCCAGTATTTTTCTACCCAGTCTACGCATGATCTTAATGCGTTATGCGGCTATCTTAAAAAACAATCGCATTCTCTAGATGATAGGTTGATATTAAAAATTGAAAATCGAATTAAAACATTACCAATTATCTCGGACAAAATAGCTAAAGAAAATAGGCAATCTTTAAAAGGTATTCTTTTTGCTAAACCAGCTGAGAAAAAAGCCACGTTAATGCAATTACAAGAAAAACATGATAAATTTCAGGCGCATCATTAATCAAGGACTTTAAGAAAAATACATGCGTATATTATATCTATGCCATCGATATGCGGATACAACCATTGGCGGTGTAGCAGAATTTTTACATTATCTTCCGCTTGCACTTAAACCCTTGGGTGTGGAAGTGATCATCTACACCCAAGCGAAAAAAAATACCAAAAGTGATAAGCTTTTGGGGCCCGTGATGATAGCTAATCAAACTCCTCACTATAGCGGCCCCTTCCTTAAGCCACGGTGGTTTCCGAAGAAAAAAGAATTACTTCCCCTTTTAACACTGTGCCAACAGGAAAAAATTGACTTAATCCACGCTCAAGGTACCTATCGAGCAGGTTACATGGCAATGTATGTGTATCGATATGCTGGTATTCCCTATATCATCACCAGCCATAGTGATATTTTAGAAACCAACTCCAAACGCGTCCAACGCTATACCATTAAACGTCGATGCCAGAAGATATTGCAAGAGGCAGCGTTTGTGACACATTTGACGCCCATCATAGCGAAAGCTTCTCATCAAATCTATGACACACAAATGAAAAGCCAAATGATCCATAATGGCATTGATGTTGCCGCATGGCGGCCTTATTTACATCAGCCTAAACAAAATTATCTGCTAGCCATCGGCCGTCTTGAGCCAGAGAAAGGATTTAGTATTTTAATTGATGCCTACGCAGCGCTTCTTAAGCAAGGCCTCACGACTTCGCTAGTGATAGCAGGAACAGGATCAGGTGAAGCGCTTTTTCAAGCACAAGCAAAGCGGTTGGGCTTGAATGTTGTCACGCCGTTTCCAGTGGGCCAGCCGATTCCGGAAAAAAGTGTGGTTTTTACAGGTTATGTGCGAGGAGAGGAGAAAAAGAGGTTATTTAGCCAGGCTCAATGTGTCCTCTTCGCAACACAGCCTGACGTATTTGAAGAAGCCTTCGGGATTGTACAGTTAGAAGCGATGGCAGCTGGTAAAGCAATGATAGCGAGTGATATTGCTGCAACGCGTTATCTCCAAACGCTGGGCATGCAAGCCTGTTTAGTGAATCCCCCTAATGCGATCTCTGAGTGGGTTCAGGCGATTCAATTTCTGCTTAATCCTCCTTCGTTTGGCGAGGAAATGGGTGCTGCTAATGAGCGATGTGTAGAACAGTTTGCTTGGGAGAGAATTGCGAAGGATTATAAGGAGGTTTATGAAAAAGTTAACACGTCAACGGCTTCCCCTCACTATCCTTAATCACTCCATACTTATCGGCATACAACACTCTCGTCTCGCCTGCTTGATTGAATGTCACAGCCCATGCTGGCTGGTCAGTGTTTTCATGGCAATACCAAAATGTTCCATTATTGCGACTCCGCATGAGGCCTTCGGGTAAAAATTGCAGATAACTTAGATAAGAAGGATAAGAACGTAAATAAAGCGTACCATTTTCAGCATTTTCTTGGACGACTGATAATATCTTACTGGCATCGTGGACGAGACCATCATCACTATCATCGATAAAAACTAGCAACCCATCCGCCCAATTTCCTGAACACGTTTGATGATCTTTGCTTTGGCATACTCCCACTTGAACATGCCTAGCTTGTGATTCCCATCGTGCAAACTGAAGCGTGCGCAATAATTGTAGCTGCAAGGCAGTATCATTTTCTCGATTATAAAAAAGATGCCACGATGGCAATGCCACCGCAGCAATCATACTAATAATGCAAAGTGTAATAAGTGCTTCTAATAAATTCACACTATTCTTTCGGCCGCATATGAGGGAACAGAATCACATCCCGGATAGAAGGTGAATTCGTAAATAACATCACCAAGCGATCGATCCCTATCCCCTCTCCTGCCGTTGGCGGTAACCCATGTTCTAGGGCGGTAATATAGTCAGCATCATAAGGCATTGCCTCTTCATTCCCTGCTGCTTTATCTTCCATTTGCTTACGAAAACGTTCGGCTTGATCATCCGGATCATTTAATTCTGAAAACCCATTCGCAATTTCCCGGCCGGCAATAAAGAGTTCAAACCGATCGGTAATAAAAGGATTCTGATCATTACGACGTGCAAGCGGAGACGTTTCAGCTGGATATTCAGTGATAAAAGTAGGCTGCATTAATACATGCTCCACCGTTTTTTCGAAAATCTCGACTTGAACCTTCCCTAACCCAAAACCCTCTTGCACAGGAATATCTAATTTTCTCGCCGTAAACTTAGCTGCTTCCAGTGAATCAATATCCTCTGCTTTTAAAGTGGGATTAAATTCTAAAATGGAATCCCGTAATGATAAGCGCCTAAAAGGTTGGCTAAAATCTAACAGGATATTTTGGTAATTTATGGTCGTCGAATCCATGACATCCATCGCCAATTTACGCAGGAGATCTTCTGTTAAATCCATCAAGTCACGATAATCTGAATAAGCTTGATAAAATTCCAACATAGTAAACTCAGGATTATGCTGTGTCGACAAACCTTCATTGCGAAAATTACGATTGATCTCAAATACCCGTTCAAATCCACCAACCACTAAACGTTTTAAATATAATTCGGGCGCAATACGTAAATAAAGCGGCAAATTTAACGCATGATGATGCGTCGTAAAGGGCTTCGCAGCTGCACCACCTGCCAGCACTTGCATCATAGGTGTTTCGACTTCCAGAAAATCGCGTTCTTTTAAAAAGTGTCGAATCGTATCAGTTATCTTGGAACGGATCATAAAAGTATGACGCGTTTCTTCATTCGCAATTAAATCTAAATAACGTTGCCGATACCGTGTTTCTTGATCGGTCAAACCATGGAATTTATCCGGTAAAGGACGAATGGATTTCGTCAGCAATATCATTTTTTTAACTTTAACTGACAATTCACCCGTTTTAGTTTTAAATAATTGCCCTTCTGCCCCGATAATATCGCCCAAATCCCATTGTTTGAACTCCTCATACATCTCAGGTGAAACATCCTCCTGGCGGATGTAAAGCTGAATACGACCAGACATATCTTGGATATGCGTAAAACTCGCTTTACCCATCAACCGGCGTGTCATAATACGGCCGGCAACGATGATATGGATAGGATTTGCTTCTAATTCGGGTTCTGTTTTATCGCCATATTGTTTTAACAAATTCGCAGCCAAAGCATTACGATGAAATCCAGCTGGATAAGCATGCCCTTTTTGACGCCATTCTGCTAATTTGGCACGGCGTTGTTCGATTAAATCATGTGTATCAACCTGTTCAGGTTCACGTGCTTGTTCAGACATAATTACAATCCACTTAATAAACTTGCTTCAATAAATTTATCTAAATCACCATCTAATACTGCTTGAGTATTACCAACTTCGACACCCGTACGCAAATCTTTAATTCGTGACATATCGAGTACATAAGAACGAATTTGACTGCCCCAGGTAATATCTTTTTTGGTTGCTTCCAGCGCTTCTTGCTTAGCGCGCTGCTTTTGCATTTCTGCTTCATAGAGTTTAGCACGTAACTGCTTCATAGCCTGAGCACGATTCTTATGCTGTGAACGTTCCGCCTGGGATTGCACCACAATACCGGTCGGAATATGAGTAATGCGGATAGCAGAATCTGTTTTCTGCACATGCTGGCCGCCGGCTCCACTGGCGCGATAAGTATCGATACGCAAATCGGCTGGGTTTATCTCAATTTCAATATTGTCATCTACTTCCGGCGTGACAAAAACGGAAGCAAAGGAAGTATGGCGCTTGTTATTCGCATCAAAAGGCGATTTTCTGACGAGGCGGTGAACGCCACTTTCGGTCCGTAACCAGCCATAGGCATAAGAGCCCTCAAACTTGACGGTAGCACTTTTGATACCAGCAACTTCTCCAGGCGATATTTCCAAAAGTTCAGTCTTAAATCCATGCCGCTCACCCCAGCGTAGGTACATACGCAGCAACATGTTCGCCCAATCCTGAGCTTCGGTGCCACCCGAGCCTGACTGAATATCCATGTAAGCTGAATTCGCATCTACTTCACCTGAAAACATGCGGCGAAATTCCAGTTCTTCAACTTTTTTGGTCAATTTTTCGACATCTTTATGAATGGCATTCAGCGTGTCAGTATCATTTTCAGCGGAAGCTAATTCATGCAGTTCTTCGGCATCCACCAATTCCTGGCGTAACGCTTGCATCTTTTCGACCACTTCCTCTAACTGAGCACGCTCTTTACCCAAGACTTGGGTTTTTTCCTGTTGAGTCCAAATCTGAGGGTCTTCTAACTCTTGCTTAATGGCTGCTAGCCGTTCAATTTTCTGATCAACTTCAAAGATACCCCCAAATTTCAGCTAGGCGGGACTGAAGTTCTTTGAGATAGTTTCTCATGGATGTAATTTCGAGCATACGAGATGGCCTTTTTTTGCTATCGCGTGATGGTAGCAAGTTCTGCGGCATGAATCTAGCATAAACCCAACAGGATAAACCTAGATAGCCGCTCGTATACTATCCGTCATAGACGGCTCTGGAGCAAGTAGCTGCGTTGTTTTTCTAGCCACATCCTTCTGGTTATTTTGGTAATAAGCTGCATAGGCAACCTTCTGCTTCGCCTGGGCTTCTGCCTGTCCTAAGAAAAATGCAAAGGTCTTATAGACGATTTTTTCGGAGATAGTAGGTATCGTCGAAACAGGAACTAATCCTTTCTGCCCGAGGTGCATCTGCCATAAGCTACTGACTCTGCCTTGAATAGCAGACGGAATAAGCATGCATTCGGATTGTTTTTGAAGAAACTCAGTTACGGTTTCTTTAAAAATCCTCTCGCTTGTAACAACATCATTGGCATCATTTAGCTGTAACCGTTGTTGGAACTGCTCGTAAAAAGGCCCCCACAATAACCCAGCAAAAAATAAGGCCTGACTCACAGGTTTATTAGCATTAATCCGATTATCAATAGAATCTAAAATCATTTCGATAAAATAGCTAAAAGTAGGGTCATTCTTGCGATGCAAATACTCACTTACACAGGGAAAAATGACATTCAATAGACCATAGTCTTTTAATTGCCGATAAAGATTCACCGCACACCCTGAGAAGAAAGTTTTTGTAACATGATAATATAATGATCCTGCATTAACTGTTCGGAATACATTTAAATCTTGTCCATTAGCAAGTTTTCCTGCTTTAAGAAAATCCAAAATAGTTTTATCTAATTCAAACTGGAGTTTCTCTGCGAAACGCAATACTCTAAGCAATCTAACGGGGTCTTCCAACATGCGCTCTATTGATAAAACAGGACGGATGATGCCACTATTTAGATCCTCATAACCATTTACCCAGTCGAGTATTTGATTAGTGTCTAAATCATAGAGCAATGCATTAATAGTAATGTCGCGTTGCAATACATCAATTAATGCTGCGTCATTTTCATACTTAGGATTGGCTTCATCCGCCGGATTGGTATGAAAACTCGAAAGTTGAATGAGATGACCATCAATTTCTATATTAGTGATAGGATGCTTACCTTTTACTTGATAAAATTTTACTTTCTGTCCTTGATAAGTAAGATCAGAAAGAATGGTTGCAATTTCTTCTTGGGAAAATTCCGTCACTCCATCATAATCAGATGGCGTTTTTCCTAATAAAAGATCGCGAACCGCACCACCTGTTAAATAAGTTTGTTTCTTTTTATTGCCTGATTTTCGATGATTCTTCAAGGCACTAAAAATATAAGTAACAGGCTCTGGCATAGCTAAATAGTGGTGGTATTTTTTCAGCTCCGGTTTAACAGATTTAATCCCAGACTTTTTAGTTTTTTCCGGTTTTTTCAGGAGATTTTCTTCAACAAATGAAGGCTTAACATAAATTCGTTCGATAGATTCTTCGTCAGGGAGAGACAAACTCTCCCGAAAAAAATAACGATAAGTGAGCAATGCTTCGTAAAGGGGAGAAGTTTTATCTACTGTAGCGCATAAATCCTCTATCATCCCAAGCGCTTTTTGATACTCACTTTTTGCTTGTTGTTCATAGAACATGCGAAGTTGATCATTGCCTTTTTTTGCTTCTTCTTTTGCATTAGCCGTTAAACAATCTCCTATTCCAAGGAGACATTTAACTGGGTTCAATATATCTTGCCTATACTCAGGTAATTGTTGGAATTGTTTATAAGCTTTTATTGCGGAAAGATAATCCTTCTTCCTAAAAAATCCATACGCTTCTTTCAATAAATCACGGGGCAGCTGAGGCGTATCTTGTGTATTATCATTAGATATCTCGACTGAGAGTGGCGGAGAAACGATGGAGGATGCTGTTTTATCACTATCAGCCAATGCTGTTTCTTTTTCCAAATAATCTCTTTTTAACTCTTCCATTAATAAATCATCTAAATTCTTCTCAGCTGTTTTAATAATTTCCGCTTTTATCTTATTAAGCTCATCTAGTTTTGCATAAAGCTGCTTAATTTTTTGCTCCAGCTTTTTTTCCTTATCTTCTAACGATGCCAGGATATCAGCTTGATTAATCAGGCCTTTTCTCACTTGTATAGTTAGTAATTTAGCCTGTGCTATGTTTTTTTCATCTTCTAATAAAGCAATTGCTTTAAACCAATCACTATTAGCATTTGAAATCATTATTTTCATTTTCCTTACATCATGCTTATGTTCTTCAATATGGGCATAAATGGGTGTGGAAAGCTCATCAATTCTCCTTTGCCAGAAATCGAGGGCATTTTCAAAACCATGGTCCACCCACTTAACGAGCGTCGTCACGTTCCATATTCCCTTCCAATACAACTCCGTTTTTTCTAAAAAATCAGGTTGCTTATTTTTGATTTCTTTCAAAAAATCAATAATTTCTTTTTGCACAACTTGATATAAATTTTTAAGAGTATTTAATTGAATAAAATTGCTAACGGAATTTTCCGTTTTTAATTTTTCTTTAAAAGCGTCTAGATTTTTCCGATTAGCACGAAAAATATTTAGGAATGTTTTACTTTGTTTAACAATTAATAATTGAACATGAATAAGCTGCTTTAAAGCTGAACGTGATAATAATTGGTCAGTGATAGTATCCCACACTTTGCTTGCTTCGTAGCATAATACTTCTGCTTCATAAAGATCAATTGGACGTTGTTGTGCAGGGATACTTCCTTGCCTCAAAGCAGATGAGGCAATATAGCCTTGGATAATTAAGGCAGGATTATTTAATTTTATAAGATTATTCTTAAAAGTAAGTAAAAATTGATTAAATTCTTTTATGCTTAGTGGATCTTTTTGACAATAATGATCAAATAAATGTGCTAAAGTTAAAAATATATAGCGTTCTGTTTCCGCAAATTCTTTTTTCTGCTCTTCGTTAGTAAGATGCGGCTCTTTTAAAGACTCTATCGATTTAAGCGAGAGTTGTAAGTGCTTAAAAACTTCTTCTTTATTTTTATTGGTTAAAAAATCCAGATGACTATAAAAAGCAATCGCTTTGATTAATAACCAGTCTGACCGCTTGGCTAATTCTCCTTGGCTAATGTCTTTTAACATTTGGCATTTTTCGAGAAGCATTTGTTTTGTTGCTAAAATTTTAGTTGCAAGCGCGGTAGCATTGGTTGAGTTACTCTCAAAAGCAAGCCGGGCTTCTGTTTCTAGAGTAGAAAACTGGGTAGTTAACTCGCTATATAAGTGTGATGCTGCTTCCTCTGAAGCAATTACAGGCTGATGGCCGCTTCTTAGGGGGGCCATTTTTTTATTTTTTGGCACGGAATTCTCTCTCGTTTTGGAATTGGATGTATTAAAAAGCAAAATTATACTCAAAATAGTGGGTATTATATTAAGATAACCTTATGGCTATAAATAGCCCACATCCTTTCAAAAGAAAAGAATCCCGAGAGTTAAAAGAGGTTGAACCGTAGCGAGTAGGAGGCGGCTCACGCCGCCGTCCTCTCACACCACCGTACGTGCGGTGTCGCATACGGCGGTTTAAGTTAACGTTTCAACAACATCGCTTGTTGTTCCA
>JAJPJH010000087.1 GCA_021324335.1 Gammaproteobacteria bacterium
ATTGTAGGTGGGTAAGTGACGCCTGTCAGATACGAATGTGGTTGGTAAAACACGTCGGGGCAGGAAATAAAATCCTGAGCACTTTTGCTCACATTTTTAATAGCAGCTTATCTAGAATTCCCATTCTAAATATCACTCGCTACCATTGAGTAAAATTCTTTAAATAAACGTGCTGCAGAAAGTGCACTAATATGATAGTTATCAAGAGCAGGAATAAATTCACTGATGTCCATTCCTATGTACTGGTAGTGCTTTGCTAACTGTTGAATGAAATAGAGGATTTGTTGAACCAGCGGACCACCGGGATAAGGGCTTTCCACAGCGGGCGCCGAGGCTGGATCTAAACCATCTAGATCAATAGAAAAATATAAGTATTTTTTTCCTTTAAAATGATTAAGAATTTTATTTAACAAATAGTCTAGTGATTGAGCAATAAAATCCGTCCCTGTTATGATACCAATCTTACCGTTATATTTTTGAATGGCTCGAGCTTCTTTTTCAGTAAACTGGCGTAATCCTATCAACATAACCTGCTCAGGCTTAAAATGAGGTAATAAAAAGCCATGATGTAAAATCGATGAATATGAAATTGATTCATTTTCTTCACAATCAGGATGTGCATCTAAATAAATAACACCAAACTCTCCCGGCAGGTGTTTATTTAATGCCGCGATAGCAGCGTACTTGATAAGATGATCCCCACCTAAACAAATAGGAATTTGTTGATGTATCAAAATGGATTCTAGATGAGATTGGACGATATCTATTTCATGTTGCTTATCATGTTTTTCAATTTTCAAATTACCATCATCCCATAATTGGTCACCCAATTTAAAGTTTTCTGGTAACGAATAAAGGACGTTATCCACTTGACGGATAACATCCGCAGAAAAATGTTCTGTTCGGTTTTTTATTTCCTCAACGGTTGGAGCCGAGCCAGCACACAATGTGTTCGCAGCAAATAAAATACATTTTGCTGTTTGACGAGCTTCACAACTTGCATAATTTAATTTCCTCATAAAAATCCACCCTATCGTTTATAACATTTAAGTAGATGGATTTTATAAAAAAATTTATAAAAATATAATTCATTGTTATTATTATATGATAAAAATTTATGAGTTAACTCATTTTCCCATATACTTCCAAGTCGTCCCATTTGCCCCATCTTCAATGGCAATCTGCAGCTTAGTCAGCTCATCTCGAATTCGATCAGCCTCACTCCAATTTTTTTCTTTCCGCGCCTGATTACGTGCTGTAATTAAAGCTTCAATCTGTGCTGCATCCACTGTCACCCCGGATTTCAAAAACAACTCCGGATCAGCTTGCAAAATCCCCAACGCCTCTCCCAAATAACGCAACAATTCCCCATGCGCTGCCGCTGATTGTAAATCTTTTTCGCGCAAACGTTGTACTTCATGCGCTAATTCAAATAATACAGACAACGCAACTGGGGTATTAAAATCATCATCCATTGCTGCAGTAAATTGTTTCTCAAAGTCTGTATTCGTGACACGCTCTGCGTTTGGCAAAAAGCGTAATGCCGTATAAAATCGCGTTAATGCTTGGCGAGATTGGATTAATATGTCGGAAGTATAAATTAACTCACTCCGATAATGACTTGCCAACAACAAATACCGCAGCACTTCTGGCTCATACTCTTTTAATACATCCCGAATCGTGACAAAATTTCCTAACGATTTCGACATTTTTTCTTTACCAATTTGCAGAAATCCACCGTGTATCCATAAATTTGCAAATTTTTGCTGTGTCGCTGCTTGCGATTGGGCAATTTCATTTTCATGGTGCGGAAACATTAAATCTCGGCCACCACCATGAATGTCAAAATGCTCACCTAATAATTCTATAGCCATTGCCGAACATTCGATATGCCAACCCGGACGACCTTTACCCCACGGTGAATCCCAAGAAGGTTCACCCGGTTTCGCCAATTTCCATAAAACAAAATCGAGCGGATCTCGCTTAACCTCCACCACTTCTACCCGTGCCCCACTCTCTAGCTGCTCAATATCATGATGGGAAAGGCAGCCGTAATCAGGGAACCGGCGAACATCAAAATAGACATCTCCGTTACTCGCAACATAACCGCAACCATTTGCAATGATTTTTTCAATCAACGTTATCATCTGCGGTATATATTTTGTGGCACGAGGTTCATGATTTGGTGGGATTAAATTAAGTGAAGCAAAATCTTCGTGCATGGCTTGCGTAAAACGTTTTGTCACCGCTGTCACATCTTCATTATTTTCGTTCGCCCGCTTGATAATCTTATCATCAATGTCGGTAATATTTCGCACATAATTCACTTCATAACCCAACCAACGTAAATAGCGAATGACAATATCCGCTGAAACATACGTACGGGCGTGGCCAATATGGCAATAATCATAAACCGTCACCCCGCAAACATAGAGACTGACTTTATTGGGATGAATAGGTTTAAATACTTCCTTTTGCCGTGTTAAGGTATTAAAAATTTTTAACATCACAACACTCCACTAGCCAATTTCACTGCTTGTCCTAAACGATGCGTCATTTTTTTCTGACCTAATAATTCCGCAATATGGGCTAATTCCGGGCCATGGGTTTTACCTGTCAGTGCAACGCGTAATGGCATAAACAGTTTTTTGCCGTTGACGCCTAAGGTTTGTTTTAAGTCAGTTAATACAGGTTGGAGTTGGATGCCATATTTATCAACAGCCAATTCTGCTTCCACGAAAAATTGTTCGCCAGCCTCTCGCACAATAGTTAATGCAGCTTCATCCAGATGCACATTCTCATGGAAGAAAATGTTAGCCCACATCAATGCATCATGGGGAAATTCAATATTGGATTTCACCGTTTCAGCAAATAAAGTCTGGGCAGATTCGGGCACTTGGTTGGCTACACTTTCTCCTAGCCAACGCCATAAACCCGGCACATCGAGCGCTTGTACAGCCGTTTTCTGCCAGTACATGAGCTGCGTTTTATCAAATCGCGCGGGGGAACGGCTTAATTTTTCCAGATAGAAATGTTCACTCATATGATTAAAATCGAGTAGCTCCTGCGTATCCGTCGTATGCCCTAAGCGTGCTAAATAATTCATGACGGCTGCGGGCAGATAGCCTTTTTCTCGTAAATCCTGAATACTAAAACTACCGTGTCGTTTTGATAAAGGTGCGCCATCATCCCCAACAATCAGTGATAAATGACCATAGTGGGGGATCCGTAATTCCAACGTTTTAAGTAACATAATTTGGCGAGGTGTATTGGCTAGGTGGTCTTCCCCACGAATGACATGGGTGATTTCCATCGTGGCATCGTCTATCGCGTTACAAAATAAAAAAGGTGGCGTTCCATCAGCACGGCGGACAATAAAATCCCCAATGTCATCACTTACAAATGCTTGCGGGCCTTTTACGACGTCCACAAACTCTATCACAACATTTTTCGGCATTGAAAAACGCCAGGCAGGTTTGTGGCCTGCTGCTAAACGCTTTTCAATCTCCTCCGTAGAAAGATGACGGCATGTGCCTGAATAACGTGGTGCTTGACCGCGCGATAATTGAATTTTACGTGCAAGATTCAATTCTTGATCAGTACAAAAGCAAGGATAAATTAATTTTTTATCTTCCAGAATTTTATAATATTTTGCATAAATCGAATGACGCTGTGATTGCCAGTAAGGTCCATAAGGTCCATCTACGCCTGGGCCTTCTTGCCATTCTATCCCTAGCCAACGTAAATCATCTTGCAACGCTTCTACATAACGCTCTTCTGAACGCGTTGCATCCGTATCTTCAATGCGTAGCACAAAGATACCCTGATTTTTTTTCGCAAATAACGCCGCAAACAATGCCGCGCGAGCATTACCTAAATGAATTAAGCCTGTTGGGCTAGGAGAAAAACGTGTGCGTACTGTCATCTTACTTCCACCATTAAGCGCTTCATTTCACGAACGGCATTTTCTAATCCCATGAAAACCGCACGTGCAATGATACCGTGACCAATATTTAATTCGTTAATTTCTGGGATACGGGCAATCGGTTGAACATTTTGATAATTCAAGCCATGCCCTGCATTCACAATCAACCCCGCTTGATGGGCAAATTGGGCTGCTTCGATAAGTCGGTGTAATTCTTTTTCCCGCTCCTCGGCTGTTTTAGCATCAGCGTAAGTCCCCGTATGGAGCTCAATCGTAGGCGCACCACAGCGTAAGGAGGCTTCGATTTGCTGGATATCGGGGTCGATGAACAAGGAAACTTCGATACCTAATTTTTTCAGATGGGTCGTTGCCTCGCGTACGTTGGCTTCTTGAGCGATGACGTCTAAACCACCTTCTGTTGTTAATTCTTGGCGTTTTTCAGGGACAAAACAACAATGTTCTGGCCTTATTTTTTCTGCATAGGAAATCATGGCATCGGTGACAGCCATTTCTAGATTTAAGCGTGTGAGTAAAGTTGCTTGGATAAGTTCGATATCGCGTTCTTGGATATGACGCCGGTCTTCGCGTAAATGGGCTGTGATACCATCTGCCCCGCCGTTTTCAGCGGCATAGACTGCTTCAATAGGGTCAGGATAGCGCGTCAAGCGAGCTTGGCGCAGGGTAGCAACATGGTCGATATTGACACCTAGATAAATGGGACGGTTTCTCATAGCATGATCCTCTTCTTCTAATATATCCCCTCTCCCACGTATGGGAGAGGGGTAATTTTACGCTTGCTATCACTCTTTCACAAACAACCTTCTACTATGCAAAAGCCGGGACCCTAACAAGGGTGTCAATAATAACCGGATTAATCGCTTTGCATCCCGTAAACTTTCTTCATCCTGCCATTCTTCTTTCGCAATTGCTAGCAAACTTTTCCCCAAAAAAACCACTCCAGACTGCGAAGTATCCTGACTGTCCGTTACCACAAACCCCTGCTCCGGTACGAATCGATAATACTGCTCAGGCACAATCTGCTGCTGCAAAGCTGCATCCGCTTTCAACAACAATCCATAGCCCAACTCCTCCAGCAGCCGTTTTTCAAATAACCGTAATACCCGCTGTTCTAAGCTCGGCGTTTGCAATGCAGTCAAGGTATTTTCATACACGGTATAAAGCCCTGGATGCGCATCCCACTTTTGCAATAAGTACATAAGTAATTCATTAAGATAAAAACCAGCAAAAAGACACTCCCCTTGCAAGCGTTTCCCTTCTCCATTCGGCTCAACTTCATTGAGCATCATCAACTCTCCCTTCCCCGACCAGGAAACTAACAATGGCACAAACGGTTGCAATAAACCTTGGGAATAAGAACGGGCTTTACGAACGCCTTTTGCAATCACAGTAAAGCGACCATGTTCAGAGGAGAATAATTCGACAAGAAAACTGCTTTCACGATAAGGACGACGATGAAGAACATAGGCGGGTTCTAATAAAACACGCTTCATTCGTATCCTAAGCTCCTCAAGGCTCGCTCATCATCGGTCCAGTCTGCTTTTACCTTCACCCACAGACGGAGAAAAACTTTCATCCCCACTAATTTTTCAATTTCCCGACGTGCCTGGATCCCAATTTTCTTTAGCCGCGCCCCTTTTTTACCAATAATAATCACCTTTTGTCCTTGACGCTCCACCCAAATCACCGCACCAATTTCAGTCAGCTTCTCGCCTTCTACAAATTGCTCAATCTCAACCGTGGTGGTATAAGGCAATTCTTCTTCTGTTGCTAAAATTAATTTTTCCCGAATAATTTCTGCCACCTGAAACCGCAAACTTTTATCCGTTAGCTGATCTTCTGGAAAAAGTACCGGGCCTTCTGGTAATAATTTTGCGATTTCTGCTTCCAAATGATCAAGATTATCTTTGTCTAATGCAGAAATAGGAATCATCGCGGCAAATGATAATTTATCTTTTAATTTATTTATCAATGGTAACAATGCTGCTTTATCAGCCAATAAATCGATTTTATTAATGGCCAGAATCACCGGTCTATCCGTCTGCTGCAATTTTTTTAATACTAATTCATCTTCTTTATTCCAACGCGTGGCATCAATCAGAAAAACAATCACGTCTGCATCCGCAATCGTGGCACTGGCAATACGATTTAGGTAACGATTCATGGCGCGTTTTTCTTCGTGGTGTAAGCCAGGGGTATCGAGATAAATAAGCTGCGCATCTTTGCGCGTTTTGATCCCTAAAATTTGCCAACGCGTGGTTTGCGGTTTAGGCGAGGTGATGCTGACTTTTTCACCTAGCAGCGCATTTAATAAAGTCGATTTACCCACATTTGGCCGCCCCACAATTGCAACATAACCAGATGCACTGACAGTCATAGTTTCAATACTCCTAACATCGCTTGTGCTGCTTCTTGTTCAGCGCGGCGCCGACTAGTACCTTTACCGCTTACTTTTTCTTTGATGCCTTCTACCTGACAGCTTACTGTAAACAATTGTTGATGGGCCTCACCTTCTATCATTTCCACCGTATAAACAGGCAATGGCAAACGGCGACTTTGTAAATATTCTTGTAATAATGTTTTTGGATCTTTATGGCTAGCCGCACTGGATAACGATCGTAGCATAGGTGTATACCATTTGATAATATGCTCGCGTATCGTGTCAAAACCTGCATCCAAATAAATCGCACCAATAATCGCTTCCATAGCGCACGATAAAATAGATAAACGTTGACTACCGCCACTACGCATTTCACCGGGTCCTAGCAATAAGTACTGACCTAAATCAAATTCCTTGGCTAAATCCGCCAATGCATCGCGATTCACTAACGTGGCACGCCAGCGACTTAATTCGCCTTCTGTGGCTTTGGGAAATTGTTGATATAAAATTTCAGCAATCACAAAATTAACAACCGCATCACCTAAAAACTCCAATCGTTCGTTATGATCACCCCCTTTGCTGCGATGCGTTAAGGCGAGCTTTAATAATTTAGGTTCGCGAAAAGTATAATTTAATTTTTTTGATAATTCGTCACTCATAATACTACTAATCTCAATGGATCATTGTTCCTAATCGGTCCCACCGAATTTTTGTATCGGCATTATTCCAACTCATCCATACCACCAATGCTTTCCCAACAATTTCCTTATCCGGCACAAATCCCCAATAACGACTGTCTGCACTTTTGTCGCGATTATCGCCCATGACAAAATACATACCTTTTGGAACGACAATGTCATGATAATCATGTGAAGTCGTCGTAGGATCAAGATAAATAGCATGTTTAATGCCGGATAAATCTTCTTCTTTTTCGGCAGCTTGCCATTCTATTCCATTCTCATCGCGAGCTGTTTCATCTTGCAAGAAAGTTTGCGGCATCTTTTTGCCGTTAATATATAATTCCTTATCAATATAACTAATATGATCGCCTGGTAACCCAATCACTCGTTTAATAAAATCGACTGAAGGATTAGGTGGCCAGCGAAATACGATGATATCACCGCGTTGAGGCTCGCTATGGCCAAAAACTTTGGTGTGAAGGATAGGTAAACGAATACCATAATCGTATTTATTCACCAAAATAAAATCCCCTGTTAATAAAGTCGGTTCAAGTGAACCTGAAGGAATGCGAAAAGGTTCAAATAAAAATGAACGGAGTAAAAAGACAATCACTAATACTGGCAAAAACGAACGTGCGTAATCAACAAGCAAAGGCACTTTTCCTGCTTTTGCTGTCCCCTGTCGCTTCGGAGCCAGAAAGATGATGTCAAATAAGGCAATCACGCCGCAAACGATAATGGCATAAAATAAAATTAACTCGAAGTCAAAGCTCATGGTTTACCTCACTATTTCTTCTCATCAATCTTTAACACAGCAAGAAATGCTTCTTGCGGCACTTCCACACTACCTAATTGTTTCATACGTTTCTTTCCTTCCTTTTGTTTCTCTAATAATTTACGTTTACGGGTAATATCACCGCCGTAACATTTTGCCGTGACATTTTTACGTAATGCTTTCACGGTTGACCGCGCAATAATATGGCCACCAATAGCCGCTTGCACGGCCACATCAAACATTTGTCGTGGAATGAGCTCTTGTAATTTTTCGGTGACTAACCGACCACGGAATGGTGATTGTTCACGATGCACAATAGAAGCTAAGGCATCGACGCGATCGCCGTTAATTAAGATATCTAATCTCACTAAATCTGCTGTTTGGAAATGTGAAAAACTGTAATCAAGTGAGGCATAGCCGCGGCTAACAGACTTAAGACGATCGAAGAAATCTAATACAATTTCAGCCATCGGTAATTCATATACTAATGACACTTGATTACCATGATACATCATATTTTTTTGTATACCGCGCCGTTCAATACATAAGGTAATCACGTTACCAACATGATTTTGCGGGACTAAAATACTAGCCTTGGCAATCGGCTCGCGGATTTCTTGAATTTGATTAACGGGGGGTAGCTTAGAGGGGTTATCGACGTAGAGCGTTTCACCCTTCGTTGTGATCACTTCGTAAATAACAGTCGGTGCTGTCGTAATTAATTCTAAATGATATTCACGCTCAAGCCGCTCTTGAACAATTTCCATGTGCAGCATGCCTAAGAAACCACAACGAAAACCAAAGCCTAAGGCTTCGGAGGATTCCGGCTCAAAATATAAAGCTGCATCGTTTAAGCGTAATTTACTCAAGGCTTCCCGTAACGCAGGGAAATCATCGGAGTGGATAGGGAATAAGCCCGCATACACTTGCGGTTTCACTTTTTGAAAACCCGGTAGCATCTCAGTTGCTGGACGATGCGTATGGGTAAGCGTATCGCCAACGGGAGCGCCGTTAATATCTTTGATACCGGCAATAACATACCCTACTTCGCCAGCACTCAAGCTATCCGTCGCAACACGTTTGGGAGTAAATACGCCTATCCCTGTTACTTCATAAGAACGACCAGTCGACATCACCTGCATTTTTTCCCCGGTCTTTAGAACACCATTTTTTACCCGTACTAACGAAACGACGCCCAGATAGGTATCAAACCAAGAATCAATAATCAATGCTTGTAAAGGTGCATCCGGCGCACCGACCGGAGGAGGAATATCGGTAATGAGCCGTTCTAATAACTCTTCAATGCCAATACCTTGTTTAGCACTAATGCGTACCGCATTTTTGGCTTCTAACCCGATAATATCTTCAATTTCGTGGATGACGCGGTCTGGATCAGCTTGAGGTAAATCGATCTTATTCAATACCGGGACCACTTCTAAGCCTTGATCTAAGGCGGTATAACAAACAGCTAATGTCTGCGCTTCAACCCCCTGGCCTGCGTCCACCACCAGTAAAGCGCCTTCACAGGCTGCCAGAGAACGAGAAACCTCGTAAGAGAAATCCACGTGTCCAGGCGTATCAATAAAGTTCAATTGGTAGGTCTCGCCGTTACGCGCTTTATAATGCAAGGTCACGCTATGGGCTTTGATGGTAATCCCCCGTTCGCGCTCAAGATCCATTGAATCCAGCACTTGCGCTTGCATTTCCCGCTCACTTAACCCTCCGCATAGCTGAATGAGGCGGTCAGCCAGGGTAGACTTGCCATGGTCAATATGTGCAATAATTGAAAAGTTACGAATATTCTGCATAGATAATCTTGGTATTCTATGATAAGCGGACGATAGTAACGTATTTTTGATCAATATACCAATACGATAGAGGTTTTTATGTCTAAACCGAAAGGTGTTCTGGCGATTCAAATTCTTGCCATGCCGGCTGATACCAATGCACATGGTGATATTTTTGGGGGGTGGCTGGTTTCCCATATGGACATGGCAGCGGGTATTGAGGCACGGCGGCGTGCACGTAGTCGGGCGGTGACGGTAGCAATTGAGTCCCTGGTATTTATTAAGCCGGTGTATATCGGCGATACCGTTTGCTGTTACGCCGATTTGGTGAAGGTAGGCCGAACTTCCATGCAGTTTAAAATTGAAGTTTGGACGCTGGCCTTGTTAGCCTCTGAACCGAAAAAGGTAGCGGAAGGCTTATTCACTTTTGTTGCCATTGACGAGCATGGGCGACCGCACCCGGTGGAGCGGGGACCGACAATGGATAAGTAGTTGGCGATAGAGGTCTGCTTCTAGGAAGGAGTCCCGAAAAATAATGCAAGAGGATGGCATGAATTGCTGGGGGTGGTTAAACCGTAAGACGGCTACCCATCGTGTAAGGGTACTATCCCCTCGTAACTCGGCCAAATAAGAAGAATGGGAGGTTTGCAGCAGCCACTGATTCTCTCCGCACGGTTGGAGACAAGTGACTGCCCATGGACTACGCAAAAGTCCTACGTGCCAAACTAGCCATCCACCGTAACACCCCACGAATAATAACCCGATGATCTTCACCCCTAGATTAAAAGGTAAGGAAAGCACAATCATCGAGCTAACAGCTAATAGGATAGTAAGCAAGATGAGATATTTTTTTGAAGGTTGTAGCTTAAATTCGATCGCGTGCATGCTGGCGTATAGCTTCCGTTATCCTTGCTAGTCTTTCATCCGTTGGGCTTGCATACCCTAATAACCAGTCAAATAAGTCAGTATCTGCGCAACTTAACAGCTCAACAAATATTTTTTTATCTTCAAGGGATAAGCTGGGATAGGCTTCCTTTAAAAAATTTCCTAATAAAACATCAAGTTCCAGCATACCCCGACGGCAGGCCCATTGAAGTTTAGGAAGATTATTGACGATAGGATCTTGTTCCATTTAAGCTTCTCTTTATAATTAGTTGATATACTATAAAAAAACGAGGAAAAAGAGATTAATACAATGGCTAAATTAATAGAAGACCTAATTGTACTTTTTCAAGAATTAGATCCAACTCCTTTTTCAAACAGCGGCAAAGAAGATGTCCGAGAAGCCATTAAATTATTGGTGCACTTGCAGCAAGAAAAGAATTTTAAGCCTCAAAAATCTGAAGTGAATGAGATTCTTGAGACCTTAGAAGCTTGCTACCTCTTCCCTAATAATGAAGAACAAATGAAAAATATCGAATTAGTAAATAAATACCGAATTGAAAAGAATATTCGGGCACCTTCAAATCCAAAACCTAATGTCGGCACCTCCTCTCTTTAATCATTGAATTAATTTCTTATCTGTCTAAAATAATCCCCTATTATTCCTTTATAAGAGAACAATATGCCTCTCCATCTTATCAAATTAATCGACCGCCACGATGTGGCAGCAGGCACCCGATTATTCATATTCGAAAAACCAGCAGGGTTAACTTTTAAACCTGGTCAATATGCAGGCTTTACCCTTATTAACCCCTCTGAAACAGATGCAAGTGGAATTACGAGACGATTTTCACTGCTAAGTACACCTGACGATGACTATCTCGCTATTGCGATGCGCATTCAACATTCAGCCTATAAACGCGTATTAAATACGCTCCCTATCGGCAGTGAAGTGAAATTTGCAGGCCCGACAGGAAATTTTACTTTGCATGAAGATCCAACCATTCCTGCCGTTTTCATTGCCGGCGGCATTGGGATCACTCCTTTCTACAGCATGATTTGCCATGCAGCAACACATCAAACACCCCAAAAGTTATATTTATTTTACGGTAATCAGCAGCCTGAACATGCCGCATTCTTAACAGAATTAATGCAATTGCAGCAAACGCATCCCCCTTTTAAATTGATTGCGACCATTGATAAGCCCCATCCTGCTTGGACGGGAGAAACAGGGTTTATTACGCATACCATGATTAAAAAATATGTTCCCGATATTTTGATGCCTATCTATTACATTTGCGGTTCGCCAGCAATGGTAACGACCTTACAAGAAACATTAGTAGAAATGGGAATTGATGAAGAGAAAATTCGGACGGAAGATTTTCCAGGATATTAAGCATTTCAGGGAAAACTAAGAGTCGTCGCGGTTGATGCTTTTCGTAAATAATTTTCTAATTCTTTCGCTGTAAGTGGTTTACTAAAGTAAAATCCTTGCACATCCCCACATTCGTATTTTTTAAGAAAATTTATTTGATCTTGCGTTTCGACACCTTCCGCTATTACTTCTAACTTCAAATTCTTAGCCATGGCAATAATAGCGCGAATAATCACTTCATCATCATTCGGAGACTGAATATGCCGCACAAAAGAACTATCAATTTTTAAGCGGTCTAAAGGAAGCTTCTTCAAATAACTCAAACTCGAATAACCCGTTCCAAAATCATCAATCGCAATTGTCACACCCAACTTTTTCAACTTCTTAATTGTTTCAATCACATTTGCATTACTCACAATAGCATTTTCAGTCAATTCTAATTCGAGATATTCAGGCTTAAGCTGGGTATCACGTAAAATTTTGGTGATAATTTCCAATAAATCTTCATGCACAAATTGCTGTGCAGTCACATTAATCGCCACACGAATAGGCAACAAACCAGCATCTTGCCAAGCTTTATTCTGCTCACAGGCTTTGCGTAAAACCCATTCGCTAATAGGCACAATTAAGCCCGTTTCTTCTGCTAAAGGGATAAAATCGAGGGGCAACAAAAGGCCTTTTTGTGGATGTTGCCAACGCAGTAACGCCTCAGCAGCAACAATTTTTTCACTCAATAAATCAACTTGTGGTTGATAACATAATAAAAATTCATTATTCGCAAGAGCGTGACGTAACTGAATTTCTTGCTCTAATTTCGCCAAACTTTGTTTACTCATTTCCTCAGAATAAAATTGGAAATTATTCCCTTTGACTTCTTTAGCATGATACATTGCTGCATCAGCATTCCGAAGTAATAATTCTTCACTGGTTCCATCTTTAGGATAGATACAAATACCAATACTAGCTGAAATAATAATGTTTCGCTCACTAACATTAAAAGGCTGATGAAAAGTTTCCAGCAGCTCATTTGTCTTAATTAATGCTTGTTTTTCATCAGCGTTAAATAAAATAATGACAAATTCATCTCCACCTAAGCGAGCCAAGGTATCTTCTGAAGAGATAGCATGTTTAAGTCGAGAAGCAACTGCCTGCAAAAGAATATCGCCCATCGAGTGACTTAAGCTGTCATTAACTAACTTAAATCGATCGAGATCAAGAAATAATACAGCAAACGGCTGTTTGGTTTTTTCAGATCGTTCAATGGATTGTTTAAGTTTTTTTAATAAAAAAATGCGATTGGGTAAATTTGTCAGCGGATCATGGGTTGCTTGATAGGTCATTAAGGATAGCGATTCTTGTAAAGCACGAGTACGATCTTCTACTTCTTTTTTTAATCGAGAAGTATGTTGATGGTTTTCCTGCATTAATTGCCATTTTTTAGTAAGAGCACAAGCTAATTGTCGCACGGTAATGCTATCAAAGGGTTTTTTTAAGATAAGTAAATTATCATTTTGCCCAAGATGGGTTATTGTTTCTTCCCAAGAATAATCAGAATACGCTGTGCAAATCACCACTTGAATATTTTTATCCACTTCCCAAATATGCTTAATGGTTTCAATACCATCCCAACCAGGCGGCATTCGAATATCGACGAATGCTAATGCATAAGGATAACCTGAATTAATCGCCTCTCGTATGCGTTGGAGCCCTTCCTGGCCTTGAGTAGCAGTATCAATCTGGAAATGCGGTAGAAGTGTTTTTTTATTAACACTTTTTTCTTCAAATACTTCCTTAGCCAACTGATCAAGTGGAGTTACTTCACTTGTTGTCAAAGTTTTGATGAAATCATGATGAATCTCTACATTATCATCAATAATAATAATTCTAAAAGCATCTCTTTCACTCATGATCTTGTCCTTTACGAGAAGTCCTGAAAGGTAATTCAAGCCTAAAGGTTGCGCCCTTTCCAGGCCCATCACTATGAACATGTAATGAACCATGCATTTCTTTTGCGGCTAACGCGCAGGAATGCAATCCAAAGCCATGCCCATGTTTTTTGGTCGTAAAACCATGGTGGAATATATTTTTTAAATTTTCAGGTGAAATACCTACACCATTATCAGCAACCTCTATAATAAAATTATTATGAGAATTAAGTGATATTTTAAGTGTTAAAATTTTCTCTGGATTGGAAGATTCCAGGAGTGCGTCTTTTGAATTCCGAATAAGATTTACAAGAATCTGCATTAATTTTGCTTTATCAGTGATGACTGGATCAAGGTTGCTATACTCCTTTCTAAAAGTAATTCCAAACTTATTGTGGATATCCATTCCGGTAATTTTAAGCGCATCTTCTATCAGCAACGCAATATCTACTTCTTGAGTAAAACTCGAATTTCCGCTCAGTGATTGCTGGGTCGTCACAATACTTTTAATATGATCTACATTCTCAGAAAGCGTAGTGAGCTCTTTTAGAATAAAACCCTTCTCATTTTTCCAATAATCTGCTAAAGCAATGAGATAATCAGGTAAATACATCCCTCTTTTATCTTCAGTTAGAAATTTAGCTAAATTATCTTTATGTTCAGTGAGTAAAAAGCTAACCTGCGTGAGATTACTTAATGGTGATTCTGAAATTTTCTCATTGATTAAAGAGGCAGAAACGTTCACACTATTTAATACATTCCCAATATTATGCAAAACATTATTAGCTACCTCTGCCATCCCTACTTGGCGTGCAGATGAAATTAATTGTTGCTGAGCAGCTTCTAATTCAGCTGTGCGCTCCTTCACCCGTTGCTCTAATGTTTCATTCATTCGGCGTAAATCTTGCTCTTTATGTAGCAAGATTTTATTTTTTTCTACTAGCTCATTGCGCGCATTCTGTAAGCCGATACGAGCGGCATCTAATCCAGTTGCTGCTCGCATAATTTCTAATTGCAATTCATTAAAGCTTTTTGCCATTTCGCTAATTTCATCGTGTGAATGAACAATAACAGGATTAATCTCGATGCGCGCGTAAGCTGTCTCCAAGTCTCCCTTTCCTAAAGCTACCATCGCTCGAGAAAAATCTGCGACTGTGACGTGATTTAATCTTTTAGCAGCATTTGCGACCTGACGGGCAGATGATGCCACCATACCAGGTAAGACTAAACCAACGCTAATAGTAAGCATGGCGACCACAACAAAAATATCTGCTAAGAGGGTAATTAAAGCAGCATGTTGCGTGGGAACATTATTAACAGCAATTAGATAGCCAACAGCATCTAAGGTCAGTACCAACAGCATGGCGCCTGTTAATTTAACATGTAATGAAGGAGCCAATAGGGGCAACCCCCGTCGCTTACGGTCACTCATTTTTCGACACGCATATAAAATTGCACCAGCATAAGCAAAAGCCACCCCGGCAATCACAGTCGGCAAACCAAACTGTTCGAAACCTAAGATGGTGGTAATCGTCCATATAAGGGCGGCAATCACCCCTAGCATAATAGTACCGCGAGGGGCACGCCAAGGACGGGGCATATCCGGCTGATCTTTGCGTAGCAGCCAAACGGCAATATTAGGCATACAAATACCGATGAGATAGGTAAAATTAGCTGCGGCAATGAGCCAGAGAGGATCGCCTATCCATAGAAAAATAATGGCAACTATTGCTGTAAATACAGTAGCAAAAGAAGGAGCATCAGACGGGGCTCGTAAGGAAAAGGCTCGTGGTAGCAAGCCATCATCTGCTAATTGCAAGAGCGTTCGGGTACTGCCGGCAAGGGGTGCAATGGTATCGTGAAATAAGTTAAAGGCCACAAACCAAATAGCTGCTGCTTTTGCAGTCGCTCCAAATAGAGGAGCAAATGTCGGGCCTAATACTTGCGTTAAATCTTGAGACAATTTTTCCGGCCCTAAGACACCTAACCAAACAACAGGTAATAAAATAAAATAAACACCTGCCATTGCACCAGCAGCATACAGGGAACGAGGTTGGTCTTTTTCGGGATGACGTTGTTCACCAACGTGACAGGCTGCTTGCTCAAAAGCAGGGGCTGCAAATCCAATTAAATATAATCCGGCCATTAAACTGGTGATCGCACCGAAACCACCGCTAAAAGGAACAGTTAAGTGAAACGTGCTGGCTTGTTGCCAATTAACATGGCCAGTAAAAATAGGTACCAAGCCTGAAATCAGTGCCAAGAGAGAAGAAACAGTCGCAATAGGAATAGCAACGAGAGAAGTAAAATGGATGCCGCGTAAGTTGACCCAGGTAAAAATTAATACGATCAATGTAGCCAGTTCAGACACGTGGGCCCAAGGCAGGTACCATTGCTGAATGGCTGAAGCGGAAATGAGTGCACTAATCCCGCAAGTGGGAATCCATCCCCACCAATAACACACGCCAGTGAGGTTAGATAATACTTCGCTATAAGGCCGGAACGCCTCTGTACAGGTGGCGGCGATCCCACCTACGCGGTTAGGAAACATCAGGGTCAATTCTATCCATCCAGGCATTGCTGCCCAGCTGATGAGAACGCCTATAATAAGTAAGGGAATGGCCATGCTACCTTGACCAGGGATATCGCCTTGGCCAATCAATAAGGCGCTTATAAGGAATAAACTTTGATTGCTACCCCCCATCGCAATACAAGCTGTCCCAAACCAACCTAGTTGACGGGGATGGGGCTTAGAGGCAGGCGTATTGTTGTCAGAAAAAAGAATAGTTTGGTCTTCTAGCCTGTTTATTTTAGGGGTTTTTTCCATAATGCCCATGCCATCTGCCATGTTTGCACCTCTACCCTACATACTTAAAAATATAGCATGTGAGAATAAAGGGGACGGGGAATATAAGGAAATAGTGCTTTTAAAGGACAGTTAGTTAATATTGTATATTTTTTAATCTAATTCCCGTTAATACCTCTCACTCAAATACCCAAACAATGCTCTCAATCCCATCGCCTCCCCACCCTGCGGCCGACCAGGTCGCGGGCGTAAATTCCAAGCCATCAGGTCAAAATGCAGCCACGGAATATCATCTGGCACAAATTCTTTTAAAAATAAAGCTGCTGTAATGGCACCACCATAAGGCTCTGAGGAATTATTATTGATGTCAGCAATTTGACTATTCAGATAGTCACGATATAAAGCAAATAAAGGCAATCGCCACATCGGATCATTTTGCTTTTCGCCCTGCTTAATCACTTCTTCCACTACTCTATCATGATTAGAAAATACGGCAGGCAGCTCCGTTCCCAATGCAACACGTGCTGCACCTGTTAATGTTGTTATATCAATTAATAATTCTGGTTTTTCATTGACTGCTTCTGTTAACGCATCTGCTAAAATTACCCGCCCTTCCGCATCCGTATTGCCAATTTCAATCGTCATGCCGTTCCGGCTTTTAATGACATCGCCTGGACGATAAGCATTACCTGAAATCACATTTTCAACCACAGGCACCAATACACGCAAACAGATTGGCAGCTTGGCTTCCATAATCATGCGCGCCAAACCTAAGACATGCGCACCACCTGCCATATCTTTTTTCATCAACACCATGGCCGACGAAGGTTTAATATCTAAACCACCACTATCAAAACAAACACCTTTTCCAACTAATGTCACTTTCGGATGATCCGCCTCCCCCCATCGTAAATCTAATAAACGCGGTGAATCATCACTCGCTCTTCCGACTGTATAAATAGATGGATAATTATGCTGTAATAATTCTTCGCCAATAATCTGCCTAAATTTCGCGCCATACTGATTAGCTAATTTTTCTACTGCATGGGCAAATTGCGAAGGGCCCATATCCTCCGTAGGAGTGTTAATCCAATCACGCACTAAATAGATCGATTCCACAATATTGGTGATTTTTGATGAAACAGCAGCAGGCACATAAAGCTTCGCTGCTTGTCTAAGCGGCTTTTTGTAGCGATTAAATTGATACGCGCCTAATCCCCAAGCAATTGCGAACGATTCATACGGATCCGCAACCTCAAAGGTATAGGTTCCTTCCGGTAAAGCAAACGGTAAATGACCTACACCCCATAAGTTTTCTATCGTATCAACACAACAGACAACGCGCGAAACCCTCCCGTCCGAATTCGGGATCAATCGTACACTTCCTGCTTCAGCACGAAATTGCGTTCCTTCTAACCATAATTTGGTTTGATCTGTTTGGTTTGCTAACCATTCAGCAAATTGCTTTACCGGGATGACGGAAATAGGGACCACATGAGTAGGCATTTCCATTATGAAGCAATCTACCATAATTACTCTCCTATCATTTGTTCCGCAGAGGTATAAGGCTGCTGTAATGCTTCTGCTACAGCTTTATGAGTAATTTTACCTCGGCAAATATTTAAGCCATGCATTAAATGAGGATTCTGTTGCATCGCTTTTTTGTAGCCTAGATCAGCCAACAATAACCCAAAAGGTAAAGTGGCATTATTCAATGCAAATGTAGAAGTACGTGGGACTGCACCTGGCATGTTAGTCACACAATAATGCACGACACCCTCTTCAATAAAGGTAGGATGATCGTGAGTTGTCGGTTTACTGGTTTCAAAACAGCCACCTTGATCAATGGAGACATCCACTACCACTGACCCTGATCGCATACCACTTAGCATGTTTTTGGTCACTAATTTAGGAGCAGAAGCACCTGGAATTAACACTGCACCAATCACCAAATCCGCACTCAGCACATGTTCTTCAATGGCGCCCATAGTTGAAAAAATCGTCGTAATTTTTGAGCCAAATTGCAGATCTAAATGATATAATCGCTCCAGTGATTGATCGATCACTACCACTTGTGCCCCCATACCCATAGCCATTCGTACCGCGTTCGTGCCTGCAATACCGCCACCAATCACCACAACTTTCGCAGGCGCAACCCCGGGCACACCCCCTAATAAAATTCCTCTGCCCCCGTTTTTAATTTCTAGGCAGTTAGCACCTGCTTGAATGGACATACGTCCTGCTACTTCACTCATCGGTGCCAGTAAAGGCAAGCCACCTGATTTGCCTGTCACGGTTTCATACGCCACTGCAATACAGCCTGATTCTTGCAATAAGCGCGCTTGTTGAGGATCAGGGGCTAAGTGTAAATAAGCAAACAAAATTTGATTTTCTCGCAGTAATCGGCATTCCTGTGGCTGCGGTTCTTTTACTTTAATAATCATATCAGCTTGCTGATAAATCGCTGCCGCCTCCTCTTCGATTTGGGCACCTGCTTGTTGATACGCGAAATCATCAAATCCAATTTTTTCTCCCGCTCCTTTCTGCACAATCACACGATGTCCGTGCGCAATAAATTCGCGAACACTACTAGGCACTAAACCGACTCGATATTCAAAATTTTTAATCTCTTTTGGAACGCCGATTAACATGAGTTTTCTCCAAAAAATTACCTCATCATTTCCATCCATAATTTATTCATACGCTGTACAAACGCCGCGGGATCCGGCAAAGCACTGCCTTCTGCTAGCAAAGCTTGTTCATACAAAAGCTGTGTCCATTCTTTCAATCGTTCTTCATTAAGGCCCTCTCGCATTTTTTGGATAATGGTATGCTCAGGATTCAATTCCAAAATCGGTTTAGATTCTGTCACCGTTTGTCCTACTGCTTTCAGCAAGCGCTCCATTTGTGACCCCAGCGCATCTTGATCACGGACCAGACAGACAGGTGATGAAGTCAAACGATGCGATAAACGGACTTCTTTCACTTGATGATCTAAAATAGCCTTAATCTTCTTAAGCAACGCATCAAATACTTGCGATTGCTCTTTCTCTTTCTGCTCTTCCGCTTGCTTGGTCGCTACATCTTCGTTAGTGATTTCATCTAATTGCAATTCACCTTTTGCAACCGATTGTAAAGGCTTGCCTTCAAATTCTGGCAAATGACTCACAACCCATTCATCAATACGATCACTTAATAGCAAGACTTCTATGTTATTTTTACGGAATATTTCTAAATGCGGACTCGATTTAGCCGCGTTAAAGTTCTCAGCTGTCACATAATAGATTTTTTTCTGATTAGGTTTCATCCGTTGAATATAATCAGTAAATGAAACAGATTGCAGATCGGTATCATGATGAGTAGAAGCAAAACGTAACAATTTTGCAATACGCATACGATTTGCAAAATCTTCAGCAGGGCCCTCTTTAAGCACATTACCAAATTCTTTCCAGAACTTGGCATATTTTTCTGGATCGTCTTTTGCTAATTTTTCTAGCAAGTCCAAGGTATGACGCACTAATGCTGAACGTAATTTCGCAATAGAAGGATGGTCTTGCAAAATTTCTCGGGAAATATTTAATGGTAAAGCCGTCGTATCAATGACCCCCCGAATAAAACGCAAATAATTCGGCAGGAATTGCTCGACCTGATCCATAATAAACACGCGCTGCACATATAACTTCAACCCATGGTGAGCTTCGCGATGAAAAAGATCAAACGGGGCATGCGCAGGCAAATAAAGCAAGCAAATATAATCAATATTGCCGCCTTCAATTTTATGATGTGTCCAGGCTAATGGGTCTTCAAAATCATGGGAAATGTGTTTATAAAATTCATTATATTGCTCTGCTTTCACTTCATTTTTCGGCAGCGCCCATAATGCCGTCGCTCGATTAACCGTTTCCCACTCCTCTGTCACTTTTTCATCTTCTGTTAATTTAGGCATGAGAATGGGCAAATTTAAATGATCAGAATATTTAGTGATAATGCTGCGCAAACGCCAATTATCTAAAAACTCTTCTGCATCTTTCTTCAAATGCAAAATGATATCAGTACCACGCGAGGGCTTTTCAACATTTTCTACTGTATATTCTCCATTTCCAGTCGATTCCCACCGTACACCATGGACTGCACCTAATCCTGCACGGCGCGTTAGGACGGTAACTTTATCCGCGACCATAAAAACGGAATAAAACCCAACGCCAAATTGCCCAATCAAATGAGAATCTTTCTTCTGATCGCCTGTCAAATGAGATAAAAATTCGCGGGTGCCCGACTTGGCAATTGTTCCTAAATGAGATATCACTTCTTCACGACTCATCCCAATGCCATTATCACTCACCGTCACTGTCTGCGCTTCTTTATCAAAGCGAATACGAATAGCTAAATTAGAATCCGATTCATACAAAGCAGGATCAGATAATGCTTCGAAGCGAAGCTTGTCAATCGCATCGGAGGCATTTGAAATTAATTCGCGTAGGAAAATTTCTTTATTGCTATAAAGTGAATGCACCACCATATCTAATAATTGCTTAACTTCGGCTTCAAAGCCGCGTTTTTCTTGATGAGGGTCGATAGTCATCAGTCGATCTCCTATTATCAAATTAACGTTTGATTAATTGTTTTGACAAAAATATACCGAGAACCATAAATATTACTAACGGCAGCAAAGCTGCTAATATGGGGGGAAGTTGATAAACAATACAAAGCTGGCCTAAGAAGGCGTTGAGAATAAAAAATACAAACCCAACCACCACCCCCATCACCAGCCGCCATCCCGTTGTAGAGGCGCTCATGGTACCTAATACAAACGGAATGGCAAGAAAAATCATCACTAACGACACCAATGGCTGGAAGATGCGCTGCCAAAATTCATATTGATATTCGCTCGCTTGTAACCCATTTTGTTTAAGATAGTGAGCATACGCCGCCAATTTGGGTAATGACATATCACTTGGTTCAATTAAACCTGCGTTTAAAAGATTGTCATTTAATTTTAAATTCCAATCTGCTTGCGATAAAGTTTGGCTCTTGGTTTTATCTTTATAAAAAGATGTTTTAACCACCTCTTTCATGACCCAACGATGATGATCATACGATAAAGTCTTAGCATAATAAGCTGTGAGCAGATGATGATTATTATCCAATTGATAGCGTGTGACACCTTGAAGTAATTGACGATCGACAATTTGATTGACATGAATAAAATTATTATCAATGTGAAACCAAATACCAGAGGATGTCACGACTGCTTCGCCAGCATTTTTAGCATTTTCTTTTTGAACTTCTGCTTTATAACTTAAATGTGGCGCCAGCCATTCTGCTGTTACACTCACCATTAATAGGATGAGCATTGCAGCCATTAAAACACTTTTAATAATTTGGCGTATAGAAAAACCCGACGTACGCATTACTGCTAATTCCCGATGGGAGGATAAGGTACTTAGGCCGATGATACTGCCTAATAATAACAGCAAGGGGGAAAATCGATAAAGCTCACTCGGTAGACGTAATAGAACATAGATAATCACTTGAAATATGCCATAATCACCTATGCCGATATTTCTTATTTCTCCGAGCAAAAGCATTAAAAATAAGACACCGCTAATCACTAACGTCACCAAGGCGGTGGCAATAATAGTGGTTTTCGCAATGTAATATGCCAGTATCTTCATCATAATGTATGTGTCCACCGTCTTGAACTTAAGAATGCAACTATGATGACCAGTGCTAACAGTATGCCATGCACCCACCACATACCCATCATAATAGACACACTGCCTTGCTCTACCCAATGACGAGCGATGAATAATAAATTGACGTAAATAATGTAAATTAACACGGCAGGCAGCAACATGAGATAACGTCCTTGCCGTGGCCGAACGGTGCTTAAGGGGACGGCCAGTAAAGCCAATATCAAAGCCGAAATCGAAATAGAAAATCGCCATTGCAATTCAGCAGCATGGTGGGGATTATTATAATCGGCTAGCAATTGCAAAGTCGTGAGAGTTTCTGATTTTTCATGCGTCAATTGCGTTTCATTTTGCGGAATACGGATCTTGTATTTCCCAAATTTGACAATCTTAAAGTCATTCTGCCCTACCGTTCCTTCATATCGATAGCCATTTGCTGTTACAAACAATTGATCAGATGAAGCCGGGTCTTTTTCTTGATAACCTTGTTCAGCAAATACTAACATCCAGGCATTTTGATCCAGGTTATCCGGGTTTTTCTTTGCTTGGGCTAAAAAGACGTTTTCAGCACGTTGATGATCCCGAGAAATTTTTTCGACATACATGACATGGCGACCATCTGGACTCGCTTGAAAACGACCGGGAATGACAGTTTGGATAAGATGCAGCGTCGCTTCATCACTTTCCATGAGTTGTTCTCGTTTAGCAGAAATCAGCGGGTTAACCCATACCATTAAAAAAAAGACCACTAAGGCGACGATAAACGCAATACACACGGTCAGCCGCATAAGCTTCTTATTGCCAAAACCAGCCATTTGCAAAATCAGCATCTCGTTATCTGCATAGAGCCGGCCGTAAGCAAGGAGAATGCCAAGATAAAGCCCCAGCGGCAGTAAGAGTGCCAACAGGTAAGGGATTTCAAAACTGACCAATTCGAGTAACAGATTAGTGGCAATCTTACCCACCGCCACATAATTCAAATAACGCACGACTTGCTGGCTCAAAAAAGCCAGCAATAGCACGACGGTTACCGCAAGTAGCGTATTGAGAACTTCACGGGTCAAGTAACGAGAAATGATCACGAATCAACCTTTATCATTCATAACAATGCCATGCGGATTATAGCGCGAAGTAGTGAGTGACAAATCTTTTTTTTTGACTAAACTTTGAAGATTAATAAAAACCTCTCGCCTGGAGCCTATTTATGAAGTTAAGTATTCAAATCATTCAGCCTGAAAAGCAGCCAAAAACCTGCCTCGTCGTCGGCATAGCTGAAGGTGGTGAACTTACCCCTGCTGCAAAAGAAATCGATAAAGCTAGTCATGGATTGCTGACTAAGCTCATTAAGCAAGGCGTTTTTGAAGGCAAAATGAACCAACTTTTACCCCTTTATCATTTGGAAGGAACCCCTTACGAGCATGTTTTACTAGTAGGCTATGGTAAAAAGGAGAAGCTCTCTGCCACCGGCTTCCGCAAATTAGTGGTGAATGCAACGAAAGCGCTTTTAAAAGCTCCCCAAGCTGTTTGTTTTTTAACAGAATTACCGGTAGGAGATAAATCCTTGGCTTGGAAAGTCAAACAAATGACAGAAGCAGCTTCAGATGCCCTCTATCGGTTTGACTTATTTAAGAGTGAAAAAGAGCCTGCCCCCGCGCTAAAAGAGTTCATTATCGCCCTTCCCGATGCTCAAGAAGAAAAAGCGTGCCGACAAGCCTTACAACAAGGCCAAGCGGTGGCAGCTGGAATGACGTTAGTAAAAAATTTAGGCAACACCCCCAGCAATATCTGTACCCCGAGTTTTCTGGCAGATCAAGCCCAGCAATTGGCAAAAGATTACTCCTCGGTGACGGTAGAGGTGCTGGAAGAAAAAGACATGCAGAAGCTGAAGATGGGCGCTTTGTTAGGCGTCTCCCAGGGAAGCGCGGAAGATGCCAAGTTGATTTGTCTTGAATATAAAGGAACCACTAAACAACAAGCGCCTATCGCGCTGGTGGGCAAAGGGGTGACATTTGATACGGGTGGGAATTCCCTCAAGCCAGCAGATGCAATGGTGGGTATGAAATATGACATGTGTGGAGCTGCCACAGTGCTTGGCACCATCAAAGCGTTGGCTGAGCTCAAATTGCCAATTAATGTGGTGGGGGTGATTCCAGCGGTTGAGAATATGCCGGGTGGAACAGCTTATAAGCCTGAAGATATTTTAACCAGTATGTCTGGCCAGACGATCGAAGTCATTAGCACCGATGCAGAAGGTCGACTAATTTTGGCAGATGCTTTGACGTATTGTGAGCGTTATAAGCCAGAGGTAGTAATTGATATTGCCACCCTAACGGGCGCCGTCGTCATTGCCTTAGGATTTCATGCCACCGCGGTGTTATCTAACCATGAACCTTTGAGCAACGATTTGCTGCAAGCTGGCGAAGAAAGTAATGACCGTGGGTGGCCGATGCCGCTCTGGGAAGAATACCAAGAGCAAATTAAGAGCCCGTTTGCCGATATGGCCAATGTAGGCGGCCGACCAGCGGGGACGATTACCGCCGCTTGCTTCTTGTCACGGTTTGCGAAGAAATACCATTGGGCCCATTTAGATGTAGCCGGGACAGCCGCCATGATGTCGGGCACGAATGACAGAATGGCCACGGGGCGGCCGGTACCGATGTTGATGCAATATTTAATTAATCGGACAACATGATGGCACCGCCTAAACCAACGATTGATTTCTACATCCTCGATACCAGCAGCGGTCAAAGGTCGCTTCTTTTTGCCTGTCGGTTATTGGAAAAAGCCTATGAGGCGGCACAATCCGTCTATATCCATGCGCCTAGTCAAGAAGAAGCTGAGCGCTTAGATCAACTGTTATGGACGTATCGCGATGATAGCTTTATACCCCATAACCTCTATCAAGCAGCAGACCCTTTTCCGCCGCCTATCCAGATCGGCTATGGTGAAACGCCACCTCCTCATCAAGCTATCTTATTAAACCTCGCCAGCGCGGTTCCTGCTTTTTATCAGCAATTTCCTCGCATCATAGAAATTGTTTTTTCCGACCCGTCTGTGCAACAATTAGCCCGCGAACGATACCGCTATTATCGTGACCAAGGCTGTAACATGACCAACTATAAAATAAAAGCTAACGAATTATGACATCCATGGAAAAAGTTTATAACCCACACTCTATAGAGCAACACTGGTATCAAACTTGGGAATCTCAGGGCTATTTTGTCCCTCAAGGCAATGGTCACCCTTATTGCATTATGCTACCTCCCCCTAATGTGACGGGTAGTTTACACATGGGGCATGGCTTTGGTTTTACCTTAATGGATGTTCTCATTCGTTATCACCGTATGTGTGGGGATAAAACCTTGTGGCAAGCAGGTACGGATCACGCTGGCATCGCTACCCAAATGGTGGTGGAGAGAAAATTAAATAGGGAAGGTAAAACACGCCATGATTTAGGCCGAGAAGCGTTTGTTGAAAAAATCTGGGAATGGAAACAAGAATCAGGTGGTAATATTTCCCGCCAATTACGCCGTCTTGGCGCATCGTTAGATTGGTCACGCGAACGCTTTACGCTGGATGAAGAACTTTCTCATGCCGTGCGCGAAGTTTTCATCCGCTTATATGAAGATGGCCTGATTTATCGCGGCGAGCGTTTAGTCAATTGGGATCCCATGCTACTGACAGCCATTTCTGATTTAGAAGTTATCAATGAGGAAGAAGATGGCAAACTATGGCATATTCGCTATCCCTTAGTGGATACCTCAGGTTATGTGATCGTTGCCACCACCCGTCCTGAAACTTTACTGGGGGACGTCGCCGTTGCTGTTCATCCCGATGATGAGCGTTATCAATCGCTCATTGGCAAACATGTCAAATTACCATTAACCGATCGCACTATTCCTATTATTGCTGATAATTATGTTGATCCTTTATTTGGAACCGGCTGCGTCAAAATTACACCGGCTCATGATTTTAACGATTATGCGGTCGGTATGCGCCATGGATTTACACCACTTAACATTTTCACTCCCACCGCCCATCTCAATGAAAATGCACCTAAAGCTTATCAAGGCATGGAACGCTTTCATGCTCGTGAAAAGATTGTCCATGACCTGAGTGCTGCTGGATTAATTGAAAAAATTGATGCGCATAAATTAAAAGTACCTCGCGGTGAAAAAACAGGCGTAATCATTGAACCTTATTTAACGAAGCAATGGTTCCTCCGGATGAAACCATTGGCTGAACCAGCGATTCATGCGGTTGAAACAGGTAAAATTAAGTTTATTCCAGAAAACTGGAATAAAACGTATTTCCAATGGATGAATAATATTGAAGATTGGTGTATCAGCCGACAACTTTGGTGGGGGCATCGCATTCCTGTTTGGTATGATGCGGAAGGAAAAAGTTATGTAGGCCACAATGAGCAAGATGTTCGTCAACGTTACCATCTCACCCAGGATTTGCCGCTAACACAAGATGAAGACGTATTAGATACTTGGTTTTCATCTGCACTCTGGCCGTTTTCTTCATTAGGCTGGCCGAAACAAACGGAAGCTTTTACTACTTTCTTCCCGACGAATGTATTAATCACCGGTTTTGATATCATCTTTTTCTGGGTAGCCAGAATGATCATGATGAGTCTCAAATTTACCGGGCACGTTCCTTTTAGGGAAATTTATATCACCGGCCTGATCCGCGATAACGAAGGTCAGAAAATGTCAAAATCCAAAGGAAATGTCTTAGACCCGATTGATTTAATCGATGGCATTTCGTTGGAAGCATTAGTGAAAAAGCGGACTTATGGCTTAATGCAGCCTCAGATGGCAGAAAGGATTGAAAAAAATACGCGTAAGGATTTTCCCGAAGGCATTCCAAGTTATGGAACAGATGCACTACGTTTTACATTTTGCTCTGTTGCTTCTTACACGCGAGAGATTCGATTTGATGTGAATCGACTCGGGGGTTATCGTAATTTTTGTAATAAGCTCTGGAACGCATCGCGGTATGTGTTAATGAACACGGAAGGACAGGAAGCTGATCTAAAACAGCAACCGCCGTCTTTATCCTTAGCCGATCGTTGGATTTTATCGCGTTTACAAAACACTATCAGCGAAGCGCATGCTGCACTTCAACACTATCGTTACGATTTATTTGCCCAAGTGTTATATGATTTCACGTGGAATGAATTTTGTGATTGGTACTTAGAATTAACCAAAGTAGATTTATCCGCAGGTACGCGTCACACATTGATTTATGTATTAGAAATGTTATTGCGCTTATTACACCCGCTTATGCCTTTTATTACAGAAGAAATTTGGCAGCGTATTGCACCTTTAGCAGGGAAAACGGGGAAAAGCATTATGCTTGAACCTTATCCGCAGGCAGACGAAAAGCAAACCGATGCAGCAGCAATAAGGGAATTAGAATGGATGAAGCAAGTGATTATTGCTATTCGTACCATTCGCAGTGAGATGAATGTCCCGCCAGGGAAAGCGTTGCCAGTCTTGCTCCGTAAAGGTAGCAAGGTAGATCGAGAAAATATGGAACAGCATCAGCCTATGGTGAGTAGATTAGCAAAATTGGAATCAATACGTTGGCTGCAAGCAGATGAAACACCCCCTCCTTCCGCAACAGCATTTGTGGGAGAGTTGGAAATTTTTCTTCCTATGGCTGGATTTATCAATAAAGAAGAGGAAACAGCACGATTAAATCGAGAGATGGCTAAATTGCAAAAAGATCTCCAATTTATTGAAGCTAAATTGCAGAATCCTAACTTTGCCGATAAGGCACCGGCAGAAGTGGTGGCAAAAGAAAGGTCAAAATTTGAAGAATTAAAGGTAACACTTTCTAAATTAGAAGGGCAGTTGAAACAACTGGCAGCGCTTACTATCAAACCATAAGGCGCGATAAAGAAGGTTCGAACATTATTCCGGCGTATTTAATGCCACTACGCCGTATAACGCTTTAACTTCATCACACTTCTCTTTCGTATTGACACAAGCTAGCTGATCTTCCATCAACTGCATGCCTATCTTTTCTGGATCTGCTTGGGCTACTTGCAAAATAGGGATAACCACCTCTGCCGCATGCATGATTTTCTCACAGTCTGCTACTTGATCGGGGGTTTTATCCCCTATCGCTTGGCACCGGTTCACTTCTTGCATCAATACTAAAGGATGCTGAATAAGATAATCATAACTTAACTTTTCCTTACAACCTGCTATGACACCTATCAGCACCACTAACCATATCACTTTTTTCATAAATTATTCGATGCCCCGCTGCCAGCTAACATAGAAAGAAATGGCAATATAATCAAAACAATGCCTGCTACCAATAAGAAGATCACCCTGCTAAGCGGGACCATTAATGGACTTCGCCTATGTTCTATGTACTTAATGATACAAGTAAGAAGAAAAGAAGCCCCGAGCACCATTGAACCCGTCTGCACAAAACTGCTAAAAATACTAACAGGCTCAATAATATTTTGTGCCACCTGCCCTAATCCCGACGATCTGGCCCAGGAAAAAGCAGGTAGAAATAGCAAGAATAGAGAATTAATGCGTATAATTAATTTAGTCATAGTATTTTTAATCTGTCCCTAATAAATTGCCGTTCTCAATTTTTGGCATTTTATATTAAATGAAGTGAATATGTTTAACAATTTATCGGCTGCATTACAGGAAACGTCCATCACCTATCCTATCTTAGATAGTAGCTTACCTTTTGCTGAGTATATTGCTCGCTGCCGTGATATTATTATGACACAACGGCTAGATTTGGAGAAAAAAAACCCTAATCCTGAGTTAATCATTGAAGCTAATAGCCCTTTTGAATTCCGCCCTGCTCATCCCCATAAAATTAAATATGGTGCATTGCTTATCCATGGCTTATTAGATTGCCCTTTTTCTCTGAGAGACATTGGCTTACGTTTGCAATCGCAGGGTATTTTGAGTAGAGCTATTCTTTTACCCGGGCATGGTACCCGGCCTAGTGATTTACTCCATGTTTCTTACCATGACTGGCTACAAGCCGTTCGTTATGGAGTAGAAAGCATGCGGCAAGAAGTAGACTACCTTTATCTCATTGGCTATTCCACCGGTGCTGCTCTCTCCGTTTACCAGGCCATGCAAGACACCTCTATCGCTGGCATGATTTTATTATCGCCCGCCATCCGTATTAAAACTCCCGTCCATATCGTGGTCGGCTGGCACTATTTAGTAAAATGGATTACCAAAAACAATGAGCCTTGGATTTACAATAAAGAAGAGATTGATTATACCAAATATAAATCGATCGCTTTTAATCCTGTTAACCAAGTGAATAAATTAACGCAAGTGCTGTATGAACTGGGGCAACATCGTCACTTAAACACACCGATGCTAATGATTGTCAGTCGTGAGGATGAGACCATTTCTAGCCATCGTGCCCTTAACTTTTTTTCTGGCTTTGCAACACCTGACAGTCAGCTTCTGCTCTATACCTCCCTGGAGCATCGTTACCCGGATCCACGTATACTCACTCGTCTCTCACGCTATCCTGATTTACATATTAACCATCTTTCGCATATGTCTATTCCATTCGCACCTACTAATGCTCATTATGGTCAACAAGGTGATTATCCTCGCGCTTCTCGACCAGCAGATCACATCTGTTATGGGGCTTATAATGTCATCGAAGAGAATACTTACCGCATGCTTCGAGGTATGAAGGCAGTTAAATTTCTGCGGCAAGAATTAACCTATAATCCTGATTTTGATTTTATGGCAGAAAAAATTACGGCATTTATTTTGGGTGCCTAATCCAATGGAATAACAACATGGCTGCACCGACACAGATCGCACTATCAGCGGTATTAAAAATAGCAAAATGCCAATCTCCCAGATGAAAATCGAAGAAATCGATTACATAGCCATAGAGTACCCGGTCCCAGGCGTTCCCTAAAGCACCGCTTAATATTAGGCATAAAGCAATATTCACCCATCGATCACGTGCGGATAATTTGTAAAGCCAACAGAGAATGATAATGCTAACGATAAACGCTAAACTACCCAGCGCGACATTCTGCCAACCGGCAGCATTGTTAAAAAAACTAAATGCAGCTCCTTTATTGTAGACTAGCGTTAAGTTAAAAATCGGCAAAATGCGTAGCGGCTCAGCAAAAACCAAGTGCGTCACCGCCCACTGCTTTGCATACCGATCGATTCCTAGCACGAACACCGCTAACCACAGCCAGCGAAGGCCAGTGGAAAAAAGCGTCTTACGCATAATGTCTGACCTCACCACTACCAGCAATATTTTCCACACAGCGTCCGCAAATACCGGGGTAATCGGGGCTTGCATTGACATCAGGACGACGATGCCAGCAGCGCTCACACTTAAGATGGGCAGTCGCCTCTATTTTCAATGCTAACCCTGGCACGTCTGTGGCTACAGTATCAAGCGGTCCGGCATGTTCAGCAATGACATTTGCAGAAGAAGTGATTAATACAAAACGCAATTCTTCTCCGAGTTGGTCCAATAGTTGTTTCAACTGGGGTCCACAGTACAGCGACACTTCAGCTTCTAAAGCTGAACCAATTTTACCTGCATTACGTTGATTCTCGATTTCTTTATTAACAGCATCCCGTACCGCCCGAATTTTTTCCCAGAATGCAGCATTCATTCCTTCTGTTTCAGATAAGGGCGCTAATGAATGATACCAGGTAGTTAAAAATACCGATTCCTCATGCTTGCCAGGAAGATATTGCCAAATTTCTTCTGCCGTAAAACTTGAAATCGGTGCTAGCCATCGGATCAAAGCATGGGCGATATGAAATAACGCTGTTTGTGCTGAGCGACGTCCGCGGCTATCTGTTGCCATCGTGTATTGACGATCTTTAATAATATCCAAATAAAACCCACCTAAATCGACGACGCAAAAATGATGCAATTTTTGAATCACTAAATGAAATTGATAAGTTTCATACGCATTAATGATTTCTTCTTGAATCAACCGCGCTCTATCTACAATCCAGCGATCTAATTTCAACATTTTCTCAGGAGTCAGTTGATGTTGCGCGGGATCAAAGCCATGTAAATTCGCCAACAAAAAGCGCGCGGTATTTCGAATGCGACGATAAGTTTCAGAAGTCCGTGTTAAAATTTCTTTAGAGGCACTGATTTCATATCGATAATCAATGGAAGCAACCCAAAGCCGTAAAATATCTGCCCCTAAGCTTTGCACCACTTCTTCGGGTGCAATAACATTTCCTAATGATTTTGACATTTTGCGTCCTTGCCCATCGACGACAAAACCGTGAGTCAATACCGTTTTATACGACGCGCTACCATTGATCGCTAACGAAGTCAGCATGGATGATTGAAACCAGCCACGATGTTGATCGGAGCCTTCCAATACCATATCTGCTGGAAACGCCAGTTCAGGGCGAACTTTTAATACACATTCATGACTCACGCCTGAATCAAACCATACATCTAACACATCCCGCGTTTTTTGATAATGATCGGCTTCAGCACCTAACCATTCTTTTGCATCTAACTGATACCACGCTTCAATTCCCTGTTTCTCCACACGCTGTGCCACTTTTTCCATGAGGGCTTGCGTATCAGGATGTAATTCGCCTGTTTCTTTATGAATAAATAATGCAATCGGTACACCCCACGTACGCTGACGAGAAATACACCAATCTGGTCGTCCTTCCATCATACTGCTAAAGCGAGCTTTTCCCCATTCTGGTACCCACTCCACTTGATCAATAGCCCGCATAGCCATGTTACGCAAACTACCTTTAACCCCTTCGCCATCCATACTAATAAACCACTGCGGTGTTGCCCGGAAAATGAGTGCCGTTTTATGGCGCCAGCAATGAGGATAACTGTGACGCAAGGTCGTGTGATGTAATAACGCACCATTTGCTTGCAGGATTTCGATGATCTTGTCATTTGCTTTACTAACATGTAAGCCTGCGAATAAAGGGGTAGACGAAATATAACAGCCATCGTCCCCCACTGGATTTTCGAGAGGTAATTGGTTCTGCTTACCTATTACGTAATCATCTTGACCATGCGCTGGCGCGGTATGAACAGCACCTGTACCTGAATCAACTGTCACATGTTCACCGAGCACGATAGGTACTTGGCGTTCATAAAAAGGATGCTTCAGCTTCACACCCGCGAGTTTTTCGCCGGTCGTTCGGCCCAAGACGCGGAATTTTTCTATGCCTAAACGTTCAATCACCGCTGCAGCCAATGCTTCTGCCACTAACAATTGTTCACGGCCATCCCAATCGAGTAAGACGTATTCTAATAAGGGATTCAGGGCAACCGCTTGGTTAGCTGGCAATGTCCAAGGGGTAGTCGTCCAAATAGGAACAGAAATCGTGCCGGTGCCCTTTTCTATTTCATCAAATCGATTCAAAAAATCAGCTGTATTATGGACAACAAATCGTACATCAATAGATGGTGAGGCTTTTTCCATGTATTCCACTTCCGCTTCTGCTAAAGCGGAAGCACAATCCAAACACCAATGCACGGGTTTATAGCCTTTTTGTACGTGTTTATTTTGAATGATTTTCGCAAGGCTACGAATGATATTAGCCTCATAACGAAAATCCATTGTTAAATAAGGATGTTCCCAATCAGCAATAATTCCTAAGCGTTTAAATGCATCACGTTGGACATTAATAAAGCCCAACGCATATTCGCGGCAAGCTTTTCGGAAGTCTTCTGCACTGACTTTGTGACCGGGCTTACCTATTTTTTTTTCCACATTTAATTCAATCGGCAACCCGTGACAATCCCAGCCGGGTACTAAAGGCGATTCAAACCCACTTAATGTTTTTGATTTAACAATAATGTCTTTTAATAGCGTCGTCGTCGCTGTTCCTAAGTGAATATGACCATTGGCATAGGGAGGGCCCATATGGAGGATGAACTTTTTTCGCTTTTTTCCTTGTGCGCGCAGACTGGCATAAATATCCATGGCTTGCCATTTTTTTAATATCTCAGGTTCACGCTGAGCAAGATTGGCTTTCATAGGAAAATCAGTTTGCGGCAAATTTAATGTTTCTTTGTAATCTTTCATAACCTACCCTATTTTTGAAAATATTTTCGCGCCTGCTCCACATCTTTCGCAATTTGTGCCTTCAGCAGTTCGACATTAGCG
>JAJPJH010000057.1 GCA_021324335.1 Gammaproteobacteria bacterium
ACAACTACTAGAACAGCAGGCTTATCATCAGGTGAAGGAAGTTGCTTTGACGCCATTGCAGGGTGATTTATTTGCGGTTGCTGAACATCCTGTGGTGACTAAGTTGCGTAAAATTAATCCGGATCAATTGACGGCGAAAGAGGCGTTGGATTTGTTGTATAGATTAAGAAGTGAAGTATAATTCCGATCAAAAGGAAGTAAAAATAAAAGAGGAGTAGGTATGTCTACTACTAGAGTTAAACACTTACATCAAGAAAAAATATTAGAATATTTTGCTCAACTAAACGATTTTATAATAAATGATGCAGAAGAAGAGATTGTTGCTATTTTAAATCGGGGGATATCAATGTATGGAGAAGATATTATTCCCTTGCTAGATATAAGGGTAACAATGACGTCTGACGTTATTCAATATAATTGCAGCCTTCTTTTTTATGCAGCGATGAGAAATTTTCAGAAATTGGCTGGCTTGTTAATAAAATGCGGTGTGTCTATTGATGAGGGTACAAGATGTCAAACTAACTCTTCATACGAGAAAAAATCTCCTTTATCAGCTGCTTGTGAAATGCAGCATATCGATATGGTGAAACTTCTTTTAGAGAATAAAGCCAGTGTATTGCATAAAGATAAAACCGGTACAGATATTATGACTAGGTTTTATAGAGATGCAGCTCCGCCTCTGCAACATTTATTGTTGAAATATTCTTTGAAACAGCGCTATTGGCACTCTTATATTGAGAATGTATTGCAAACAAATCCATCTATCGGAGAAGTCGAACGAATTAAAGACACAATGCAAGTAATGCTGCAGGAAGAAGATTTTGACATACTGTTTGAGTTATTAAATGAACGAAAGGAAGAACCAGCAATTTATGCATTAAAGGAATATGTTTCAAAGTATGGAATAGCAGCTCTTAATAAAATACAAAAAGAGCAGGATGGGCATACCATTAATTTCTCTATTCTTTATTATGCAATAGAAAAGAATTTGAAAAATTTTGTGCTGCAATTATTAGAATACGGATTTCCTATTGAAGACGGTACAAGCTGCCAAACGAAAGATTCTTTAGACAAAAATTCGCCGCTCTACGGTGCCTGCGAACTTGGTCATAAAGATATAATTGAAATATTGTTAAATCGAAAGGCAGATTTATTAACTCAAAACGGTCGTGGATCGAGTGTTTTAATGGTAACGAAAAATGTTGAAATATTTCAGTTGATTTTGGAAGCGGCTAAACGAGAGGGTTGCTTCGATAAGCTGCTTAAAATGGTAAATAAAGACGGAATTTGTGCTTATAAAGCTGCTATCAGCAATGGAAGAACTGATTTGGTTGCCGAGTTGATGAAGATTAACAATTACCCCACGTTTATTGATGTCCGATCCTTTTTGGCATTTGCTAGATCCGCCTATTGGCGTTACCCAGAAAAACGAGATGAAATCGAAGCAATTTGTACAGCACTAAAGCAATTAGTTGATCCTTCTTACCCTGCTAAAAGTTTGGATAAAGACGCTAAGAATTACCCGAAACCTTTAGCTTATTTAGAATTATTTGGATTAAATTCCGCAACACGGCAAACTAGAAGTGCTGCGATTAAAGATATCATTGCAGAGTATTATGCTTTATTGAAATCTCCTAAAGACTGCATGGAGTTTTTCAAGCATTTTTCTGAAGAAATAAGTCGATATTTTCAAGAAAAAAAGCAAGAATTAGGTACGCTGCATCCTGATTCTTATGAATGGCGTATAATCAACGGACTTTATTTTCCTATTCCTAAAGATAATTATGAAGAACTAAATAGCGGATTCAAATCTAAAGGAAGTGCTTTGCAAGAACTGTTGATCCTTTTATTGAGAAATCAAGAGGCAGGTTTAGCGCAGAATGCTTATAAATGGATCGGTTATGCTCCCAAAAAATTTGCAGATGAGGGAGTGAAAAATGGTGATATGATTACTGAAGGGCGATTAGGTAATAATTTGTTTCATAATAAAATCGCGCATCAGTTACAATTAATTCCATTGTTTTATGCTATTCAAGCCGGCAAGCTAAAGTTAGAATTTATGAATGAAAAAGGAGACATTGAGAAAATCACTATTAAAGAACTGATGCAGGCTTTAGTAACGTTCAAAGTATTTAATTCAGATTCTGGTTTTGATTTGTGGATGCCTGTTCGTGATACTCGCAATATATCTTCTCTTGTATTTTCCGATCCGCATCGGCTAGGCTCAGTACTGATGTATGAAGGACCAAATTTTGGTATCCATGCATTATCAACATACCTTAAGTCCACGTTTTGTAAAGGCTTTTTACAACTTTATCATGCCTATCGTCAGCAGCCAGCGTTTAGTGAAATGAGTATTGATGATTTTGTCAACAAATTAAATGACATGCAGTTAGCTTTGTTTTCTCCGGAACCTTATTTGGTTAAGCTTTCTTTATTTAATGTGCCAAAACATAGTCGTGAAGTAGTTAAAAGCGGTAAAAATTATGCGATCGTTCGAAAAGAGTATCATCCGCTTTCGGACTTTAAGCTTACTCCGTTTAGGATGTAATCTAAAGCTAACTCATGAATCAAATGTCTCTTAGGTGTACGTTTTTAACCTCAGACTAAATAAATGGAGGCAATGTGATAGCTATTACCAAATTCTCTATTATTTGAAAATGACCATCAAACGTGCATAGCTTGCAGCCATGTTGTAACGTGGTTGCGGCTATCCACAGATCATTAGTCGGAATAGGCTTTCCTTTTTTGCGTAATGTCGCGTAGACTTTGGCATAAAAAGCAACTGTTTCTTCATCGATTGAAAATATAGTTACGCGGGGAGAATCAAGGAACTCATTTAATTCCTCTAGATTTTTCTTATACTTTGAGCCTGACAGAAAACCAGCGGCTAGTTCTCCAAGTACGATAGTATTAATACCAATCATGTCTGCATGTTGCAGAATAGCTAGCACGTCTTTCTGTCCACGTTTAAAGGCTGTATAGGCGTTCGTATCTAATAAAATTTTCCTCACTTCCACAAGTCCTCATCAATTCGCTCAAAATCTTTCGTATTTTTCGCAAACGCTTTTGCTTCGGCAGCAGTCCATGTGCCGGCAAGTTTGTCTAAATCGTGATAAGTCCTCGCTCTTTTATGACGGCTAATTCCAAGACCTTCTTGAATTAAATTTAATATCAAGGTATTGACGCTGATATTTTGCAGAGAAGCAGTTTGTTTTAATTGGGAGAGGAGTTTATCGTCGAGTCGTCGTAGGTGGATGTTGGACATGTGATACCTCAACTAATATTAATATGATACCACTCTATGATACCATATGTTCCAATTTTTAGACAACTATTTCCGGTTTTTTGCTAAATCAGCCGGCCAAGGCGTATCTTTATTTACCGCACCAATATGTCCAAAATCTTGGGCAAATAATTCCCTAACTATTCTTTCGTACCTGCCGGCAATTAAAGGTAAGAATCAGACTGAAGGTCTCACTTCACTTCTCATTTCTTCTTCTATCTGCCTTCCTGCTTTGCAACCAAGTTGAAAACCTTGAGAAGCATAAGCCCCAATTAATAACGAAATAACAAGACCTGCTGATTCCTCTTTGACAGCGCCATACATAATCAGCAAGGTAGCTGCTGCTATTAAAAATGTGAGCAAAAGTGCTCAGGATTTTATTTCCTGCCCCGACGTGTTTTACCAACCACATTCGTATCTGACAGGCGTCACTTACCCACCTACAAT
>JAJPJH010000030.1 GCA_021324335.1 Gammaproteobacteria bacterium
ATTAGCGAATCGTTCATCATCACGCAGCTTCTCGCAAAACTCCACCCGCACGTAGCGGCCATAAATGTCTTGGTCAAAATCGAGTAAGTGTACCTCGAGTAACGCCTTGGTGCCATCAATAGTCGGCCGCATGCCTATATAAGCGGTCCCTGGCAACGGATGATCGGCAATCCCGTACACATAGACGGTGTAAACACCGCGTACGGGTGTTAAACGTCGATGGAGAAAGATATTGGCCGTCGGATATCCCCATTGCCGCCCCAGCTGATCCCCCTCGCGTATGCGGCCCAGCATGGAATAAGGCCGGCCTAGCAGCTTTTTTACCAGCCCATGATCTCCTATCGCCAATGCGTGCCGAACGCGGGTGCTACTCACTCGATCGCCTTCAATCAATACGGTTGCCATGGCTTCAACGGTAAAACCCAAGTCTTTTCCCATTTCTCTCAAGAGATGAATATTACCCTGCCGCTGATAGCCAAAATGGAAATCATCCCCGATAATGACATGCTGAACATGCAGTGCCTCCCCTAAAATATCATTGACAAATTGGGTTGAAGTTTTCTTAGCAAGTTCTTGATTAAAAGGCAATATCAAGACGTTATCTATTCCACATTGCGCCAGAGCACAAAACTTCTCTCGCAAGCGCGTTAAGCGTGGAATAGTTAAGTTCGCCTGCTGAAAAAATTCAAACGGATGGGGCTCAAACGTGATGACGGTCGATGGCAGCTTTCGCTCGTGTGCCTCTTTGACCACGCTTGCGATAAGTTGTTGATGTCCTAAATGCACACCGTCAAAGTTACCAATGGTCACGATACCTCGCTGTTGCTGCGGGGTAATATTATAGAGGGAACGAATGAGGCGAGTTGAAGCCATGTTAACACTTTCCTGAACGAAAAATTAAGCCAATGCTAAATGTTTTTGGGTTATTTTAATAAGCGCTTCTTTATCTTTTGCACCTAACATTCCTGTTTTGCTTAAAATAACACGCATATCGAGAGTAAATATTTTTTGCCGTATGATAGAAGCAGCCCTTAAACCAGTAGAATGTAAATCTTTAATCTCATAATCATCGTGCCATTTAGAGTGTTGTGCGCTGGTAATCATCATTAAGGTAACATGTTCCGTGTTTTTCTGAAATGATTCCTGGCTTAATACTAAAGCTGGCCGCCTCTTTACTTCATCGATATCACTAAACGGAAAAGGGACTACAACAATAGAAAAAGGCTTATAAATCTTCATATGCTTCATCGTCCTCTTTGGAAGCCCATTCAGATAAGGTTTGCGATAAGGCACGATGGTATTCATCATCAAACGGGCGTAATTTTCGTAAAACAACATTGCCATCTACCATATCAAAAGCCACGCGGTCGCCGGCATGCAAATCGAGTTTTTTACGAACTTCCATCGGAATCGTAGTTTGACCTTTGCTCGTAATAGTAGAGAATTTCATGCTTACCCCCTTAATGTATTACTTCATTACCCTATTACTTTTCATTATAGCCGAAAAATCACCTAAAATACTATTCATTCCATAACCTTTTCTTTAAGATATCCCTATGTCTTTAACCCAAACCCGTGCCATAACCATGACTCCTGAAAAAATGCAAGCCATCATCGAAGCTGCCTTAATGGTAGCTGGCCAACCGTTGCCTATTTCGGCCTTACAACGTCTTTTTCCGGACGATATGCAGCCAAGCACCTCTGACATTAAAGCTCACCTCCAAGCGATCAAATCGCGGCATGAAGAAAGTGGTATTGAGCTAGTTGAAGTCGCAAGTGGGTATCGCTTACAGACAAAAGCGGAATTGAGTCCTTGGCTTTCTAAATTATGGGAAGAACGGGCACCACGCTACTCACGGGCATTTTTAGAAACTCTGGCGATTATTGCTTATAAACAGCCTATTACCCGGGCTGAAATTGAAGAAATCCGCGGAGTCACTGTTAGCAGTCAGATTATAAAAACCTTACAAGAACGGGAATGGATACGGATTATTGGATATCGGGATGTACCGGGTAAACCGGCGATTTATGGGACGACGAAAACCTTCCTTGATCATTTTAACTTATCCTCATTAACAGCATTGCCCACGTTAGCAGAATTTAAAAATCTGGAAGCACAAGAAGCCCAGCTACAAGTCCAGTTGGCATTGGAAAACAGTCAAGTAGGACCGAGTGACAGTGAGGCCATTCCGGAAGAGAACCAAGCTATTGCTGACGATGGCAGCAGCGAATCTGATGGCGCATTAGCAACAGGTTAACTTTCATGTCTGAGAAAATTCAAAAAATCCTAGCCAATGCCGGTGTAGGTTCCCGCCGACAAATTGAAGCATGGATACAAGAAGGCCGAATCACGGTGAATGGTAAAACTGCTCTCATCGGTGAGCGCATGACGTATCATGATAAAGTGTGTATCGATGGCCGTGAAATCAAATTGATCAAAAGTCGTAATCAAAAATCCCGTGTGCTGCTTTATCACAAACCTGAAGGTGAGATGTGCACGCGAAATGATCCGGAAGGGAGACCCACTATTTTCGACCGCTTGCCGTTGATTCGGAATAGTCGGTGGATTTGTGTTGGCCGTTTGGATTTTAATACCTCTGGGTTATTGCTGATTACAAATGACGGTAAACTCGCGCATCAATTGATGCATCCTAGTTCGCAAATTGAACGTGAATATGCGGTACGTGTACGTGGGGAAGTGACGCCGCAAGTGCTCAATAAATTGCGAACAGGTGTGCCATTGGAAGATGGATTGGCGCAGTTTGATCAGATTGTCGATGCAGGCGGGCATGGTGCCAACCATTGGTACCATGTCATTGTAAAAGAAGGACGGAATCGGCTAGTGCGGCGGTTGTGGGAAGCATTGGGTTTCACTGTCAGCCGGTTGATTCGGATTCGTTTTGGGCCGATTTATTTACCGTCTGGGCTACGCCGTGGAAAGCATGTGGAATTAAGCGATGAAGATGTCATGACGCTTCTGCAATTCCAGGGGCAGGAAGAAGTGCATTAGATTATATTTCACTCTTGATATATCCCTTCTATAAATTTGGTTCCATATATGGTATCATTTTATAATGAACAAAAATGAGCAAATTTGATAAATTACTTATAAAAATACGTAATAATCCTCGCGATTGGAAAATCGAGGATATAAAAGCGATTAACGATACCCGCACACAAAAGGAGTAAGCTTGAATACATTAGCTGCAACGATTTTAGCTCAGAGTATGGGGCAAAAAATAAGGAGTAAAAGACATAGCGATCGCTAAATTTAATAAAGTGTTATTTTTGGTGCTGGTATAGAAGTAGAAAGGTGAAAAAATTAAGGGGGGAGTTGTTATGCAAGATCGCATGAACTTTAAGAAAATATATTCAAAACTAAAAGAAGGAATTGATGCTTACATGGCATCGGGCCATGAAACTCATCTTGTAGCTGCTAAAATCTTATCGCGAAGATTAGAGGGTATTAAAGATGATAAATATCTGATTGACACTGATAAAGTCATTCACATCAGGAACCTTTTATCTGAGCTATGCGATAACCAAATGACTGAATATAAAAAAGGCAGAACCGGCCTCAGACCATCTTGTTTTGAAAAATCTACTAAAGAGATTATTGATAAAATCAATAATGAGCCGAAAGCACATCATTTCTTTCGCCTACTGGCAACAACCTTGCAGATGGCTAACAAATTTGTTAATAAACCCAACCAGTTTGAAGTTAAGGAAGCACCTTTGCCTCCTGCTAAAGAAAAAAGCCCCATTCAACCTCGATTTAACGTTTGATGGGGATCCAATCAGTATCTTGTATTTAACCCACCGCCCCAGTATAGTTGAATTGAAACATTTTCTTTCAAAAAACAATATTTAAAATAACAATTATTTAGGTCTATTCCGATGAAATTTTTCCAAAAAACCAGGTGGCTCACCTGCCTATTTCTATTTACACTCATTGTCACTGCGTATGCAAATACAAACTCTATGCCCCAGTATCAAGCTTTATTTACGCTGCCAAGCAATCCCAATACATCTCCGGCCTTGGTATTACGGTACTACCAAGAATGGGGTGACGGTAGCAGAACAGGCTGGCAAACCCCTGTCGTATTGCCAACGGTTAGCGTAGGCAACAGGACTTTACCCATTGTTTTACAATTTTCCTACGCCTCGCCTTTTTACACCAGTGGTGCGATAGAATTAGGCTATGATCAATATGCTCAATATTATACGGTCTTTTCTATATCAGGACACCCAAGCGAAAATCTTCTTATTCAAGGACCTTTTCAACAAGCAGCTTATATGAGTGCTACTCTTTACAGCAATGTCATGGGAACGCAACCAGCAATAGTAGATAAGCAAATGACAACCCTCGATAACGCGAGCAATCCTTATATCGAAGGAAATCCCAGTGTATTTGCTTATTCTCCTACTCTACTTCAATCCCATACGCTGAAGCCTGCTTATTCCTTGCCATTATCGCCACCGCCTATTCATCGTCCACGACTGGCTGCTAGAAAAACACCAGCTGATGGTACGGGTGAAATTTATGTTTATCGTTTAGATCAAACGAGTTCACACGAAAATGTCGTGGAAGACATCACCCCAGATGGATGCAGCCAGGCTTATCTTTATGCAGAAAAAGAATCTTATCAAGATGTAATTATCTTCCGTATCAAAGTACCTACGACATTCATCGAGAGTGATCATCCTGATATGACCTTTGGTCATTACCAAACACGTTATTTTAGTGTCAGTGCGCATCGTAATTCTGATTCACAAGATAGATATTTAACTTATTGGACGGTCAATACACGTATGTTGAGAGATTATATGGATGATCAGGGTTATGCTTACGTCTTTTTTGCTTCTAACGATTACACAAATAATTTAGCCATCGAGCAACATACACCCGATACTCAACCTCCTGTGATGACATGGGGGCGGTATAAAGGTTATGTGCTTGGCAATCCTGATTTTGCCATTATTATGCGCTATCGCGATCCCGATCCTGCTTGGCAAGGTAGTCCGGTGAATGCAACCTGCTATGCCACCCCAGAAGATGAGCAGCCTGTTACGAAAGAACAGCTAGGGGATTATTTGCCGGAGATTTATGGCGATACGATGGAAAATTTCCAGAATGGGCATATTGGCGCCGTGAATAAAGATGCGCTTTGGCCTGTTGATTTAGCAAAAACACATGGTAAATAGTAGGCACGGCGCGAAGTATAATCTATCCTTTCTATTAATTTATTTCTAAATTAACATACCTGTCGCGAACCTCATTATAAAAAAGGAAATAAAAACGTGCAAAATAGAACCGAAATAAATCAAGAAGAATTCTTAGAATTAATCCACTTCATTTATGAGCGAAATGTCACTAAACTGCGAACAAAGTTAACTTACTACAAACTTGAGAAAAGAACTAATTATCCAGAAATTGTTGCACAATTGGCCCAAATTGCCATGAAAGAAGGAAAAGAAATGGAACAAGAAGTCAATAATTTCTTTCAGAACAGTAACCAAACGTCAATAGGATCGAATCACTCACCTCAAAAACTCAAAAATAAACCTTATGATAAAAAAGATCGGCAGAAAGACCTAACTTCGCTTATCTACATTATTAAAAATGGACTTCTTAATCAATTAGAAGAGAAGTTAGTAACCTATTTAGAAAATGGGAACCCAGAAAATGATTTTATTCAATTATACCAATTCGCAGAACCAGATAAGAATATCTTCTTTGCTAATCAAATAGCCCGAATAATAACAAAGGTTTGCCCTAATATTATTTTACCGGAAAGACAAAATACACCGATTTCAGTGCCTTTACTATTAAGAAAAGCAAATTTTACAGATGCACAGACAGTTGTGCATGTGAATTTTACAAATAGTAAGGACGCCAAACAATTTATGGATGCGCTATTTATTATGGACATAGCTCAGATAAACGAGCAAGAAAGCTCTCGTTTTAGAGAAAATAAAAAAAATGACGATAGTCTTTATACCATCATCTTAACTCTACAAGAAATAGAGGCAATGCAAATTAAACTTCTAGAATTCAAAGCTGTTGCAGATGAGTTCCTAAAAATGTTACATCCTGATGAAGCCTATATTCAATCTTATAATGAAAATCAAATTAAAGAGAGCCTTCCTCCCCCCATTCATTATACTAGAGAAGTCTACAATCCTTTGGGTTTCACACCATTATGTCTTGCTATTCTGGATGGAGACAATCAACAAATAGAACATCTTATTAAAAACGGAGCAGATATCAATCAACCTTCTTCCCAAGGAACAACAGCTATTGCAGCTGCAATATATGGAGGTAATTTAGAGGCAGTAAAATGCTTATTAGAAAGTAAAAAAGAAATTAAAAAAGTTTATAAGGAGCAGAAAAACCCTTTGCACTTAGTAGCAGGAAGAATAGAATGTCATGCTGAAATTATAAAGTTAATATTAGAAAAACGCCCCGAGTATCTCGCTGAAAAGACCACCACGGGAGAAACTGCTTTTGATATTGCAAAAAGAAATCCCAATTCGCTGGTATTAAGAACATTAAAATATTATTCGCATCGACAAGAAATTATTGAAAAAGCTCGCATAATAAAGCAAATAAATAGAAATAATGCCACTTTATTTCGCCCTCGCCTTCCAGATGAACTTTTAGCCAAAATTGCTGCGCATGCTTATAGCGGATTCGCAGAAAAACACGGAGGAGCTTATTATTCACAAGACGAAGCAGAAAAAATTGCGAAACATAATTTAAATTTCGTCAAACCGCGATTTTGAATATAAAAAACAGGAGAATCTATGCCAAAATATGAACTTCATTCTTTTATAAAAGCCATTTTTGAAGCAGACCTCAACACTATTAAAAAATATGTCGAACAGGATAGTAGGTGGTTAAATGGGTCATTAGATGGCAATAACAATTGCGCTTTGCATATCAACGCAATGCATAATCCTAATTCCTCGTATATAAAAGATGATATTGCCTATTATTTATTAGCTCAAGGTGCTCGTATTAATCAACCCAACAATAACGGCAATACACCGTTACACCTAGCTGTTGCTCATAAACGTTATCCAACTGCCTATGCTCTATTTTATGAGGGAGCCAATTTTTTGGCTCTTAATAAAAACGGAAAACTTCCACATGAGATGACTGACAATAAGGATCATCATTATGTGTCAGACTATATTTTAGAAATACTTCCCACTCTTATTAAGAGCATTAAAAATGATGACTTAAGAAGCCTTCAACAGATTATAAACAAAAATAAAACATGGTTAAAAGTTCCCTTATATGAGCACCAAAATATTTTACCTGAAGACTTTGCTCGATCATTAGGAAGAAAAGACATTTTAAATTATCTCCAAGAAGAAATATTGTTCCAGGCAATAAGAGAAGGTGAACTAGAAACCGTGGAACGTTTGAGAGAAAAGTTAAGTTCTCTTTATCAAAACGAGCAAACTACTTTACATTTTGCTACTGCATACAATCATCCTCATATCATGAAATATGTGTTTGACGAATTGCAACCAAACATGGCAAATGAAGTTGATCGTATCGATGCATTTGATTTAAGCCCCTTAGATTATATTGCTTTTAATAAAAATAAAGAGGCTTATCTATTCTTATCTCAATTTAGTAAATCTTATGCTTCATTATCTGATGAAGAACGAACAATCCAAATAGTAAACGATTTTCAGGCGATTCATACACTGGGAGGATATTTAAGAGGAACGATGAAGGGATATGCTAATCCGCTATTAAAAAGCAATATTAATAGCATTTCCTATGACGAAAAAATGCTTAGCGATACGATTTCGTTTCTTTCTGAACCCATGTTGATTCGGCATGAAAAAATATTAAAAGAGTTAATTCTCTCTTTAGATCCTAATCATCGATATCGTTTATTTAATTATCAAGAGAATACCTATTTAACCCGCTTTATTCAAAAATATTTAAATGAGCCAACACTTTCCTATATTACCAATAATGGATTATTTAACCAAAAGCAGATGTCCCATCAAAACGATAAATCATCCGAAAATCCATCGGGAGGACCTCAGTTGGCTGGGAAAATTGTATATCAGATGAGTAGACTATGGCATCATAATACAAATATAAATATACAAAAAGGAGAATCTCGGCCTTTATTAAATAATAATAACCATCGGTCTTACTCATGACTGATGATACACGAGTGATCACTAAATTTATTTAATTGTCATTATTAAAAAGGATATATTTCATGCGATTTTTTTCCTATCCAAATGCACTGTGTGTTGCAGGTGGGACAATGGGAGCAAATTCTAGTCTTGCAATAAGTGCATAATAGTGTATTATTCGCCCCATGGAAAATACTATCAGCACAAGCAAGGCAGCGAAACTTCTGGGCGTTACCGTCAAGACTCTCCAACGTTGGGAACGTGAAAAACGTCTCATACCCATTGCAAGAACCCATACTAA
>JAJPJH010000055.1 GCA_021324335.1 Gammaproteobacteria bacterium
ACGGACCACAAGGGGCTTTCTTTTCAGAATTTTTTGCCACACGCATCCGGTATAGCGGAACATCAATAGCTTATCAATTATCATCTGCTTTATCAGGGGGGCTCGCTCCCTTAGTTGCAACGGGATTTGTTTCCTATGCGCATGGCCATTCATGGCCCGTGTCTGTGTACATTATTGTGATGGCTATTATTACGATTATCTCGGTTTTTTTATCGGCTGAAACTCATCACAAAGATATTTCAAAATAAATTATTCAGCATTCCGTACGAGGTGGACAGGAATAGATGTTTTACGAATCACTTCTTCTGCTGTACTGCCTAATAATAAGCGAGATAAACCGCTGCGGCCATGAGTGCCGAGGACAATTAAATCAGCATGCCAATTTTCTGCTTCTTTCACGATGGTTTCTGCAATATGCCTTTCGGAGTCAATTACTTTCATAATTTGGGTTTCAACGGGAATGTTGGAATGGTGCGCTAAAGCCAGCATTTTTTTTAAAATGGCTTTCCCTTTTTCTATTATTTCCTCTTCATGTTTCTTAAAATCAATCGGGATTCCTTCTCCTGCGGGAATAAACATCTCAGCTACATAAATCATACCCAATTTTGCACCTTGATCTTTTGCTAGTTTGATCGCTTCTTCCATGGCTAATAGGGAAGGTTCGCTATCATCTACGGCCACGAAAATGTGTGAATACATGGGATGCTCCTGCTGGGCTGTATTAACTTTTACCATTTATGATCTGATGAAAGTGTAGGGATGTCAATCGTACGTTATTGGCTTAAAGGTGATAGCTAACCTTGAGGCCAAACAGGAATTAGGTAATAATTCGGCGCTAAAAAATAAAAAATAAGGGCAAATTATGGCTATCGTGCGAAATAGTGTAATAGGGAAGGATTCAACCTCTCTCATTCTTAAAGGAATGGATCAAGTTACAAATCGAATTGATCCTTCAGAATTTGAACTCAAGAACGAGAAGCTATTGGGAAGAGGAAAAGATGGCGCTATTTATTTAAGCAAATGGGGCAATAAAGAAGTAGCAATAAAAAAAATACAATATACAGCAGAGAATATAGAAAATTGGGAAAATGAGAAAAGTCTCATGGCAACCTTAACAAATTTAGGAGCTGAGCATGTTGTGGAGTTTTTTGCTTATTCGATGGATATAAGTCACTATTATATTCTTATGGAATATATGCCCGGAGGCTCTCTTTTTAGTTATATTAACAAGGAAAAATCTAGAAATTGTTTTGATATAATATATCAGCTAGCTAAGGCTATTAATTTTTTGCATGTAAACAATTTTGTTCACGGCGATATTAAGCCCGAAAATGTTTTGCTAACAGGGAAAGAAGAAAATATTCAGCTTAAATTATGCGATTTTGCCTTTGCTTATAAAGAAGAGGAAGTAGCAAAAGCAAAAAAAGGGGGAACGGTGCGCACCGCGGCGCCCGAAGTATTAAAAGGACAGCTGAGTAAAAAACCAGCAGATGTTTGGAGTTATGGGGCAACTATTTTAGAGGTGGCTACTGGGAAGATTAGAATAGTATTTAGTTGTGAGTTAGATAAGAGAATGAAGGGAAAAATGGAAAATATCCCCGCTGAATGTCCTCCCAAGGTCAGGGCTCTCATTGAGCGATGCTGGGCGCCCCTACCCGAGAACCGTATAACGGCGGCGGAAGCAGTGGCGGAATCTTATCAATTAAAGTCGTTAAAGGCTTAAGAAAGACAGTTTTGAGAAAACTGCAATCAATCTAATCGGTGCTTCGGTTCCTTTCTTCAATTAGTTGAGGTATGTTAAAGGTTAATATAAAATAAATATCTATAGCAACTATAGCTATAGCAACTACAGCAACAAAACAAGAATATCTATTTATCTTATCCCCCGCTATAAAAGAGAGGAAATAACTTGACTAAGATCATTTTTATCAATGGACGATTTCAGTATGAACACTTGGAGAAAGAATTAGTCAAATCCAGGATAGCTCGTCCTATTGCAATAGAAGGTACACGCACTTTATTTTTAATGTTGGAAAAATTATTTCAACAATATGAATTTCCTGCCTGCAGTTTGCATGATTTATTTTATTGTGGCTGCGTTTTTCTAGGCATGCTCTTTGGGAAAGCACCTGAGCATACGTGGCATGAAAAACATAGTAGACAAGTAATTGAGCCATTAAGAATGGGTGCAAATACCGGTATGCAATTTGATAGTGAGTGGATAAAACAAGCGTTTTATTCCTCTTATTTTAATTGCGATTTACCGGCTATTGCGAATAAAGAAATGAATGCCATGAAATGCCGCATGATTGAAACCATGACCCTGATTAAAAATTTAAATTTAAATAAAGCCCAACTCGTCCCTGCTGCAGAGAATAGAGCTGAAAAAGAAATCCTATTTCACTCGATTGAATTTTTAATTAGAAAAGGGATGGAGCAATTGATAAAAGACCAAATCATTCGGCTTGATCGCGTTTTGCAACGGAATTCTATTATTTTCATGCTCGTCGATAATGTCAGCCGCATTGGTTCCCTGGCCAGTATTGCCGCTAGACTTTTACAAGAGCCAGTGGAAGAATTTATGCAGCTTGGCGTTACTAAATTTTTAAAAATGATTGAATAAGGAAAATAGTTTTATGTCAACCATTAAACACGATTTGTCTATTGCTTATAAAGCACTTGCTTATCTAAAACATGATGACCATACCTATACGCATCTTTCTGCACGGGATGAAGCAGATCAAAATGCTTTTTACATTTATCCATTTGGTCTTCGTTTTGAAGAAGTGGAGGCGGATAATTTGTTGAAAGTTTCCTTAGCAGGAGAAATTTTGGAAGGGCAAGAATATCAATACAATCAAACGGGCTATGTGTTGCACGGTGCAGTTTATCAAAAACGGCCTGAGATTCAGGCGGTATTCCATTTGCATACGCCTGAAAGTTTAGCTGTTTCGGCATTGGAAGAAGGTTTATTGCCAATTAGTCAGTGGGCGTTGCATTTTTACAATCGAGTGAGTTATCACAATTATGATTCTCTAGCATTAGAAGATCATCAGGGTTCTCGGTTAATTGAGGATTTAGGATCAAATTATGTAGTGATGTTAAGAAATCATGGTTTTGTAGCGTGTGGCAGAACGATTAAAGAGGCGATGTTTTATTGCTACCATTTGCAGCGTGCGTGTGAGACGCAATGTTTAATTCTTTCCATGGGGAAAAAATATGTGGTACCGCCGAAAGAGATATGTGAAAAAGCGGTGATAGATTTATTGTCGTTTGAAAAGAATTTGGGAGAGCGTGATTGGGAAGCATGGAAAAGATTGGTGGCAAGGGAGTATTAAATTAAAACATGATGAAGTGATACTATTTATCCTATCCGAGGAGGGCTTATGAATAATCAATTATTATTTTCTCGCTCCACCCAGGATCAGCCAGGTTTATCTCAAGATGTTCATTTAAATATTTTAAGATTTCTCGGATTGAAGGAGGTATTTAATATAGGGAGAGCAGATAAATATCTATATGGTCTTATCCGCGATAATACGCTTTGGGTTCATCTTTATGAAAGAGATTTTGGCCCTCTTACCATTGTGAGGGATGCTCAAAAGAGAATAAATGCTAGGGAAGATGCTAAATTGCAATATATTGCTGCTTATCTTTATCAACAAGCATTTAAACAGGAAAAGAAGAGAGTTGATCTTGCCCAAATTTTATATACGAAATTGTGGAATCTATTATCTCTTTATAAAAATAAATCCTGGACTCACTATTATCGAGGAGTAATGGAATTATCTGGTAAAGGGGTTCCGGCGAATCAAAAATCTGGTTATGTTCAATTGCAGGAAGGATATAAGGAAGGGGATTATAAGGCTGCATTAGAATTAGCAAAAATCTATTTATTGAGCAGTCAAGTAATGTCAGATGACTTGGTTGCTTTTTTAATATATGCCTATGATCAAGGAATCTCGAAGGCATCGTATTATCTTGGTCGTTATCACAAAGTACAAGGCAATAAAATAGAAGCAGAGAAATGGTTAATGAATTCTTTAAAATCAGGGAATCCCTTGGCTCTAGAGCATTTCATAGAGCTTAAAGATAAGCCTGAGCAAGAAACTATTTCTCTTTTGTCTCGGTTATTAGCTGACTTTGAGTCACCAGTCATTCAAGCAGAAATATATTATCAAATGGGTAGGCTTTATTATGCTTTAGATAATAAAAATGATGCACTAGAGGTGCTTAAGCAAGCCTTAAAAAAAAATGAGGAAAATCCAGAGGTGTATGAATTATTGGGGAGTATTTATAAAGATAAAGGGAATGACAACCTAAGTTATAATTATTATATGAAAGCCGCAGAATTAGGAGATGTCATAGCGCCATCTTTATTAATAAATACCTACTCAGAGAGTGGGTTACCTTTTTTTAAGAATAAATATTCCAGTAGTAGAATTAGCGATTATTATCAACAATCAACAGAAATAGCAGAGTTACTTTTAAATCCCAATAAAATTTGGTGGCTACAATTCGCGGCGCAAGGGGATAATATAAGCTGTCTTGAGTTCCTACTGAGCATGAAAAGAGAATTTCCACAGGATGCTGTGTATGTCAATTGTGCTTTAGGGATGAGCTTTAAATTTGGAATTTTAGAGGGAAAATTAGAATTTGGTGAGGAGCAGGCAGAAATTTATTTTTCTGAGGTTAGAAAGAGTAACCCACAAGCATTGCAAGAGTATTTGGATGCAGGTATTGCGGAAGGATTTATTTGTAAAGAAGTTAAAGAGCTTGAGGAATGTTTGCGAGAGCAAATTAATATGATGGAGAATGATTATAGATTGCCAATGAGAAAATAATCATAACTAATAAAATATCTTATAGAGGAGGGAGGGGTTTATGAAAAATCAATTATTCTTTTCTCACTCCGTCCAGGATCAGTCAGGTTTACCTCAAGAGATTCATTTAAATATTTTGCGGCTCTTAGATGTAAAGAGTTTACTTAATAGTGCTAATACAAATAAGCATCTCTATAGTCTTGCCGAGGATAATCAGCTTTGGGCGCATCTCTATAGAAGAGATTTCGGTCCTCTTCCTCTTGCGCTGGCGACTAATGCTGAAATAAGAGCGCAGGCTATTCAAGATGCTAAGTTGCAATATATTGCAGAGTATCTTTATGGACAGGTAATGGATCATTATATGCAACGAGATGATATTGCTCAAATTTTATCTCAAAATTTATTGGGTTTTTTATCTAAATACAGATATAAACCCTGGGCTAAAGGTTATCTTGCTATAATGAAATATCATGGTACCGGTATACCTTGTGACCAAGAAGCGGGTAGGGAGGAATTGGTAAAAGTCTTTAAGCAATATCAGGATCATAGAGCAGCCTTACATCTTTCCTATATCGTAACACACGAGAGTAATCGGGGGACGCCGAAATGTCTCGATGAAGAATTGGTTACTTTTTTAATTCAGGTTTATGAGAAAGGAGTTCTGCGAGTTGCATATGCTCTTGGTCGTCATTATAAATTAGTAGGCAATCAAGTAGAAGCAGAAAGATGGTTAATAAATGCTTTAAAGGCAAATTGCCTTCGAGCATTAGATGATTTGTTGTCGCTTAAGTTTGATGGTCGTCAGGCGACTCTGTCAGAAGTTATTCTTTATTTAAATAGTCTATTATCTGAAAGTGATTCACCCACCCTTCAAGCAGGAATTTATTATCAGATAGGGAGGGAGTATAAGGAGAAAGAGAAAGTAAAAGCAATAACAGCACTTGAGCAGGCATTAGAAAAAAAACCTCAACATGGGGCGTCATTGATTTTATTGGGAGATATCTATTTGGATGAGAATAGAGAAATAAGCTTTAAATATTATAAGAAAGCTGCTAAAGCTAAGGGTTTTCTTGTTCCGCCAGATGTAGTGGAACTTATGTCTGAATATAAAAAAATACCTTATTTTAAAAATAGATCTTCAAGTAGAATAGTTAGTCACTATTATCGGCATTATCTCAAGGATATATTTCTTGAGCCAAATAAAATCTGGTGGGTACAGTTTGCAGCACAAAGTGGTGATGAAAGGTCTTTTGATTTTTTGAAGGAAATAAAAAATAAATATCCCGATAAAGCTGCCTATGTTAATTGTGCCTTAGGTATGATAGCTAAATTTGGAATTTTAGGTAAAGAATTAAAATTTGGTGAGGAGCAGGCAGAAGTTTATTTTTCTGAGATTAGAGAGAATAATCCACAAGCATTGCAAGAGTATTTAAATGCAGGTATTGTAGAAGGATTTATTTGTAGAGAAACTAAAGAGCTTGAAGAATGTTTGCGAGAGCAAATTCAAATGGTTCATGCTCTAACACCTAGGATATCATTATCATGAATACAATTAATCTTACCTTCCGAAGAGCCACTCATAAGGATGTGTCTCATATCGTCCAACTACTTGCCAATGACCCCTTAGGCAGTCAGCGCGAAACACCAGAAGAACCATTGCCGCAATCCTATTACACAGCTTTCGCAGAAATTGACGCAGATAAAAATAATTATCTCGTTGTAGCGGAACATGAAAATAAACTAGTAGCCACCTTGCAACTTACTTTTATCCCTTATCTTAGTTATCGAGGCAGCAAACGCGCTCAAATCGAGAATGTACGTGTGGATGAAGCTTATCGAAGCCGAGGTGTGGGGCGATTGTTGATGCAGTGGGCAATTGATAAAGCCCGTGAAGCAGGTTGTTATATGGTGCAATTAACGACAGATAAAAACCGACAGCCGAAAGCCATCGGTTTTTACGAAAAGTTAGGTTTTATACTTTCTCATGATGGAATGAAGTGCTTGCTTTAACGAGTAATCATTCCTTGCATATAGATAACGGCCTTTCCACTAATTAAAAGACGGTCACCTTGACATTCACAAAGCATTTCTCCGCCGCGCGAAGAAACTTGTTGGCTATGCAATTTAGTTTTATTCAATCGTTCGGCCCAATAAGGGGCTAATAAGCAATGTGAAGCGCCGGTGGCTGGATCTTCAGAAATAGATTTTTTGGGATAAAAAGTACGCGAAACATAATCCACCTTTGAACCTTTTGCTGTCACGGAGATACCACGATGCTCTAATTGCTGTAAGATTTTGATATCAGGTTTTAACTGTTTTACTTCTTCCTCTGTTTCATATACAGCAAAACACCGTTCATTCCTATGTTGATAAACTTCTTTTGGCTTCAATCCTAAGCCGTGTTCTAATAGTGGAAAAGAATGGCATTTCTCGAGAGCTTTAATAGGAAAATTGAGGGTGATCCAATCATCCGTACGCGTGATTTGAATTAAATCTGTTTTCGATTTTAAATTTACTTTTTGCCAGCTAGGTTCGAGTATATTAAAAATGACGTAACCCGTGGCAATGCTGCCATGCCCGCAAATATCTAATTCGTATTCTGGTGTAATCCACCGTATACTGAATTGATCATTTTCCCGAACTAGAAAGGCTGTCACGGGGAGATTATTTTCTTTCGTAATCGCATGTAAATCAGCGTCATCTAACCAATGGGGTAATAAACATACAGCGGCAGGGTTACCAGAAAATACGCGATCGGTAAAAGCATCCAGATGATAAATAGGAATATTTTCCACGAGCACTCCTCCGAGGATAGTTTTATCTCCTTATTTTGCAGTTAATAGTATAATTAGTCCAGGCTATTTATTGCAGAATAGGATTAAAATTGATACAAATAAAAGATAATGAGGCTATTTTTAGGGGGAAGTATGTTTAACGTTCGAGGTGAAGTATTAGCAGCAGAAAACAGAATTTGTCCCTATGTTCGCGAGACAATGCTTGATTATTCCGTTTCATTAAGCCGTCTAACAGGTTGTCAGGTTTATTTAAAGTGTGAAAATTTGCAATACACAAATGCTTTCAAAGCGCGCGGTGCGATGAATAAATTACTTAGTTTAACGCCTCATCAAGCACGGCAAGGAGTCGTAACAGCCTCTTCTGGAAATCATGGCGCAGCAGTGGCATTTGGTTTAAATAAATTAAAAATTCCAGGCAAGATATTTTTACCAGAACATGCTTCTTCCACTAAAGTAGACAATATTCGCAATTATGAGGTGCCAATAGAATTTTATGGCAAAGAGCATTTGGAAACTGAACTACGTGCAATTGAATATGCTAAGCAACAAAATATGATTTATGTCTCGCCTTATAACGATCCGCAAGTTATTGGTGGTCAAGGAACAATTGGGATTGAAATTGCACGGCAACTTGATAAGGTGGATGCGGTATTGGTGCCGGTTGGTGGTGGTGGATTGATTGCGGGGATTGCAGGGTATTTGAAATCAGTTTCGCCGAATATAAAAATGATTGGTTGTTTGCCGGAAAATTCGCCGGTGATGGCGGAGTCAGTGAAGGCGGGAAGGATTGTTGAAAGGGAGATTAAACCTACTCTTTCGGATGGAACAGCAGGTGGAATTGCGAAGAATGCAATTACGTTTGAGGTTTGTAGGGAGCTTGTGGATGAATTTATTTTAGTGTCGGAAGATGAAATTAAGAATGGGATTTTGACGATATTGAAAACGCAGCATATGTTAGTGGAAGGGGCCGCAGGTGTGGCAGTGGCGTCGTTGTTGAAGAGGGCGCAGGCGTTTGAGGGGAAAAATGTGGTGGTGGTGTTGAGTGGGGCGAATATTAGTGTGGAGACGTTGAAGGTGGTGGTGGGGTGATTCCACATGCGGTATTAACTATTATTAGCTGTTAACTATTATTAGCTGTTAACTATTATAAGCAGTTTATTTTATGATTTTATAAATAGCCTCTTGATTTCTAGTTTCTAATTATCTATTTAGAAACAAGCTTCTTCAGGAGATTTGGGATGTTGGGGGTAGAATTGCATGGAAAATAGCATCCGACCATCATCGTCGCTCATTAGTTGAAGCACACATGTTTCGATTGAAAACGATTTTAGGCAGCTCGCTTCGTGGGCGAAGCTTTGCTAATCAACAAACAGAGGCAAAAATTATGGCAAACATTCTCAATAAAATGACTCATTTTGGGATACCAAAATCTGAAAAAGTTTTTTTAAATGAGTAACCTATCCAAAAATTGGGATGGTATTATTTTATTCCATGAATTACGCAACAACGCCTTACTCAACTATTATGTTATTGAAAAATTTAACATTTTAATAATTCCTTTGTTAAAAACTTTCTTAAAAATAGCTCTCTTATTGTGAAACCAAAGGGAAAATGTCCCCTATTCCCCAAAACGAAAATGTCCCCCATCAAATAAAATAGCACTGTTTACGTTTAGCGAACGGAGGCAGTGTCAATGGAG
>JAJPJH010000016.1 GCA_021324335.1 Gammaproteobacteria bacterium
CAGTAAATAAAGATAAGCTTCACGTTGGGCTATCGTTGTTTTGTAAAGAATATCGACGATGGTTTCTTTGCGGATATCATTAATATGTGAACGAGGTTGTAATTTCAAATGCTTTAAATCCATTTGGTTAAGAATCGCTTGCGGCAAATGAGCGAGAAAAAATTCTCTAGCGACACGAAGGTCGGACATTGCTGTTCTCACGAAAGTATCATGAGTATGATGAATAGTAGTCATTATTTTCCTTGTGAAATGAGTTAGAGAGGGTTCACTCGTTGAAGCATGGTGCTTTGGTGGGAGAATGGCTGAGCTTTGAGGATAAATTGGCTAGTATTTCAACGCAGATAATGAGAAAAATCAATAAGATTATTTCGATTTATTTTCCTATGCAAAAACTCGCAAAAATCCTTCCAAGCAAATCATCTGCTGTAAATTCCCCAGTGATTTCACTTAATGCTAGTTGTGCAAGGCGTAAATCTTCTGCGGCTAATTCGCCGGAGTGAGCAACTGTTAGTTGCTGCAAACTTGCTTGAAGATGCATATGGGCTCTTGCTAACGCGTCTAAGTGGCGACGACGCGCGAGGTAAACACCTTCGGTGTGACTTTGGAAACCGATGAGAGACTTGATATGGGTTTTGAGAAGATCAATTCCTTCGCCGGTTTTTGCTGAGAGGAAAATGGTGGTGCTTCCGTTGAGAGAGGTGATAGAAGGTTGGGTGTTGGTTAAATCGATTTTGTTGTAAATGTAAATGATGGGGCGAGAAGTGAATATTTCACTCGTGTCATTCCTGTGCGGGAATGACAGAGCAGTAGAACCATCCATCACATACAACACCACATCTGCCTTCTCCATTTCTCGATACGCACGCCGAATCCCTTCTTGCTCCACCACATCTTCACTCTCACGCAATCCTGCCGTATCGATAATATGCATCGGTATTCCATCAATCAGAATATAATCCCGCAACACATCTCGTGTCGTACCGGGAATATTCGTCACAATCGCGACCTCTTTCCCGCTCAAATAATTCAACAAGCTGGATTTCCCTACATTCGGCTCACCCGCAATCACTGCCGTAATACCTTCTCGTAATAAACTTCCTTGCTTCGCTTTCGCTTGAATTGTCACTAAATCTGTTAAAATAGTTTGTAAACTCTGATGAATAACCTCATCACTTAAAAAATCAATTTCTTCATCGGTAAAATCAATCGCTGCTTCTACATACATGCGGAGATGAATCACTTTCTCAGTTAACGCCTGAATATCTTTCGAAAATTCCCCCTGCAACGAACGCAATGCTAAACGTGCAGCTTGTTTAGAAGAAGCATCAATTAAATCAGCAATCGCTTCTGCTTGCGCTAAATCTAATTTACCATTCAGAAACGCGCGCTCTGAAAATTCACCTGGACGTGCTAAGCGCGCCCCTAAGCTGATAATACACTGCAATACTGTATCCACTACCACCGGGCCGCCATGACCATGTAGTTCTAATACATCTTCACCTGTAAACGAATGAGGATTAGGAAAAAAAATCGCAATGCCTTCATCCAGAATTTCACCGGAGGTATCGCGGAAAGGAAGATAGGTTGCTTGGCGTGGTGTAAGCTCTGTCCCTAACATCTCACGCATGATCGCTGTTACGCGAGGACCTGAGACACGAATCACCGCAATGCCGCCCCGCCCAGGCGCTGTGGCCTGGGCAGTGATGGTGTCATTTACGATGATGTCCATTGCCCTCTTTCTCTATGCTTTTCATGATGTACCACTGCTGTAAGAATGACAGGGTATTGTTAACAAACCAATACAGCATCAATCCCGATGGGAAATTAGCAAACAACACTGTGAAAATCACCGGCATTAACATCATGATTTTAGCTTGCAGCGGATCCGGTGGCGGTGGATTCAAGCGTTGTTGGATGAACATGGAAATACCCATCAAGACCGGCAGAATGTAATAAGGATCTTGTTGGGAAAGATCGTGTATCCAAAGAATAAAGGGTGCTTGGCGTAATTGTACGCTTTCGACTAACACCCAATATAAAGCGATGAAGACAGGAATTTGGATGAGAATCGGCAAACAGCCTGTCATGGGGTTTACTTTTTCTTGGCGATATAATTCTAATGTCGCTTGCGTTAATTTTTGTTTATCCTCACCAAAACGTTCTCGCAATTGTTCAATGCGCGGCTGTAACTTCTTCAGCTTACTCATGGAGCGATAGCTTTTGGCAGACAATTGATAAAATAAGAGTTTGATGATGATCGTCACTAAGACAATCGACCATCCCCAATTACCCACGACATCATAAATTTTCTGCATCATCCAGAAAATGATGCCCGAGATAAACCAGAACCAACCGTAATCAATAGTGAGTTGGAGATGGGGTGCGGTTTTTTCTAATAAATCGGCAATCGTTGGGCCGACGTAAAGCTTAGCACTGCTCGTGAGTGATGCACCGGGTGCCACAGTGAGTGGTTGGCTCATCATGCCAACGGTATAGAGTCCATTATTCGTCACAGTGGAATAGAAGTTAGAAACCTCTGTCTTGGGGGGAATCCAGGCGCTGATAAAATAGTGCTGAATCATCGCGACCCAGCCATCTTGTGCTGTTTGTGCAAATGGCTTGGTTTGCATGTCTTTGAAGGGTAATTTTTGGAAAGGCTTGTCTGGTGTGGAAACAGCAGCGCCGAAATAAGTCGTTAAATTAATGACGCCCCCATGATTGGGTGGCGGTGTATTGGTACGCAAGAGTTGCGTGTACATATTTCCTGTCCAAGTCTCTTGCGACTGGTTTTGGATAGCGTAGGCGACTTGGATTTCATAGCTATTACGGGTGAAGGTAAACGTCTTAGTCACCGTTAGACCTTGCGGATTTTTCCAATTCAGATCGACGGTGACTGTGTTTTCAGCAGGATTTAGCGTATAGCTCGTTTGTGGAGAAGTATAAATAGCCTGTTCTGCGGGCGTATCTGGACCTTGTTTGCTTAACAAACCACTTTCCGCGAGGTAACGAGACTTGGGATCATCATTTAATAATAAGAAAGGCGTTTTGGAACCAAGGGATTCTGGATAGTGTAAGAGTTTCGCTTCAACCATATCACCGCCACGGGTATCAATCTTCACTTCTAGGGTATCGGTTGTCACCGTAATTAGCTGGCTAGTGGAAACAACTGGCGCAACAGGCTCAGTGGGTGCAGTCACTTGGGCAGCTGTTTGAGTAATTTGAGGTGGAACCCCGGCGGTAGAACTGGCTGGAGTTGTCTCAGGCACAAACCGGCCTTGGGGGATAGTGGAGGTTTGGGTGGTGGGCGCGGGCGATTCGGGTGGATGTTCTTTTTCCCAGGCTTGGAACAGCAGGAAACCCAATGCGACTAATACTGCATAAAGTGTGATTCGGACGTAATCTAACATATTTTCTAACATACTCGACTTCTATAGTTATGGTACTGGATCCATACCGCCCGCATGCCAAGGATGGCAGCGTAAAAGACGCCTCACCGCGAGCCAGCTTCCTTTGATACAACCATGGGATTTCAAGGCTTCCATGGCATAGGTAGAACAAGAAGGTTCAAAACGACAACAATGGCCTAGCAACCCACTGATAGCCAGGCGATACACCCGAATCAAACTGATGAGGACTGCTGCAATGATTTTGCCAATGCTTGCCATAATTTATCGAAATCGTCCCGCCATGTTCTATTTAAGGAGGTACATTCTGACCGGATTATCACCACGATATCAAGCCCTTTTAGCCCATCTTGCTGATGCCGGAAACTCTCGCGTATGACACGTCTTAGCCGATTTCTATCGGTAGCGTGTTTTACATGCTGTTTGCCGATCATGATGCCTATGCGGGCATGGGTAAGCTGATTGGGGCGGTACAACAGGGTGACGTATCGGCGGCTTAATTTGCGATGCTGATCAAAAACGGCTTTAAAATCAAACTTCTTCGCCAGCCGATACGATCGTGGAAAAGCGTGTTGACGCTTAGACGGCAAGCCTTGCCCGGCCTTTTGCACGACGCGCACTTAATACTCGACGGCCGTTTTTGGTGGCCATACGGGCACGGAAGCCGTGGGTTCTTTTTCGTCTTTTGACGTGGGGTTGGAATGTTCTTTTCATAGTGTTGCTTCCTAAAAATACAGGTAGTTGGGTCAAGGGGGGATATCTTACGGAGGGGTGGGGGTGGTTGTCAAATAGGATATAATAGCGATTTAATATTTTTTTAACATAAATCAAGGATAATTGGAGGTAGAAAATATTATTAATAGCTATTTAATATGCAACCATTATGTAGGTTAAATTATGCCCAAAATACAAATTACATTTTCCCGTGATTTTTTTAATAATGAGACCGGCGCTTATGCTAATAAAACGCTTGTTTCAGATCTAGATACAGTCGATGCTTTAACTGCGGAATACGGTAATATTTATAATGTTAGTGTTAATTATTTCAATGAACTTAAAGAAAATACCGATACTTTTACCAAACTTCCAGACTATGATAAAACGGAAATTAGTCGAGGTGAAAGCTATAAAGTCAATCCCGCATTATCTCTTCCAATCACATATGAAAGTTTTAAAGACTTTTTAACAGCCAATAACATTCATAATGAGAAAGTTCAAGGATTAATACTTATAATGTTATTACAACATCGCTGGGGTTTACCCTTTGCGATTGGCGCTGGATTAAATGTATTTGCTCTTTACCTGACCGAAAGTGTATATGAATCATTAACTATAGGAACAAATGCACAAAAAACAAGTTTAACTTTTGATGAGCAAGGTAATGCTAAGTTTCATATTATATTTCCTGTGCTTGTAGGATCGACAATGGGCCAAGATACAACAACTTCTTCCCAATGTGGTCATGCTGAAACAGATATTTATCTTAGTCCTGAAGGGAAAATTAATTTTTCCGACATTACAATGAGCATAGAAGAAAATGAAAAAAAATCATTAAAAGAAGTTAAAAATAAATTAGATGAAATGATATCGCTCTCTAATAAATTTAAGGAAAATATCCAACCCAAGCAAGAAGCACCAATCTCAAAAAAATCTACTAATCAATTTGGGAATTTTCTGCGTAATAACCCATGGAAAATAGCCGCTCTTGCGGGCTCCGTCATTCTTGGAGGTATAGGTATTGCATTGACCTTAACAGGTATTTTTTCTCCTATCGGCCTTGCATTTACAGCTCTAAGCGCTATTGGTGTGAATTTTTCTTTAGCTGGCACGAGTTTGCTAGTAGCTAATGCTGCTATTTCTGCAAGCATTGGAGCAATAGGTGTTGGAATCGCAAAAGGTGTCTCACAAATAAGCGCTTCAAAGCCAGCTCCTACAGCTAGCATAGAACAACCTATAGTAAAGCAAAAAAAAGAGCCGCCAGTACCATTAGTAGAAGTCGGAAACATTCTAAAAAAAGATGGCGAAGAGATACATACCTACATTGTAAAGCCACGTCCATCTAATGAGCTCCTTCCGTCCAAACAAGAGAGACGTGCTAATCAATTCATTGAGGTAGTCAACCAAGTTCCAAATTTACCTAATGTAGTCAACCAAGGTCCATCTACTAGTCAACGGCCAAGTTCGACACCTACGGTAAACTCACAGCTTAGTCCTACTGACGAAGACTCTTCCGGCTATAAACCAAAACAACAATAATTATTAATAGGAGTTGATAATAATGGTTAATTTTTTCGTAGAAATGCAGGAAAAAAAAATTAAAGAAGAAAAAGAAAAAAACATGTCCGAGATTCTGGAAGAAGTAGAAAATTATATAATTCAATTAGAAAAAGCAGTAATGAAATTTGGAGAAACAATGGATGATCTAAGAACTTTATTGAATGATATAAATGCTATTGATTCTAACAGCGATCTCCGTAAGCAATGGTACAAAAAAAACTTGCAAAATGAATTCAATGAAATCCGAAATAAAATAATGCCTTCACGAGCAATAATGGAAGAAAAAATACAAGCGCTTAAAAAGTTTTATGAAGAACATCCTGATGTTATATCAAAACTAAGCAACCAATCCACTACTGTAACGAAGTGGCTTAAAAGTTTAAAATAATTTTTCTACTGTTAAATGCCCCAATTATCTCTTTGGGGCATTAGTTTGCTTACTTATTAGGATTCTCTTAAAAAACAATGTTTATTCAACCAAATAATGTATGACATAGATCAAGGTTAATTTATGCCTAAAATTAAAATTACGATTTCCAATGCTTTTATAACTCAACCTTTAGAAGAAGCAAATGATGAAATATCAGTATATAGACTTGTCATTTGGTTGAAGAGCACAAGAGAAGCAATTGTAGGGTATCTTAATAATCCACAAGAATTAGGGTCTTCAGATGAAAAGGAAATCTCTCGTGGAAATAACTATAAGTACGATAATTCTCCCGATGATAAAAATAAGCTACAATCCATTGAGGGATTTAAGAATTATTTAAAAAGCAATAATATTTCGGAAGAAAATCACAACCTCATAATAAGCATTTTATTACAAAATAGGCTCGCTTTACCTGATGACATAGCTAATCAAGTAAATACGTTTCTGATAGAATTAGGTGGCGGTTGTGGCATTGAGTCTTCTCCACTCAAAGTATCTATAGAGAGCCGAAAAACAACTTTACTCTTTGACAAAAAAGGCGCAATTACAATTCATTCACACATACCAATAGATGCATATGACAGCACAACAGAAGCACTTACACCAGTTGGCCATGCGGAAATCGAAATAACTGTTAGTAAAGATCAGCAAATTAAATTTAAAGATATTGAAATTGAACTCGAAGATGACGGTCATTTGCCAGTATTTAAAATGATGAGAGGTAACTTAAACGGACTTCAGGAAAAATCTACTTATATTGTAAATTTTGTACGAAATAATCCTTGGAAAACAGCTGCTCTCTTGGGTTCTGTTATTCTTGGAGGATTAGGAGCTATTTTGACTTTTACCGGAATCCTTTCACCTGCTGGTCTAGTACTCTCAGCTATAGGTTATACAGGGATGCACCTTTCTTTAACGGGCACTGCCTTACTTGCAACTAATCTTGCTGTTCCAAGCATTGGAGGAGCAATAGTAGGATTTTTTGCTAATGGTGTTACGAAGCTAATCAAAAAAATTAATCCGACGGAACATTATTCAATAAAACCAACTTCCTCCCATTCCAAAGATGGTGTGTTTCGGATGGATTCCCAGCAGGTTGAATCTAGTTCTTCCTCACTTGAAAGTAATAAACCTGCTCCTTCTCTGGGTAGAGATAATAGAAACAAAAAATTAGGCGATCAGCTAGAGGAAGAAAATCAAGCTCTTAAAAACTCAAAGTTACCCTCTCGTGACGAAATAGTTCAAAGCGGGCTGGCGGATAATTCAACGCCTGATCAGGAAAATCCATTGCAGGAAAACATACGACATCACACTAATACACCACAGCAAAGGCCAAAGAAAAAATAGCATTTAATAATTAAATAGGATAGGAGAAAATTATAATGGCTAAAGAAGTTAATTTTTTCAGAAAAATGGATACAGCAAAAATTAAAGAGAAGGAAAATCGCATACTGGATGCTATTCAAAAAATAGAAAATTTTCTCTATATTTTAGAAAAAAATCAAAAAACTTATACCAACGCTGTAAATTATTTGTGGGACTTACAGAATAGAATAAATGAAATTAATTCTAAAAAAACAATTAGCCCATCAATGCAAGAAGAAAGAAAAAATCTACAAAAAGAACTTGCTCTCCTGCGTCAAAAGCTAAAATCTTCAGGCTCGATTATCGTCGAAAAAATAGAAGAGCTTAAAAAATTCTGTAGTGATTACCCTAAAGCTATTTCACAGGTTTCTATTCCACCCATGATAGAACTGTCTCTCAACCGCAACCCGTCCCTGAAAAAGTAGAAAGGGGGTAAATAAATTTTGAGCTCGACAAATATCTGCTCGAGCTCTTTTCCCTATAATTTCCAGCATTGTTAAGATTTCTTTAAGAAATAGCGTTGTCCACCATACGCTCCCCTCAATGCCTCAAAATGAAATCGTACCCAAAGATTCCTTCAATTGTGAACGCATCTAAATTTTAATAATATCAATAAGATATTGAGGCTTAGCCCAAATGGCTAATTGTTTGCGACGAATACTTCCTTTAATATTTGTTGCGCGTTTTAATAAACCGAGAGAGGTTTTTCTTAGCCAACTCATGTTTAATGCACTATTTTCATCTCGAATTCTAGATTGATCTTCTCTATACGCCACATCCAACACCCAATGCAAATTATTTTCTATCTGCCAGTGATCTCGAATAGATCGTAAGATTTTATCCGGCTGTTTCGGGTCAAGCGAACTGATGTAATAACGATGTTCCACCGTATTACCCTCATGAGTTTCTCGTTCACTGATGAGCAATACAAGACTTTTTAATCCTTTCCATTTTAATTTCATCGTCATCAGATACATGAATGGCAAAATAATACATCTTCTCGATTCAATTCTGCCATGGTCATTATTTGCTTCATCCCGTGCACTATAATAAGACATCGCTTGATATTGCAGAGATTCTGCTTGTTTGAATGTCGTTTCCATCGCCTCATGAAGAGCGCTCTGATTGGATTTTACTCGTAAAATATAATCACCTTTTTGATCGATAATTTGTTCGGCAATCTCTTTCTGACATCCCATAGCGTCGATTGTAATAATCGCTCCCTCGATGCATAGTTTTTTGAGAACATCCGGAATAACTGTAATTTCGTTTGTCTTATCATCTACTATCATCTGACCAAGGCTAATGCCATTCGCACAAGACCAGGTGTTAACAACATGTAAAGCCTTTAGTCCTTGACCCACTCTTTTTGAAGCGCGTATCGATTTGCCATCAATTGCAATGACATTTTCAGGTAGTAGGTCAATGATTGACTTAAGCCATGTATCAAAACATTCCTGGAAAGCCTTTGGACTAATCGCAGAAAACACTCTTGAGAACGTCTCATGACTCGGAATACCATTGGGTAAAGCAAAATAATCTTTTAACCAAGTTTTATGATGACGACAGAAATCTTCAATTTCCGTGTAGCACTGAGCCCCTGCCAAGACGGCAAATAACGCCAAGCCAACCACGTCTAAAAACAAATGCTTTTTCGTCCGATTTACTCGTGGGTCTTTTAATGAGCCAAAAATTTCAACAAATATTCCTTGCAGCATAGCTTATTCCCCTTAAAAGCATGCTACTATACACAACATTCCTCTCTATCTTAATGATTTATAATTAATTTAGATGCGTTTACCCTGTGGTACGACAGGAGATTGGTCGAATTAAGGGTATTTTAATATAACTTCTTTATAATAGCCGCATTCTTATTCTAATAAAGTTTAACCATAATTCAGGTACCTAATTATGCACACACGAGCAGATATTTTAGCTAAATTAAATATGCTTATTTCTAAAAAGCAGAATGACCGCCTTTATCAGAAAATTTTTATAAAGATTCAAAAAATATATCCGCTTATTTCTAAAAATCTTGAGCCTTCTATTAAGTTAACGAGTTTAAATCTTTACTTATTCGAATTGAAAGAAGATGTTGTGCGACTCTTAGTAGAAAAAATCAAACAAAAATATCATTTTGAGACAGTACCACATGCATTAGAGCAGGCCATTTATGGCTTAATTTTTTCTGATCAAAACCTCCTGAATGAAGCCTTAGGTAAACTCAGTGAAATTGGAGAGAATGATACAGCAAATAAGGAAGTAAGCGATTGTATAACCCAAATCGAAATGCTCTCCTCCAGCTCTCAACCTGATTTTTCTTCTTTAGTAGACGATGAAGAAAAACCCTTATTAAAATGTATTACTCAGGAATTCTTACCTCTTATAAAAAGAGAACAATTGCAGATTGAACCGATTATTACTGAAAAAAATAAAACAAACTCAATAACAAATGTACCTATAACATCTGTATCCAATACAAAACCAACCACTTCCCAACCCCAAAAAAGAGAATCTTCATTTCTTAGAGGTTTATTTACCTCCATGATAACCGGCGCCACTATTGGGGCTGGGATAGGTGCTTTGCCCACTTTAGGTATTCTCACCGCACCTCTTGATATTTTCACTATTCCCATTTTAGCTATCGTAGGCGCTGCTGCAGGAATAGCTGGATACATTTGCTTTGAAGCGGCTCGAACACTTAATTCTTTTTTAAAAGATAAGCCTCCAATTAATAATAAACAAACCCAACCGACTAGCAATCAAGCCGGATCGTCTTCAACTGTCTTACGCCATGTAGGATCGGAACTTTCTCTTTCCCGCTCAGAAAGACAGAGGCTAGAAAAGTTAGAAAAGTGGCTACAGGACGCGATAAAAGAAATCGAGCAACGCAAATTTGCTAACTCCTCTATTTATTCCAACTATACAGCATTAAAAAATGATTTAGATGAAATCCAAGGTGCTTTAAGAAATAAAATAATCGGGCCTATTGTTAATAACATAGTTATACGAATAAAAGATCACAAGGAAGAAATAAAAAGATTGATTAAGCCCATGCCAGCAGAATCTGGTAAACTAACTCGTCGCGGATTATTCGACTACAATACCTCTTATTCTGCAGATGAAATCCGAGAAGAAATACGGGGAATCTTTCGTCAGGTCAAACTGTAAAAAGATCTTTCTCATAACCCTCAATATGCCGACGAAGCGCCTCGTGCGTGATCTCAGCAAAAAACTTATACGCTAACGGTAACTCATCTAACTCCTGATTCAACGTACCTAACAACTTTTCATCAATTTCATCCCAAAGCACCAGATCAATATCTGAATTAGACCGATAATTTCCCAATGCCCGCGAACCAAATATCTGCACACGTTTTACTTCCGGGTATTTTTTAAATACATTCCCCAACATCTTCACCGTTTTCTCATCCAATCCAAATTTCATGCTTCAAGGCACTTTTCTTTTAGCAGCATATAAACTTGATCCATCACCATTAAATACCTTTTAACAATAGCCTCTCTAGTATGTGATATAAAGCATATTTAAAATTTTGAAATCGTTGCTTCTATCTTAACTCTTTCATACTTTAATCTAACCTGTGCGATACTAATTGTATATTGTATGATAGAAGATGAATAAGGAAGTCACCCCATGCTAATGAACACCATCCAAACCGATTTCGAAATGTTTTTCCGCGTCATCCTCGCCTGCATCCTCGGCTGCTTGATCGGCTGGGAGCGCGAACGTCACCGCAACATCGTCTCCGCCGGCATCCGCACTTACGGCGCCATCGCCCTCGGTGCCTGCACCTTCGGCATTCTCAGCTATTACATCAGCGCGGGCGGTGATCCTAGCCGCATGGCCGCGCAGGTGATCACCGGCATCGGCTTTTTGGGCGGTGGCATTATCTTCCGCCAAGGGGATTACGTCACGGGTTTAACCACTGCCGCGACTTTATGGGCAACCGCATCAGTCGGGTTAGCGGTGGCGTTTGGGCTGTACTTTGTCGCGTTTCTCATTTCGCTTCTGATCTATCTTTTGCTATACCTACCACGCATGGCATGGTGGAAGAAGATTTCGGCGAAATGATCATACTCCCTCTAAACTGCTTCACTAAGGGACAGATATTAAAAAATTATATTCGTCCCTAAAATAAAGCCTTATTGAAAATAAGGGACCAATATAATATATTTATAACCGTCCCTTAATTCTATGTAACGATAGGTATCTTATAATGATCATTGGCCGTCACTACGAACAGAAACAACTCCAGAAAATTTTTCAATCAAATGAAGCAGAATTCGTTGCAATTTACGGACGACGAAGAGTAGGTAAAACTTATCTCATTCGTGAGTTCTTTGATAAGAAGTCGTGTATCTTTTTTAGATCTTCTGGTATCCACAAAGGAAGTCTAAAAAAACAGCTAGAGAAATTTAAGAAAGAGATAGAAAATACTTTTTATAAAGGCCAGAAAGGAACTCAATTATCTCCATTTTCAAATTGGCATGATGCGTTTGAATCATTAAAAGCAGCAATTGACCTATTTGCTAAAAAACAAAGAGTAGTTATTTTCTTAGATGAAATTCCCTGGATGGCCACTCCAAAATCAGGTTTATTGGAAGCACTCGATTATTATTGGAATCGGCACTGGTCAGAAGATAAAAGAATAAAATTGATTATTTGTGGATCTGCAGCTTCTTGGATTATAGATCACGTATTGCATGATACAGGTGGTTTACATAATAGGGTTACACTACGTTTACCGATGGAGCCATTTACATTATCGGAAACCAAATCTTATTTAAGCTATAAAAATATTCATTATAGTAATGAACAAATTTTAGCGCTTTATATGTGCTTAGGGGGAATTCCTTTTTATCTTAATTTTGTTGAGAAGGGGCTATCTGCTATTCAAAACATCAACAATATTTGTTTCAGTAAAAAAGGTACTTTGTATGATGAATTTGAATTATTATTTGCATCCTTGTTTAAAAAACATGAAATGCATGAAGAAATAATTACATTTATTGCTAATAAAAGAGAGGGCGTCGCCAGACATGAAATTGAATCCCATTTTAAATATAAAGGCGGTCGATTGACAGGAAGGTTAAAAGAGCTTGAAGAAGCTGGTTTTATTATTGCATTTATGCCATGGAGAAAAGAGCGCGGCATATATTATAAAGTGATTGATGAATATACTTTATTCTATTTAACTTGGATTGCGAGAAGAGCAGCAAACCGTATTTTAAAAAACATCGATGACCGCTATTGGGAAGTTCTTTCAGCAAAACCTGCATGGAAAGCTTGGGCCGGATTATCCTTTGAGGCTATTTGCTTTAAACATATTAACCAGATAAAAAAAGCTCTTCATATTCCAGATGGTTCTGATGTTTCCTCTTGGAGACATACCTCACCTAATAACGAAGAACCTGGTGCACAAATTGATCTTATTTTCGATAGGCCAGACAACATAGTTAATCTTTGTGAAATTAAATATTGTAGCTCGCCATTTGGAATTGATAAAAAATATGCAAGTCATATAGTGGGCCGAGAAAAAATATATTGTAAGGTGACTAAAACAAATAAACAGATATTTCATTCAATGATTGTGTCAGGGGGGCTTAAAAAAACGATGTATAGCGAAGAAATTATTACATCATATGTAACCTTGAACGATTTGTTTAGGGCATAGTCGCATTCTCAGCTATTTCATATTACATGAGCGGTGGCATTTGGACTGTACTTTGCGCGTTTCTCATTTCGCTTCTCATCTATCTTTTGCTCTACCTACCCCGCATGGCATGGTGGAAGAAGATTTCGGCGAAATGAGTCACCCTTTAACTGTTACTCACATTAAATCCAACTTGCCTCTCAAAACCTTCCGTCTTCGCTTTGACGGGAACCCTAACACCATTCTGATCACCGTGTTTAAACATACTATTGGAACAAATACTTCGAGGTTTCTCACAATAGTTAGTCCCTATCACCTCAGCATTATTCTCCAACACATCCCCCTGCTTTTGAGACCTTATCTCAATTGCCTCACTACTTTCTATCGGTTGCCTGTTTAAAGGGATATCTACCCCTCGCTTATTCAACAAGGAATTACTTAATAATGAACTAGAAAATCTCCTACCCTCATCCGCAGACAAAAGCGAATCATCTGTTAAAGGTTGCCAGAGTGTTTTTCTATCTTCTGAATCAGAATAAACAAGTTTCACTAAGTGAGTAAATTTACTAGAGTAGCTAAGATGATTTAACTTACCCTTCCCATCTTTCACTGTTCTTAAATGATCAACACTTAACAAGTCTCGAATGACATTACCCAAACGATCACTAAAGGTTTCTTTTATGTTTAGAATAAATTCCTTCAATTTGTCTTTCATTAAAGACGTCGTTCTACCGGGTAGCTTAATGATAAACTCTAATCCGGAGGTATCATTCTCCCCTAACTCCTTCTGAGCCAACTTAATTTCGTCTAACTCCTCGCAACAATTCTTTATATTTCTAGCTAATTCTGCCAAAGGACTACAGTATACAACTCCCTTCGGGCCATCCTTCAGGGTGTTTATCGTGTCAATTTTTTTAAGTAACCCGTAAATTTCCCTACTATCAATTTCCTTTTCTAACTTCGCAAGAATATGGTTTATCTCCGAGGAAATTGAATCCCAATCTCTCTCCAAGGTATTTAATTTAAATGCAACATTCCATACCCTACTTTCCTTACTCCTCATCCTAATAGTATCTCTTACAGCCTCTAAATCTCCTATCAACAACTCCTCTCTATCTTTAAACGATTGTGCAAGAGAAGTGGAAATATCCCTTTTTAATTGGCCCATGATACGACTATCATTAAAATAATTTGCCTCTACTTGTTTCTTTGGCAAGTGTTCACAAATAAAATCAATATGTTCATGGAACAATGCTTCGTTAAAATCCTTAGTTCCATTTAAATATGCCGCTAACTCATGAATTACCAAAGTAGAAACTTGATTTAGCAACATTGCTTTACGCAAAACTGTACGGCCTTCAACCCCAATTTCTTGCAAATTTCCTACCCAATCTTTTTTCAATAGTTCTTCATAGGTTTCATTTTTACTTAATTCCGTATTTTTAAATGTATCCATTAAGACATTTAACTGCTCCTTAGTCATATTCCCCAAAAAACCATGAATAAAATCCGGATCATTTTTGGCGTGATAATCCATTTTGGATATGATACCAATGCCAGTAGATTGATAGCGGGAGTTAATCTTTAGATTATCTTTACCATATTTCTCCCGGAAGCTATTAATAAATTGCCATTGCAACATCACTCGCCCAATATCAATTTTTTCCTTTTGACCTAAGGCTTTTAGGGTTTTTTGTCTATCAGAGTAATTTAATAAATTTTTAAAATTACTATTTAAGTCTTTAGCTATTTCCTCTACATGAGTTTGTATCTTCTCCTTAATATATTTAATCGTAAAAGGTTTTTGGGGAAGACTCTCCAATGCTTCTATATAGTCATCTAGCAATCCAGCTACATATTTATTTTGATTTTCTTCTGTTAACGGCGTGTTGTTATTATCCGTAATTTTTTGCCAAATTCGGGTTAATAATTTTTTTTCGCCTGTTTTTAAGAATTGCAATTTCTCCTGATAACAAGATTCCAATTCATCCACCTGCGCCATCAAATCCTTTTCTTCTTTGATTATCTCTCGCGACTTAGCAGTAATTACCTCAGCCAAATCTGAATCAGTGATTACAGGCACACAGTGAAATACGAACGATGCTCCTGGCTTTAACACTCCGCCAATATTAACGATATAATTTTTTCCTGCCTCCTCCATCTCGACACCTTGCAACTGATCAAGGCGTTCACCATCTTTTATTTCCAACGGCACCTTGCTTACATTCTCAATACGAATATAAGTAGGCTTAATCGCATCAGGCCATACCTGTTGAATTTTTTGCAGCTTAGCTTCCAATTCATCACCGCTATTAGCTTTCTTAATTATTTCGATCACAGCATTTTTTACTTCTACTCTTGCTGCTACTAGATCTTTTATTTCACCATATTTATCGGGGATAGACGTACCTTCAATTTTAAAGAAAGACAAATAGGTTTTTACACGATTTGTTTCCTGTTCTGTGGGTTCATTTTTATTGAAATAGTCCAGAATATAATTTTTACAGACGTCGATTACTTCATTAACATCTTCATCCATGCCATTAAGATGATTCTTTTGTAATAATGTAATAGCATCTTTATAAGCCTGATTAATATCTTTAGAAGTAATCTCTTCGTTTGATTTACCATCTAATGTGGATATGACCTTATGCTTAAAATTCCGCAAATCTTTCCATGACTGGCATTGCTCTCTTCTATCGCTAATAAGGCAATCAAAGGTGGCTTTTTCTTCTTCGTTAAACAAATCAGCAAAAGTAGTATTTAATTGAGATAATTGCTCAAGATAGTCAAGGCCTTTTTGGGGATCGATAAATTGGCTAATCCTAGTTTTAATTTCAGCTATAATCGCAGCTCTTGCCTTATTTAAATAATCATCACTTTTTGCTGCCTCATAATTAAAAAAAGCAAGATTGGTTTTTAATTCTTCAATTGGTAAATTATCCAACTGAATAGTTTGAATAATTTTATTCTTCCGCTTGTCAATCTCTCGTTGCTTCTTTAACCGCACTGCTTCTTTACTTTGATCTCCCACCACTTCAGCTAACTTCCCTATAACAGGCATCACACTTCCATTAAATTGCTCCAATAATCTTAGTTTTTCATTTTCCCCAGTAAAAAAGCCAATCACGCGAGAAAACCATCCTCTCCGTTTCAATTTGTGAATATCTTCCTCTAACTTAGGTGCTAAATTTCCCTTTCTACCTATTGGCTGTTTTAAGTGATTTGAAATCTCTGTGATATAAGGAGAAAAAGTTTGGGATTTAGTGGTGCTCACTTCTATAAAAAAGTCAGGAGAAACTTGCGCACAGGTTAATTGAATCAATTGCTGAAGCGTTTCAGTTTCTACTTCTAAATCAGCAACAGGTAATTGTGTGATTTCATACGCACTGTATTCACCCACCTGCTTTAACAGCTCACTGCCTTTTTTCTTGTTTTTTTTATTCAAGCTTTTCGCTAGGTTAGTGGTGGTATGGTATATTTCAGAAAGAAATACTTTATAACGACTCGCAGAAAGCTGTGCTTCGTCAGCTGATTTACGTATTTGCGCTAAATTAAGCTTGTCATCTTGAATGAGATTACGAACGAGTGTTCTTGCTCGCGCAAAAAACTTATCACTCTCTCTTTTTCCTAACTCCTTTCCTTCCTCCAAAAGCGATTTAAAATACCGAGCAAACTTCGCTTCCTCCGCCTCCACATTGTGTATCCAATTCTGAATTCTTTCTAATATAACGCCCATCGTCCATCCCCTTATCCTTGAATATTCACCCTCTATAATTCAAGACTATAGAAGTAGTTGCTTAACAAAATCTTAAGGGGATGGCTTAAGGTTAAAACAAATTTTACTCTTGCGCCTTCTTAATTAATTCCTGCAATTCTCCCGACTCAAACATCTCCGCCATAATATCACTACCACCAACAAATTCGCCTTTTACGTACAATTGCGGGATTGTTGGCCAATTCGAAAACACTTTAATGCCTTGACGAATTTCTTCATTCTCTAACACATTCACTGTTTTAAAATTACTTGCACCGCAGGATTTAAGAATATTCACCGCACGCGCAGAAAACCCGCACATAGGCATTTCCGCATTACCTTTCATGTAAAGGATAATGTTATTTTCAGCTATCTGCTGTTTAATTTGCTCTTGAACGCTCATGAATTGCTCCTCTTAACGATTAGCTATAACAAACCCAATTGTAACTTCGCTTCATCACTCATCATACTTCGGTCCCAAGGCGGATCAAAAACCAATTCAACTTTTACATTTTGAACACCTTGGATGTAGCGAACCTTTTCTTCAATTTCACTGACTAACACCGGACCCATACCGCAACCGGGAGCCGTTAATGTCATGGTAATTTCCACAGAAACTTCATTCCTACCAAGTGGCAGAAGGTTGCACGCATAAACTAATCCTAAATCGACAATATTTACGGGAATTTCAGGATCAAAACACGTTTTTAATTGCGCCCATATCTTATCTTCCATCGTTCCCGTCATTTGATTTACATCCGGCAACTCTAATACGACTAAACCTAACGCATCACCATCTTTCCCAGCAATGCGGACTAAATTTCCTTCGACATGCACGGTATAAGAATTACCTAGTGCCTGTGTCACATACACTAAAGTTTCTGGTTGCAGCTTCACCTTCATGCCAGATGGAATTAAGGTGGCTTCTACTTCTCGTTTGACTGTCACAGCCGTTTCACGGAACACAATCTTATTCCTCTTCTTTTTCAATATGGAAACTTTCGCCACATCCACAGCGCGTCGCTTCGTTGGGATTAATAAAGAGTAAGCGTTTTTGTTTGATGCCTAATTTTTCTTCTTCAACATAATCCACCTGCAAGCCATTTAATAGATGCGACCACGTCGGGTCGATAAAAATGGAAACACCGTTTTTCTTAATGGAAATATCGGTTGCGATCATCTTATTAACAATCGATGGTGAATAGGAATATCCCGAGCAACCTGTTTTTTTAACCGATAATCGAAAACCTATTCCTTTCTCTTTCTCAATTTTTTTCTTGATGTAAGTACAAGCAGCATCCGTTACCTTAATATCTACGCTCATCGCTAGTTACTCCGTACTGATAGGATTCATTTCATTGAGAAGTGCCGCTCTCAATGTATGCCACGCTAAGGTGGCACATTTTACGCGGATAGGAAATTCAGCCACACCGCTAAAAACAGCTAACTTACCCAATTCTGCTTCGTCAGCTTTACCTTCCGTCACTAACACATGAAACTGATGAAAAAGTGCTTCCACTTCGCTGATTGTTTTACCTTTAATCACTTCTGTCATGAGAGAAGCTGAGGCCACAGAAATCGCACAACCGCTGCCTTCAAACCGCACGTCTTCAATCTGCTCGCCGCGCGTAACGAGATATAATGTTAATCGATCACCACAGAGCGGATTATGGCCTGTCTGGGAATGCGTGGCGTCCGCTAATTGGCCCAGGTTGCGCGGCTGTTTGCCATGATCGACAATAATTTCTTGATACAATTCGCGTAATGACATTAGGAAAATAACCTCTTGGCTAATTGAATCGCTTCGACTAGCTTATCAATCTCTTGTTGATGATTATAAAGACCAAACGACACTCTTACCGTTGCGGGTACACCAAAACGTTCCATCAACGGTTGCGCACAATGGTGACCCGCACGAACGGCAATACCTTCATGATCTAAGACAGTGCCTAAATCATGAGGATGAATATGCTCCATCACAAAGGAAATCACGCCGACTTTGTGGGGAGCCGTACCCATCAGGCGCAAGCCTGGAATCGCTGCTAATGCTGGTTGAGCGTATGCTAATAATAATTGCTCATGCGCAAAAATAGCTTCCATACCGATGCCATGTACATAATCAATTGCAGCTTGTAAGCCGATAACACCCGCAATGTCTGGCGTACCCGCTTCAAATTTATGCGGGGTTTTTGCAAAATGGATTTTTGAAAATGAAACTGTCTCAATCATCCCGCCTCCTCCATGATAAGGCGGCATGGCATCTAAATACGTTTTCTTGCCATACAGCACCCCAACACCTGAAGGACCATAGAGTTTATGGCCGGAAAAAAGATAAAAATCACAATCTAGGTCTTGCACATCCACGGGCATGTGGGGAGCAGCTTGGGCCCCATCGACTAACACTGGAACAGAATGCGCATGTGCAGCCGCTGTTATTTCTTTAATAGGATTAATCGTTCCCAATACGTTCGAGGCATGCGTAACAGCAACTAGCTTCGTTCGCGATGAAAATAGTTTCTGGTAAGCCTCTAAATCAAGCGTGCCTTCATCGGTGACAGGAATAATTTTTAATTTAATACCCATTTGTTCTTTCAATAAATACCAGGGAACAATATTCGAGTGATGTTCCATCTCACTCACGATCACTTCATCACCCGCTTGCCAATGTGAGCGGCCATACGCTTGGGCAATTAAGTTAATGCCTTCGGTCGTACTGCGTACAAAAACGATTTCTTCTGCATGGCGTGCATTAATAAATTGTCTTACCCGCGCACGCGTATTTTCATATAGCTCGCTAGAACGTTCGCTTAATTCATAAATACCACGATGGATGTTGGCATAACCACGATAATAAAAATCAGCAATGGCTTCCACTACTTGCCGCGGCTTTTGCGCCGAAGAAGCACTATCGAAATAAATAATCGGTTTATTTCGATTTTTTTCCTGCAAAATAGGAAAATCATCTCGTCTCATCGCCATTGCACCATCTCTTCTACTCGTAATTTCACACCCGCGTGGGTGATACGCTGCATAATTTCTTCTGAAAACCCTTCTAACAACATTTCTCTCGCTGTTTTTTCTTCAATGCCACGGGCGCGCAAATAAAAAAGCGCTTCTTGATCAATTTGGCCAGTCGTCGCACCATGTTTGCATTTCACATCATCCGCGTAAATTTCTAATTCAGGTTTGGAATAGACTTCTGCCTCATGCGAGAGTAATAAATTGTGATTAGCTTGATGCGCGACAATTTTTTGTGCGTCTTTTTCTACTTGTAACTTGCCGTTAAATACCGCGCGTGATTTATTTTCAAGTATCCCTTTGTATAGCATATCACTTTGACTGAGCGGCGCCATATGATGAATATCCACGTGATAATCAATATATTGATTATCTTGCTGCGGATGATAAAAAGCAGCAGTATGACAGGTTGCACCTGTTTCCTGTAACGTCACTGCAATTTCATCGCGCGCGAAAGTACCGCCGAAAGCAAATGAAGTTAGACGAACGTGGCTATCTTGTTTTTGCTGAATAAAGAGGTGTGAGAAATGAGTGGCTTTTTTGCCTTCTTGCTGAATTTTATAGTAAGTAAGATCAGCGTGTTTGTTGAGAATACAGGTCGTTACAATATTCATTAAATAGGCTTGATCAGTACAGGAAAAATATTCTTCTACTACAGTCAATTTACTTTTTTCGCCTAGTACGAATAAATTAGCTGGATGTGCAGCAAATTCTTCTTCGCCGAGTGTAATAGAAAGAAGATGAATGGGCATCTCTAATTCATAGTGATCAGGCAATTGTAAAAACACTCCATCTGTACATAAAGACGTATTCAAATTGGCAAAAGGATATTTGTTAGCATCGATAGGTAGCGTCCAATGAGTTGAAGTTTTTACTTCGCTTAAGTTGCAGACACTTACCTGCTTCGGCAGTTTCGTCATATCAGAGAGAGCCCGCATGAAATATCCGTTAACTAATACCAATAAAATCGCATCCCCACGTTGTAAGCGATGTTGGTGAATCGCCTTACGTAGGCGCGCTGGATCAATTGGTTTTGCAAGCGGAAACGTTTTCTTCGCAAGAAAAGTAAAATCAGTATACTTGAACCGTTCCTGCTTACGGGTAGGCAAGCTTGTTTTTACAAAAGTATCCCAGTTCATAGCCAACTGTACCCTTTCTCTTCCAACTCCAACGCTAATGTTTTATCGCCTGATTTTAATATCTGGCCTTTTGCCATGACGTGCACTACATCCGGCTGAATATAATCTAATAATCGTTGATAATGCGTCACCACCAACATACCGCGCTCACCATTTCGCAAGCTGTTGACACAACGGCCTACCATTTGTAAGGCGTCGATATCCAGACCAGAATCTGTTTCATCGAGAATAATGAAACTGGGTTCTAGCATCAGCATTTGTAAGACTTCGTTACGTTTTTTTTCACCGCCAGAAAATCCTTCATTGACTGCGCGATGCAAGAAAGTTTCGTTTAAACCAACTTCTTTTATTTTGGTTTTAACTAACGTTAAAAAATCAGCCGCATCGAGGGGGGGTAAATTTTTTTGTTTGCGTATACTGTTTAAAGCAGTGCGGAGAAAATACATATTATTGACGCCAGGGATATCTGTTGGATATTGAAAAGCGAGAAATAATCCGCGTGCAGCGCGAGCTTCTGGTTCTAAAGATAAAATATCTTCACCATTTAAAGTAACAGAACCTGCTGTTACCTGATAATCAGGATGTCCTGCTAACACATTCGCCAAGGTACTTTTCCCCGAACCATTGGGGCCCATAATGGCATGCACTTCACCTGGCTTGATGTGTAAATTCACACCTTGCAGAATTGATTTCGTTTGTTGTTTCTCGTCTTGAATAGACGCATGTAAATTGTTAATCGCTAACATCAACCCACACTCCCCTCTAAACTCACTTCAAGTAATTTCTGTGCTTCAACAGCAAATTCCATTGGTAATTCATTAAATACTTGTTTACAAAATCCATTGACGATCATCGAAATAGCATCTTCTGTACGCAAGCCACGCTGACGGCAATAAAATAATTGATCTTCCCCAATCTTCGAGGTCGAAGCCTCATGCTCCACACGGGCTGTCGGATTTTTCACTTCGATGTAAGGAAAGGTATGCGCACCGCACGTGGCGCTTAAGAGTAAAGAATCGCATTGTGTATAATTTCGGGCATTCGCAGCCCCCGGCAACATACGCACTAAACCTCGATAGGTATTTTGGCCGCGGCCAGCGGAAATACCTTTAGAAATAATCGTGCTGCGCGTGTTTTTGCCGATATGAATCATCTTGGTGCCGGTATCTGCTTGCTGATAGTGATTCGTGAGCGCCACAGAATAAAATTCACCGATAGAATGATCACCTTGTAATATCACACTGGGATACTTCCACGTGATAGCAGAGCCTGTTTCAATTTGTGTCCACGAAATTTTTGAATGTGCACCCCGACAATGTCCGCGCTTCGTGACAAAATTGAAAATACCACCGCGACCTTCTTCATCCCCTGGATACCAATTTTGTACCGTCGAATATTTGATTTGTGCACGATCTAATGCAACAAGCTCAACAACCGCAGCATGTAATTGATTTTCATCACGCATCGGGGCGGTGCAGCCTTCCAGATAACTGACATAGCTATCTTCTTCTGCCACAATCAAGGTTCGCTCGAATTGACCACTTTTTGCAGTATTGATACGGAAATAGGTCGACAATTCCATGGGACACCGCACGCCTTTTGGCACAAAAACGAAAGAACCATCGCTAAATACCGCCGCGTTTAAGGCAGCGAAAAAATTATCGCGATAAGAAACCACTGTCCCTAAATAGTGTTCGACAAGCTCCGGATGTTTCTGGACAGCTTCTGAGAAAGAGCAAAAAATCACGCCGGCTTCGGCTAACTTTGATTTGAAGGTAGTGGCAACCGAAATACTATCAAATACGGCATCCACCGCGACTCCCGCCAAACGGCTTTGCTCATGCAAGGGGATGCCTAATTTTTTGTAAGTCTCTAACAGCTTAGGATCAACTTCCTCTAAACTTTTAGGCCTATCGGCTGTTGATTTAGGCGCGGAATAATAAATAATATTTTGATAATCAATTTCCGGATAATGTACATGGGCCCAGACAGGCGGCGTTAAGGTTTGCCAATGGCGGAATGCCTGTAAACGCCATTCCAACATAAAAGCGGGCTCATTTTTCTTAGCAGAAATCAGCCTAATAACGTCTTCATTTAAACCAGGCGCGAGCGTATCCGATTCGATGGCCGTAACGAACCCATAAGGATATTGCTTTTGGACGACGTCCTGAATAAGTTTATTTGTCATGGAGTAACCCTTCTATGACACGAGTAGGAGATAAGGGCTTAAGTAAATCAGCAATCGTCAGTCCTTTGAGTAAATCACTAATTAAGCCATTGATTTTAAGCCAGTTTTCCCGTACCGCACAGAGTGTATCGATGACACAAAGACCCGGGCTTTCGCAGCATTCGGTCATTGCCACATTGCCTTCCATTGCGGTTATCACGTCGGAGATGGTAATTGCCACTGCTTCGCGAGCGAGGTGATAACCTCCTTCTGCCCCGCGCACAGACTGGACTAGCTGTGCTTCAGATAGCATTTTAAGCACTTTACTAACCGTAGGGGGCATTAAATGCAGCTTGTCCGCGAGTGATGTCGCGCTTAAGACAGCATAAGGCTCCTTGGCCATTTGGCTTAGGATAAGCATGGCATAGTCGGTTAATTTACCAATACGTAACATGGGAAATAAGGCCTAATTATTTAATCTGGCGCATACAGTACCATATTTGTCCTAATTGAGGCAAGCTTGGAAAATGCCGCGAGCATGTTAACTCTTATAGCTTATCGGTAGACAAACCGAAACTCGCTTGCTGCCTCATGTAACTGCTGGGAAATAGTTTGTCGATTGAAATTAAAATCGAAATTGGCATTGAAATAATAATCTTTTAACATTTCCCAGCTATCAATAAATACATGATTGGGATGTTTAGGATTATCGCGGTTCTCTATACCAAATGCTTTCATGTTTAGCCAAAAAGCTTCAAAATTTTCTTCACCGGCTTCTATTGTTTTCTTAAGCTGAGAAACTAAGGTTCCTAGCGCTTCATTCGATGCAGATTTTTCTACACGCAAATTAGAAGGATTATTAAATTTTGCTGTCCATAAGTCATATAAGGCATCTTGAAGTTGAGGTATCGTTTTAATACTGACCGAATAGCCTTTCTCAACTAAATGAGCGGCCACACTAACAAATGTTTGGCCTTCAAACATTCTTTTTATTTCCTGTTTCATGACTTCGTTTCCCTTCCAATGACACAGGTCTTCACCGCGTTTTCTATGAGAGAATAGGGATAATGTTGACGTTAAAAAGGAAGGGCGATTAATTTTAAATTTAATTTCAGCTATTATATTTTTTTTAAGAGTAACACTCACATTTGTAGTGTGGTCTATTCTTTCATCATTAGCAATATGTAGAATAAGTGCGCTTGTAGATTCTCGGAATGCTTGGATTCGACTTATTCGATTTAAAATTTGCTTTTTCGCTTCAGAAGGTTGTTTCTCTTTAAGTTTAGTTAAAATTTCATGCAATTGTATGGCTTCGCCCGCAATGTAAATTAAACTATTCTTTATTTGCGGATCTAATTTTGCAATCCCTGTTTTAGCACTAATTTTTTTCATGTCATTTATTGTATTTTTAAGTTCTTTCAATAGACTAGGCAATCTATTTAAAACAGATGCTGAACTGTAATTTTCCAGATATTCTTCTAACGCAATATCCAATGACACGACTGCCTTATAATTATCATCCTTTTTAAGCGTTGCATATTTCATTGTTATTTTCCTCGTTTGCTTTTTTTAAGAATACTCAGGCCCTTAAATACCATATCTATTTAATTTGAGCAAATCTAATGGCAAAATAACTCCTTTTAAAATAAAAGGTTCTTAATTTGATCAAGCCCATCACGCTCGGAAATAAAACCTTTCCTGTTAATCTTATCCAAGGGCCTTTAGCGGGTGTGAGTTCTGCGCCTTTTCGTCGTTTAACTTGGTACTATAGTCGACCTGCTTTTTCGTGTACAGAAATGATTTCTTGTAAAACCATTCTCCACCATTCTCAAGCTGCCTTAGAACGTTTTATAAAAAAAGATCCCGAAGAAGGCCCCGTCTGTTTTCAATTATCGAGTAATAATCCTTCCGAATTAGCAGAAGCAACCAAACGTGTAACCGATTATGGTGCTGATCTCATCGATTTGAATTGCGGCTGTCCGGTGAAAAAAATTCGTAGCAAAGGAGCAGGTTCGAGTTTGTTAGCTAATCCTGCAAAATTATATCAATTAATTTGCGCGATGAAACAAAATACCTCGGTGCCAGTCTCCATTAAAATTCGAGTCGATGGCGAAAGTGATGAAAAATATAATCAAGAAATTGTAAAGGTAGTCAGTGAAGCCGGAACGGATTTTCTAATCGTGCATGGCCGACATTGGACGGAGCAATATGAGACACCTTGTCGCTATGATGAAATCCAATTTTTTGTTGAAGCCCTCTCCATTCCTGTGATTGGTAATGGTGATATCGCTTGTGTGGATTCGTTAAAAAAAATGTTTGCGACGGGTTGTGCTGGCGTCATGATTGCGCGTGCCGGTGTGGGCCAACCCTGGTTGATTAGAAAATTAATAACAGAAATGCAGCAAGAAAAATTTTCTCTTCCTTCTCATCAGGACATTGGCTCGATGTTTATCACGCATATTGAAAAACTAGCTATTTTATTGGGCAGTGAAAAAATTGCAATAGTAGAAGGCCGAAAATTAGCCAAATATTATGGGCGTTGCTTGAAGAATAAAATTGAATTTTGCTCAGCTGTTAATAAATGTGAAAATTTGGCTGAGTTAAAAATGTTAACCTTGGAGTTCTATTTTCACGGGAACCATGACAATTGATTTGTATACATTTATAATATACAATTTTATTTATGGATGAAATTATCTTTAAAGAAAATCTTGGCTTTGATTGGGATTGGGCAAACCAGGATAAAAACACTAATAAACATAGCGTTTCCCCCTGGGAATGCGAACAAGTATTTTTCAATGAGCCTTTATTATTAAACGAAGATACAAAGCATTCTCAAAATGAACGTCGCTTTTATGTATTGGGTAAAACTGATTCGGATCGAAAATTATTTATTGCTTTTACCATCAGAAAGCAATTAATTCGAGTGATTTCAGCTCGCGACATGAGCAGAAAGGAGAGAAAATTCTATGAGCAATTTTAAAAAAATACCTAAATTTAAAAATCTCACGGAAGAAGAAGCTTTTTGGAAAAAGCATGATTCTACTCAGTACCTTGATTGGGGTAATGCTAAATTGGCCAGCTTTCCTCATTTAAAACCTTCGACGAAAACCATATCTCTTCGTCTACCCGAAGACCTTTTGAATGAAATTAAAATCCTGGCCAATAAGGAAGATATCCCTTACCAGTCCTTAATGAAAATGCTTCTCGCTCAAGGAATTAAATCGCTTAGAAAATAGTTATAGGAATATAGTATGCAATACAACAAACTAGGCCGTGCCGGCATTCGTTTAAGTGAAATTTCATTTGGTTCATGGATTACCTTCAGCAAACAAGTGGATTTATCTTTAGCAAAAACCCTGATGCACACTGCGTTTGATAATGGTATTAATTTTTTCGACAATGCCGAAAGTTATGCCCATGGTGAAGCTGAAATCATGATGGGGAAAGTACTGCAAGAATTTCGGCGGGAAGATTTGGTGATTTCTACCAAACTATTTTGGGGCGGTAATGGGCCGAATGATACGGGGTTATCGCGTAAGCATCTAATCGAGGGCACTAAAAATTCATTAAAGCGATTGCAGTTGGATTATGTTGATTTACTCTTTTGCCATCGACCTGATCCTAATACGCCTATTGATGAAACGGTATTAGCGATGGATTATTTAGTCCGCCACGGGTTTGCTTTTTATTGGGGTACCTCTGAATGGAGCGAATCACAAATTGAAGCAGCTTACCAAACAGCAGAAGCTTTAAATTGCATTAAACCGACAATGGAACAACCGAAATATAATCTACTTTTCCGCGAGCATTTAGAAAAAGATTATCTACGCTTGTTTGAAAAATATGGCATGGGGACAACCACCTGGAGTCCGCTGGCATCCGGTATTCTTTCTGGTAAATATAACCACGGGATTCCTATTGATAGTCGTCTAGCAAAAGAAGGATGGTTAGTACCTGATAATTTTATGCAATTGGTTGAAAAAACCAAACAATTGGAAATGCTTGCCCAAGAAATAGATTGTACGCTAGCACAGCTCTCGATTGCATGGTGTTTAAAAAATCCGCATGTGAGTTCGGTGATTACGGGAGCAACTAAAATCGAACAATTAAAGGAAAATTTAGGGGCGATTGAGATAAAATCACGATTAACGCCTGATATCATGAAAAAAATAAATACGATTGTATGATGACTCGCATGACAACACCTGTAACTACCTTATCACTCAAGAGCCTAGAATTAGCTGTTTGCATCGGTTGGCTCGCTCCTGAGCAACAACAAAAACAAACCCTCTTAGCAGATATCGACCTCATTTTTTCTGAGCCACCGGCTGCTTGCATTAGTGATCATCTGGAGGATACAGTTTGTTATGCTATGCTTGTAGAAAAAATCCGCGAAATGGTTGGAAATAAAATCTATTATCTCATTGAGCATTTAACTTACGATATTTATCAACTATTAAAGCAACAATTACCTCCTTCCACTCAAATTAGCGTCTGTGTGACTAAGCATCCTAATGTCCCTGGTTTAAACGGCGGTGCCTGTTTTCGGTACGGAGATACCTCATCATGGTGATTTTAGGACTGGGATCGAATGTAGGAGATCGTTTAGCCAATCTTCGTAAAGCCGTACAGACGATTAAAAACACGCCTGGTATCATCATTGAGCAAGTCTCGCCCGTGTATCTTTCCGATGCTTTACTACCTGAAGGAGCACCCTCTGAGTGGGACATGTCCTATCTTAATATTGCTGTGCGGTGTGAGACAATATTCGCGCCGCTGGAATTATTAAATATATTAAAAGCGATTGAATCGAGTATTGGCAGAAAGCCGGAAACGCGTCATTGGGGACCGCGCATTTTGGATATCGATATTCTGGCATGGGACGAATTAGTCATTCAAAGTGAGACACTTACCCTTCCCCACGCTAACCTCCAAGAACGTCCTTTTGCTTTATGGCCATTGGCAGATGTTGCAGCTCTTTGGACATTTCCTTTAGCAGGGCCCAACCATGGCAAGACGGCTGCACAAATCGTCGAAAAATGGGGGTCACGCTTCACAGGTGAAGCGCCACTTCGGACAAAACAAATCTATCATCGTGTTGATACACCTGAGCTCGTTGGCATCCTGAATGTGACACCCGATTCTTTTTCTGACGGCGGTAAGTATTTTTCGATCGAGAATGCATTGAACCAAGCCTTATCGTTAGTGAATTCCGGAGCGAATGTGATAGATATTGGCGCTGAATCGACCGCACCCAACGCCACTCGTTTAGATGCGAAAAGAGAATGGGAACGGCTGGAACCTGTTTTACTCGCTCTCACTTCTGCTCGTAACCGTTTTCTTCTTCCACCTAAACTAAGTGTGGATACGCGGCATGCAGAAGTGGCTATCAAAGCACTGGCCATAGGCGTGAATTGGATTAATGATGTAACCGGCTTACAAGATCCCGCTATGCGTGACGTCCTCAGAGATACGAATGTAGATTGTGTCGTCATGCATCACATGAGTATTCCTGCTAGTCGGGATTTTATTTTGCCGCGAAATCAAGATGCCGTCGAACTTGTCTATAAATGGGCTGTCAATCAGTTAGATATACTAGAACAAAGCGGCATTAAAAAAGAACGTATCATACTCGATCCAGGCATAGGTTTTGGAAAAACAGCAGAACATTCGCTACAGTTGATTAAGCACATCGAGGTTTTTCAGAAATTAGGGGTTCGTTTATTAATAGGCCATTCACGTAAATCTTTTCTTTCTTTACTGACGGATCGTTCTCCTAGTGAACGGGATATTGAAACAGTAGCCATTTCACTTTATTTAGCCAAACAGAACATTAATTATTTACGCATCCATCAAGTGGAAATGTGTGCTCGCGCATTGAGGACAATGGCAGTTTTATAAGGATGGTAAAAAGGATTTTATAAAATGTATGAAGTCAGGACTTTCTTTGAGAATCTTATGGAAGATAGATATTCAGGTAAGCTGCGGATTATGTTAAATAAGAATTCTTATTCTTATATGATATTTTCAGATGATGAAAATTTACTACTAGAGTTATCTTATAAGCTGCACAAATATAACCTCCATCCAAAATTAGGTAGACTGATCAAACCAGCAGTTTGGCAAAATCTATTTAAATTAAATCAGGGTATAGACGAAATTGATGATAAAAATAATTATTATGTCTTCATTGAGTTCATCGAAATAAATCGAGCTTGCGAAGGGCTGAAATTGGATTTTGATGCAAAGAAAATGGCGGATGAATTAGAAAAATGCCAAGCCGTTTTTTCTACTGACTATAATGCAAATAAACTCGAAGTTGATCTAAGTTGCAGAAGACCGAGAATAACGCTTAGAGATTTTAAACAAGCGTATAAAAAGCAATACACCTCAGAGATTTTTATTAACTTCTGGGATAAGACTAGCATGAAGCATAAACTGGAACAGCTTCAATCGATGGATGAAGTCGAACAACATGCTCATGAACGTTCTGATAGTCGGACAGCGCATGTCCTCAATCGCTTAAAATTTGGTAAATAGAATTTATCCTGACCCATGTGCAGGAGCAAAAGGTAGATGATGAGGTACAGTTTCCTGAATTTTATCTTTAAGGTAACCGCCTATTTCTGAGAATGAATGACTTAATTTATTGGTTATAGGAAGAGTGGCGCCATGGAGACCGGCTGCCATGTGTGAAAAATTATCCATCACTTTATCTGCTGAAGCGACCAACTGTTCTCCAGAGTTCTTTAGGAATTCAGTCGCATGAGAAGCTTCATTAGGAAGTTCATTCGCTAATTTTTTTGTCATCTTCGGTACCATTCTCGGCATTTTTTTAATCGCTTCGTATTCTTTAATGACTTCCTGTCTAATATTTACTTTAGGATTCAGATGCTGCAATCTTTGTAATTCAGCTTCCATTTTTTTATTATCAATCATTCCATTCATGCTGGCTGTTACCAATTCTTTTACGGAGCCTGCTTGCCAATCTTTCGCATTTGGCAATTTAGCCTGGCGGATCTCATTATAATTTGCCATCACCAGTTCACTAAACGCATCAACACAATTTGAATCTTCTCCCAGTCGACGGAGATCAGGTTTATTCATATATTTTTCACTTAAATCCTCCGCTAAACTTTTACTCATCTTTTTAATTTCGATTTTTGCTTTCTGCTTACTAGGTGTTAATTTGTCATTTAAAGAAGTTAGCAAATGGTGAAATTCATTTTCCATCACATGAATCGCTTCATTTTTATTCATGGTTTCTTTAAACAAAATTGTCGGATCAAAGGTGGGGACGAATTTTGATAGGAGAGCTAAGCCTAGTGATTTTTGCATACTCTGAGCTGCTTCAGGATTTCGTTCATGATCTAAACTTTCCAACGGAATAGTACAATCTTTTTCTGTTAATTTTTCCGTTACATCATCCATCAATTGATTTTCTGATTGCTTATCCATTGCCGATAGCACTTTAGCTTCTTGCATAGCGGTATGAACAGTTTGAAGTACGACTCTTAAATCACCTGGTTGTAATGTCAGCATAATGATACTCACTAACTATCTGTTTTTAATGTTGAAATTGCCTCAGCGACGGTATGGAAGGATCCAAATACGACGATGCGGTCTCCTCGACGTGCTTCTTTCTTAACATAATAGTATGCTTCTTTTACGCTAGTAAATAAAGTGACATCAGGAATACCTGCGCTATGAAAAGCTTGAGATAAGGTTTCCGCGGGAGCAGCGCGTTTCCCGTTTAAAGGGGCAATATACCAATGATCAATTTCGGGCGCTATTACCCGAATACTTTCTCCAATATCTTTATCAGCTAACATCGAAAACACCGCTAGGGTTTTTCCTTCCGAGGGCATTTCTTTTAACCGTTTGGCTAAAAGGGCTACTGCTGCGGGATTGTGAGCCACATCATAAATTTCTATCACTGAACCGGGAATAATTTGAATACGACCAGTAAGCTTCGCATTGATTAATCCTTTCTCAATTGCTTCATTGCTAACAGGTAATCGCGATTGCAATAAAGTAATCGCCATTAATGCTGTTGACATATTTTGAGTGAGTAATGTATTCAAAGGCAGATGTTGGTATTGAACATGAGGGGAAACCCAGGACCACTCTTCTTTATGTTCTTGATAGGTAAAATCTTGTCCTTGACAAAATAAAGATGTTTTTAACGTAGCAGCATGGTCTAGCAAGGATTGGGGTGGCTTTTCATCGCCGCAAACAGCCGGTTTTCGGGGACGAAAAATACCTGCTTTTTCAAATCCTATTGTTTCCCGTGTCGGCCCTAGCCAATCTACATGGTCAATACTGATACTGGTAACGATAGCCACGTCTGCATCCAATATATTTACTGCATCTAATCGACCTCCTAAACCTACTTCTACTATCCACACATCTAGCGGATAGTGTTTAAAAATAAGCAACGCTGCTAACGTGCAAAACTCAAACGGGGTTAAAGTGATCTTTCCACGAGCGGTTTCAATTTTCTCAAAAGCTTGGCAAAACTCTTCATCTCTCGCTTCCTGTCCATCAATGCGGACTTGCTCATTATGCTTAAAGAGAATAGGTGAGGTAAAAACCCCCGTCCGATAGTGAGCAGCTCGGTAAATTGATTCTAAGGCCGCTACCGTCGATCCTTTACCATTTGTCCCACCCACGATGATCACGGGACAAGAGGGTGATAAAACGGATAAACGATCTGCTACTTGCTTAACGCGATCCAGACCTAACTCCCATTCAGTGGTGTGAACAGAATGGATCCAGGCTAACCATTCAGATAATGTGGAAAAGTACATATGAACCCCTATGTGTAGGCTGTGCATAACTCATCGATAATACGCATTTTGAGAAAGATAACAAAATTATCCCCGTAATAATTCATTTCATACTAGAGTTTTCCACAGGTTATAATTCTTGTAACTATATGAATATTATAAATTTTAAGGCGTAATCCACAAAAAATGCGTGCTTAATAAATAAAAAAATCTTTAAAAAATAAAAGATATTTAGTTATTCAATGAATGATCTTTCCAAAAAAAAGCCCACTATCAGCGTGGGCTTTTAAAAAAATGAGAAGAATAAAAAAAGATTAGGGGAGTTTAATCCCCACTTCATGCGGCATACCGTCTCTTTCTTCTGCCATGTAAGAAACCATCTGCCAATCAATGAGCATAGGTTGGTTTTTTGAGGCTTCTAGAATCATATGAACCATACCAGGTAAAGAAGCATCGTAATGATTATTATGTTCTTCCAAAGGTGGATGAGCTTCCATGTACAAACGATCATCTTGCCAGCCTATTTTGACGGGAGAATTGATAATAACAATGGGAATGCCTTTCTTAATTGACGGAAAGAAATCTTTAATATCTGATTCATACATACGGATACAACCAAAACTGGCACGCGTTCCAATACTTTCAGGGAAAATAGTGCTGTGGATAAGATAAGTAGGGATGCGTGTGTAGATTGCATAAGGACCTAATGGATTATCAGGGCCTGCTGGCATCACTTTCGGTAAGACAATACCTTGTTGGAGGTCAAATGCTCGAATATCATCAGGTGGTGTCCAAGTTGGATTAACCGTTTTACGCGCAACAGATGTTCTCGTAATGGGAATGGTTTTACCTACTTTTCCTATCCCAATCGGATAAGTGTAAACTTGATGACTTCCTTCCGGGAAATAATACATACGCATTTCAGGTAGATTAATAATAATGCCTTCTCGAGGTTGATCAGGTAAAAGGTGTTGAGTGGGAATTTGGAAAGGGGTACCTGAATTAAATCCTCTTCCCAGATCTAAGTATGGATTCGCGCTTTCAAAAGCATTATGACCAATATCATAACGTTGTGTCACCGTGATAACGTTATCACCTTGGACTGCAACGTTATATTGCATTTTTCCAATTAAGGATTCGTTTGACGGCGGAACATTATAAACTGCCGCAAAAGTTTGCGATGAAACCACCAGCGCAAGTGCAGACAGGAATTTCGCCACTTTTTTATTCATTTTGATTCCTTAGTTTAGCTAATTAAGTTAAATAATGTGAATGGGATAACCAGGTTTGGTCTGGATAGTAAGCAAATATAAGAGTATTTTCTTTAATGGTATCGATAATGGGTTTTGCCAATTCTTTACTCACAGCAGGACAACCCCAACTACGACCAATTTCCCCATATTGTCGCGCGACAGTAGGGCCCACATACCAGGCACCGTGGATCACAACGTCACGACGATAAGCATTGTCGTTAATGCCAGGTTCTAATCCTTTAATGCGTAATGAATATCCATCCCCACCCATATAAGTCTCGCCTGTCGTTACAAATACGCCAAGACTTGATTTTAAACTGCCAAGCGCATTAGAAAAAGAGGTTGCATTTAAACCGCCGCTGTTTTTACCGTGAGAAACCCATGTATAAAAAAGATTTTTTCCATTTTTTAAATCGAAAACCCATAGACGTTTTTCAGTGGAAGGTTTGGAGTAATCAATGATAGTGAGTAATTGTTTATCGTCTAGACCTTGTGCGCGCGCTTTCATATAAGCGATGAGGCTTAAGCGGATGATGGTGGGATCTAGACCAGAGGATTGTGATTCGATAATGCGGATTTGTTTTTCAAGCCACGCTTGGGTGCCAAAAGGTTCATTATTAGGGTGGGAAAATAGCCAGGAAAATGGCCAACTGAATCCTAATAAAGTTAGGGATGCAAGTAAGAATAAGGTGTAACGTATTTTTATTGTCATAGGAAAGCTCTCTCTTTATTTTCTGAATTAAATTAACAATTATTAATAGGTAAGGTGATGTTTTTATTGTTATTTAATGAATCCCCAGAGCACTCCATCGACCTAATGAGCTAATAGGGGAGTGTTATTTTTATACAGCCGAGTAGGGATTGTCAAATGATTAATTCGCAGCAATCTGATGGCAGTTGGCAGGAAAAGAGGGTATAGATTGCGCGTTTTTTTAGAGTTAATAACTAATTTTAAAAAAGAGGAGATTTTTTATGCAAAAATTTGCTATTCTCGTTGGCTTGGTGGCATTGGGTGAATAGTAGACGGGTTAAGTATGAAATCATCAGACAAGATTCGAGTAGCGGTGCTCTTTGGAGGGCGGTCTGCGGAACATGAAGTTTCTTTGCAATCAGCAGCTAATATTATTCAATTTTTGGATCCCGCTCTTTTTGAAATTGTTCCTATCGGTATCGACAAGCAAGGGAATTGGTTTTTAGATCACGATATTTTTGTGAAAAGTTTGGAACATAACAATGTGCCTCAGCTTGGTGATGATCATTCCGCTTGGTTTACACCTGAATGGGTAGGGAAACCAGTAGAGAAAAAAACAGAGAAAGCTTTGCTTCCTTCAACAGGAATGATGTTTGATGTGATTTTTCCGGCTATGCATGGGTCGATGTGTGAAGATGGAACCTTGCAAGGGTTATTAGAACTTGCTGATCTTCCCTACGTGGGCTGTGGGGTGTTAGCTTCGGCTATTGGGATGGATAAAGATGTTTCTAAACGTTTGGTGATGGGAAAAGGGATTGCAGTTGCACCCTATTTGGTTATTAAAAAAGAGGAATGGCAATATTATTCTGATCGAATTGCTCAGCAAGTTAATGAGAAATTAGCTTATCCTGTTTTTGTTAAACCGGCTAATACAGGATCCAGTATTGGGATTACGAAAGTAAAAACACCCGATCAATTAGCAGCAGCAATTAATGAAGCATTTCGATTCGATGTGAAAGTGTTGATAGAAAAAGCACTTAATATTATTGAAATTGAAGTCGCTGTATTAGAAGCCTTGGAACCTAATTGTGATCCTATCGTCAGTGTGGTGGGTGAAATCAGACCGCGACATGAATTTTATTCTTATGATGCAAAATATATTGATGCTGAAGGAGCAGATTTGTTGATTCCAGCTGCTATTACAAATGAAATAAAGGAAAAAGCGCGGGCAGTCGCAAAAGAAATTTTCCTGACATTGGAATGCGAGGGAATGGCGCGAGTGGATTTATTCGTGGATAAAGAAACAAACCAAATTTATTTTAATGAGGTTAATACGATTCCAGGTTTTACCCAAATCAGTATGTATCCTAAATTAATGGGTGCATCCGGTATTTCTTACTCTCAATTACTCACGCATCTTATTCAACTCGCCATGAAGAGGCATACTCGCAAGCGTGAGTTAATTCGGAGTTATGTATAAAAGAAGTATTTGTTTTTTTATTTTTCTCATTTTATTTAATACGCTGTCTTATGCAAAAGCACCGACAACGCTTTCATTGCAAGAAGCGATTATGTTGGCTGTTCGCACTAATCCGAATGTGCAGCAATCACAATTAAATTATGTGTTACAAAAATTTAATTTGTGGGTACAGCAATGGCAGTTTTATCCGCATTATTCATTTCAGGTGGATACGGTCTATACGCGAAATGGAACATCGGGTCAGTTGACTGGTCAAAGTGTCAGTGTTCAACCAGGTGCTTCTTTATTGACACCCATCGGTACGCAATTCACTTTGAACTCCACTAATACTCAAAACGGCGATCATTTTATTCCGCAGCTATCGTTAGCAGTATCTCAACCGTTAATGCGAGGGTTTGGTAAAGCTGTGGTAGAAGCTGCGCTAGAGAATGCACGCGATACGGAAATGATCTCCCGATTGGCAATAGAAGGGACATTACGCACGACGATAACAACGGTGATTAATGCTTATTTAGATGTGATGACAGCCGAACAAAATATTGTGATTGATGAAAAAGCGCTTACACGGGCGCAAGAATCGGTTGAACAGACGAAATTATTTATTAAAGCAGGACATAAAGCAGGTAATGAATTAATAACAGTGCAAGCAGATGTGGCAAGTGCACAAACTAAATTGGCGAATGATAAGAATTTACTGAAACAAACCCAGTATGCTTTATTAACGGCAATTGGTATTGATCCTAATGCTACTATTAATTTTGATCACCTTAATTTAGAGGAATTAAATAAAAAATATCATTTGACTACATTAGATGATGCTAAAAAACTTATCTTAGAAAATGATATTCAATACCAGACAGATCAGATTACCTTGAATGGATCTACTTCGCGGAATTTATTGGTAGCAGAAGATAATGCCCGCTGGCAATTGAATTTGACAGCAAATGCTACAGCAGGAAATAATTCTGCGGGTAATTTATTTAGTAATGAGAGCCAATCGCAAAGTATAGGATTAACTTTACAAATTCCTATTGATGATCAACAAGCAAAACAGGCAGTACTTAGTGCAAAAATTGCATTGAAAGAAGCAAAGCTAGCTTTAAAGCAGGAGAAATGGGCGAAAGAAACGAGTGCAATTAATGGTTGGAATAGTGTTATTAGTGCAGATCAAGCTTTACGTTTTGCTGGCGATGCAGAAAAATTACAGGAAAAAACGTATTACATTAGTTATCAAAAATACTTGCATGGATTGATAGATAGTTTGGAATTACAGTCTGCGCAAACTCAGCTTATTCAAGCGCAGCAAGTATTATTAAATGCACAAGTGAATTATATCAAATCATTAGTGAATATGGATTTACTCATCGGAAATACATTAAAGACTTGGAACTTAAAGGTGAGAGTATGATGATGAAATGGGTATGGTTATTAATAATTTTATGTTTGTCAGCCTGTTCACAAGAAAAAAATACTAGCAAAGGGCATGAATTAACAATTGAAGAGCATGCTTTTTCTACCCCGCTCTTTTATTCTGGCACCGTACAGCCTTTGAAAACCTTGGTGGTTCCGAGTGTTGCGGATGGCATCGTGCTTGATATGCCATTTCAATATGGCGATGAAGTGAAAGCAGGACAATTATTATTTACGATTTCCTCCACTAAATTTATGACGGATTATAAAGCTGCTTTTATGCAATATATCAAAGCTAAGAATGAGTTTAATAATAGCCAAACTCAAATGCAGGAAGCTGAATTTTTGCATAAGAACCAATTGATTTCAGATGATGAGTACAAACTTAAAAAATCTAATTTTTATAGTAATCAACTGGCTTTATTACAAGCTAAAGATGCTTTAGAAAATTTGCTGAATCAATTAAATATAAAAGGTATAGACCTTTATCAGTTGTCTATTTTTGACATCGATAAAATTACTCAAGCCATGAATTTGCAAATGAATGAAGGGAAAAATTTACAAATTCTTTCACCTGCTTCTGGGGTGGTTTTATCGGCAGGGAAAGAAGATGGGGAAATAAAAAAAATTGCGAAAGGGGATGCAATTAAACAAGGCGATGTGTTGGCAGTGATTGGCGATATGAGTGGTTTAAGCGTGCATATTAAAGTTAATGAATTGACGGTCAATCAATTAAAAATAGGACAAAAAGTAAAGGTGACAGGGATGGCATTTGCTAATGAAACGTTGGCGGGTGAAATTAAACAAATCGATAAACAAGCAGAAACAGCGAATAATGGGATGCCGGTGTTTTCTGTTGAAGTGATGGTGCCGCATTTAACGCCGGAACAGCAAAAAGAAATTCATGTAGGAATGAGTGCGAAAGTGGAAATCAATATTGAAGAAAAGCCGCAAATCATGGTACCGCTTAAGGCGATTAATGAAAAGAATGGGGCTTATTACGTGCAGCTTTATGATAAGAAAACGCGAATGATACGGGAAGCAGCGGTGACGCCGGGTAAAACGACGGTGGATTCGGTGGCGATTTTATCGGGCTTAAAGCCGGGGGAGGCGATTGTTATTCCGGATTAGGGGTTAAAATGGCAATTAATTTTTCAAGCCCTCTCTTGAAAGGTAAAATCTCTATGCCTTGCTGATATTCTTCATGATCACCGCATCAGCCATAAATGCTTTAAGCCCATTCAAGCCTGAACGACTGACGGAGCGTGTACGCTTTATTTCGAATGCAAATAAACCGTGCTCGTCTGTTGGCATAAGATTTTTAATGTTAAGTGTCAATATTTCAATGGGTACCATAATTTATGCAATTTTGCATAAATTTTCCCAAATTGCATATAATTTATTTTTTATTTTATTTAACAAGGGGTTAACATTGTCATCTTTGATTAAATTAGAAAATATCACCAAGGTCTATCGTATGGGTGAAAATGAATTACCCGTGCTAAAAAATGTTCACTTTCAATTGGACCGAGGGGAAATGACAGCGATTGTAGGAATGTCGGGGTCGGGTAAATCGACGCTGATGAATATTCTTGGTTTTCTGGATCGCTGCACAGAGGGTCGGTATATTTTTTCTGGCAGAGATGTTTCGTATTTATCAGAATTGGAATTAGCTGCTATACGTAATCAGAAGATTGGTTTTGTGTTTCAATCCTTTTTTTTATTACCCCGCTCCACTGCTTTGCAAAATGTCATGCTGCCTTTATTTTATCGCGGCACGCCGCGTGCGGAGGCAGAGCGGATGGCAAGACAGATGTTGGAGAAGGTGGGAATGGCGCATTTAGCGGAACATAAACCGAATCAGCTTTCAGGTGGCCAGCAACAGCGAGTTGCGATTGCGCGGGCGTTGGTGGGAGATCCGGAAGTGATTTTGGCAGATGAGCCGACGGGGGCGTTGGATTCCCAGACGGGGGATGAGGTGATGGAGTTGTTTACGACATTAAATCGTAAAGAAGGTCGCACGATTGTTATCATTACGCACGATAAATCGATTAGCGCGCGTTGTCAGCGGGTGGTGATGATGAAGGATGGAAGGATAGTGGATGTTGATTAATGTCTGTACCATACATTCATGTTACTTTTTTTTATATGCATATGTAATATCCAGATCATCTTTACACGATTTTTCCTGTTGCTTTTTTAGATCTTTTTTTATCAAAATTTTTTGATAAGTAAGATCGTTATCATCTTGAGGATGCTTAACAATATTATCTCTAAAAAATAGCATTTTATTAGTATATTGCTTGTTTTTTATAACATAGCCTTCTTTTAAGATAGAGCCTTCGTAAAATCGTCTACAATAAGCTTGAATGAAATTTTCAAAAGCTTTGAGATTATTTTTACGGATGGTATCAATTAAGCTCGTGAGTGATTCAGGGGCAAAATTCACACTGCCGTAATATAGCTCTATTAATTCAGATTTTTCAGCTGTTTTTAAAGTAAACTTTCGATTGGAATTATCTATGGTTTCAGGATAAGCATTGTAATGAGAATGCAATCTTTTTAATAATTCATTATATGTAATAAAAAATTCCTCACCTATGTGCGGAATAAAAAAGAATAATGGTTCATTGTTATTATTTAATCCTAAAAAGATAACATTTTCACCTTGACTTGCTCCCGTAATATGCTTTTGATTATAATCTCTTATGCCACCCACCCAAAAACGAGCACCTATATGAGGATCGGGGTTCAATAGAAGATCTTGTAAGGTGACATTTTTATTGCCCTTACATAAACCATAAAGTACGGCAAAATCAAACCACCGCGCAAGCTTTAAAAAGAGCCGAGAAACATACGGTTATCGTCGTGTTCATGATGATCTGATTGATCAAAATGAATCATGCGGAAAACATCGTGTTGCACGTTTAATGCGA
>JAJPJH010000086.1 GCA_021324335.1 Gammaproteobacteria bacterium
CTTCATCGAGCTTGAGTTGAAAAGAGTTTTGCAATGAAGGTAGTTGATCATAAAAAAGATTAGAATTAAAGGCACTTATCTGAACGACAATAACTAATCTCTTTTCTTCTGTATGGTTATACAGGGTAATAAAGCTAGGTACAACAGCATTTAGCGTATCTTGCATGGCAGTGAAAAGATAATCCGATGGAACTTGCCTGTAACCTAATCCAGCAATGGATTTAGAAAGATTAAAGGTAAAGATAATTTTTTGCTTTTTGCTATCAGCTGTTAATTCAGAAAAGAATTTCTCGATATACTCATTTTTAGCAATGTCTTTAAATAATTTTTGAATATCGGTTGCTGTGATGTCCGGCTTTTTTTCTACAACTGTTGGGTTATTGGGTTTGTTTTCTTTGTTTTTAGCTTTGATCTGTTCTTTCTCGCTTTTAATTTGATTGTTGTTATTTATGTTTTGATTTTCGCTATCTAGGTGATAATTATTTTCTATGTATTTGTATATAGCAATATGTAATGAGCTAGCTTTCGTCGTGGGAAATACTTTTTGAAGAGGAAAAATTTTAAACTGGTTATTATTAGTATCCCATTCTATATTTGCGACATTCTCAAGTCGGGGTTTTAAAAAATCATAGAAGTATTGGGAGGAAATAGTATTTTTTGGCTGATATTTCTCATAATGTTGATGAGAATCGCCTTGTTTGCGTATGGTTAAATTTGAACTTAGGAAAGTGATATAAAAACAACTTGCAGTATCTTGATTAATGAGTTCATGTTTAATGCTAATTTCGCGTGCGTAGCAAAATACTCGTTGTAATTCAGTGAGCCATTGTAGTTGCTGGTTGTCATCCAATTTTTCTATCGTGGTTGGAAAAGAAGAATCCAAAAGAATAACAGGGGAAGATAGGCGTGGCTCGGGTGTAACCCTAGCAATTAAGTTATCTAACTGCAGGCTTATTTTTCGATTGTGAAAGAATAAAGTATCTAATATATTTTCACTAGCCTCTAAGGTTAATTTTCGCTTTTTTCCAGGCAGATCTTGTCCCATTGGCTTCTTTTTACAATAAGGTCTGACAATGTCATCGAGAGTATGAATGTCGCTCGGATCGCCCGTAAAAGAAAGTTTAATAGTGGATTTATTTTTATTGATATCAACTTGAAAAATATTACTGTATTTCTTTCTAATTCTCTCTTCAAATGATGCTGGTGGGGTGTCGATTATTTCAGTTTTTGGCAAAATAGAAGGACGGATTTTTAATAAAGCCAATAAGTCATGCTTCTCCGCCTGGCTTAGAATTTGCGCGATACTTTTTCCTGAGTAAGGGTTGTTTTTACAGATAATTGGTTTGTAATAATCAATTTCATTTGAGGGTCTGGTTTTTCTTACCCTTTGAAACATCTCCCACTCGCCTTTTGCGGCCAATAGCCAGATTAACGGGATGGTTTTGTGTCCTTTGAAAGGGATTGGGCAACCTGTATTTTTCACTATTTCGTTCAATAATTTAATTTTTCCATTCTCAACCAATGTCCAAGCGAATGTTGTTTCATAGGGGGTTTCTAATTCTAAACAATTGGGAGGTAGACCCTTAGGGTTTAAGTAATATAATTTTTCGAGTATATCTAAGCGCTTACTTAAATTAGTGGGAAATTTTTCTTCTAAAATGATTTTTCCTAATTTTTGCTTATTGTCTTTTATTTTTTCTTTCGTTTTTATGTCACGGGGGGATATGCTATGGCCGGTCAATAAGCAAAATAGTGTCTTATCCTTAAAATATCCCTTATCAGGGTGGCATTCTAAAGAAATAGTATTAGGTTTTTTTCTATCAATCAGATAAGACAAAAGATCCAGGCACCCAAATTTGGCTAACAGCCATACTCTATGCAGGCCCTCAGTGGAGGTTGGAATATTAAAGTGAGTTAGAAAAGTCGTTTTATGTTCTCGTGAAAGAAAATAAGACCCTGAAATTATAACCAAATCCAGTACATTCAAGCCACTGCTGTCTTCTAAAACAGATACGTTGGTGAGGTGAGTGATGGATTGTATCTTTCCCATGGCAGCAATCACATGGTGTAGCGTAAATTTTTTGGTTTTTTCATCAATTTTGTTTTCATATATCCAGTTTATAATAGCGTGGCGAGTTGCGTGGTTCTCACAGCGGCAAGCATAATAAAGTAAATTACGGGAGGGAAAAAACTCGGGCCCTTCATCTTTAACTTGTTCGTATAAAAACTTCACAATATCTAATCGCCCGTATTTAGCTGCATAATCAATAGGAGTATGAGTAACTAAATTGCCTACTTGATTTAATTCAAATAATAAGGTATGAGGATCAAGGTGATGGGTAAAATAGTGTTTAACCTCTTTTAACTCCCCGTCTTTAAGAAGCGCGAGAGCTGTTTCGTTCATCTGTTGTGCGTCGAACGGAACATATTTTTTCCGAGGCTGGGAAAGAGGCTGTTGAGAAGTTTGGAGTTTTTTAATTAAATTTTCTTTTCCGTGTTCACTTAAAATTTGTACCAAACTTTTTCCTGAATGAGGCCAGCCTTCAGAGGTAACGATGTCGTAAAAATCATGTTCGGTAAGCGAGTAAAAATTTATTTTCTCTAGTAGAAGCCATTCTTCTTGAGCGGCTAATAACCAAGCCAACGATATATTTTCCTGGCATATGATGTTCACTGCTTGTGATTCTTCTGGCACAGCATCGTCAATGATTTTTTTTAACAAATGAATTTTTTTATGAAATGCTAATTTCCAAGCAAGGGTTGTTCTGCTATGGAAAGTGAAATTTAATAGCTTATAGGGTTCACTTTTATCACTGCGAGCATAAAGCATTTCAAACATGTCCCAGTTTTCTGCTTTATAGACAGAATGAAATAAAAAGTAAGGTTGAGTAGGATCACTTGATTGAAGCGGTTCATTCGGACTTTCATTTAAGATTTTTTCTAGTAAGGGTTTGTCATTTGTTAGTAAACAATAGTCGATCTGTTCTAAAATTTTGGTGTTAGTTGATGTTAGCATGTGCTCACTCTTTTTGTGTTTATTTTATTGTTTATGCTAATAGGAAAAGTTAAAAACAATTACAATTGTAACATTAAGGGGATATTAATCAGCAAGTAAATAATGTTTAATTACTTGCGGTTTCTCTAGCTGCTTGTCGATAGGAAAAGATAAAAAAAGTGCACTGAGCAATAGCAATGCTCCCAGTTTAAAGGCTATTGCGAATGTGATTTCTTTCCGGTAGGGAGTGTGTACAATAAATTTTCTTACTAAGTGAAAAAAGCTGCTGCTTTTATCCATGATCATGCTCAAGTATTTTCAATACTAATTCAAAACGTTCTTGTGAAAACACCCGTGCTAACAACCGCAAGCGTTCAAATACAATATTCCGTCGTAGAAATAATCCTGCCATGGCATTTTCTGGGCTGTTATTTTCTTCTGCATACATTAATAATTTCGAAGCTGACCCTGGGTCAATGGTATCAATTGCTTGTAAAAGTCTTAAAATGCGAGACGTTTTAATATGCGTACATATCGTCACAAATTGTTCTTCTTTTCCTAACTCAAAACTAGTTAAACCATCTAGTGCCTCGCCTATTTTATTAATCATTTGCTCAAGCTCAGGATTGCCGTCGAACGTCCAATCTTCTGCTGTTTCCATGAAAGCGATGACCCGGTAAATCATTGGGTCATCGTAATTCTTCCAAAATTCGTGAGCTGAAAGTAAATCTAATTTTGGCATAAACGCAGTTACCTTCCGTTATACTCTTGGCTGTACACCCTGTGCTTTGGACACTAATTGCGATTCATTCATTTGACCGTAGAGCAATAATAACGAATTCGTCATAGCGTGAGCCGCAAGGATTTGTTTTTCAGTTTGGACGAGTTGAGTTAAGAGTACATAAGATTGCGATTGAAATAACAATATGTCTCGTAATACCTTGCCTAAATCTTCTGTTGACATTTGGGCCAACCAAGTGGAGTTGCTAGCTTGGTTAATCAACTGGCTTTGCAATGCAGATAATTGATTACCATTTTGGTTTTCAGCGGCTAATTGACTCAAGATGTAACCATTATAAGAAGTGACTGAGGTGATGGTATTGTAGTATGCAGAATATTTGTCTTTATCTGTTTTAGTGCCTGTCCAGTTTAATCCGGGCATGACATGATAAATATTCACACCGCTAGCATTTTTAATGTAATTATAGGCAGAAGATGATCCCTTCGGCGCAGGCGGAATGCCTAACACTGTGGCATAAGCAATATCATTGACAGTGGGGAATAGATTAAGAATTTCCGGTTTATCAGCCGGATTGGTGAAATCTGATACCGGCACGCGCAACATGTCGGCTACCAATTGCTGCTGCATAGCATTTTGCGTCGTAATATCTTGTGTAGACCAATAACCTAACGAGGCAAAGCTTTGCTGTGTTTGAGGGATGAATGAACTAGAATCCGTCTCCACTGCTAACCAACTGAGTGCCATTTGCGTGACGGTGTTTAAATAAGCCGGTATATTGTTGACAGCAACTAAGGTGTTATAAGTATTGTTAGCAATTTGCTGTAAGTAGCTCATGGTGCTGGTGTAGTAGGTACCGGGAATTGGAACAGTTTGCGCTTCTGCCACGGTAAAAACGACGAGGTTCAAGAGGGCAGCATGTAGGATTTTCGTGATAAATCGCATATCAATGGCTCCTTTATTCTGTCATTAATATTTAATATTCCAGCCGCCAGAAGAGGATTTAGTGCTGCTCCCTGAGCTGCCAGCTTTCTCGGTATTGCCGCTACCAAATCCTGTGTAAGGTTGGCTTTGAGTGGGGCTTTGTCCTAGGCCAGGATTATAACCAGGATTAGAGGGGGTATTGTTCCCAGTAGTAGCGGCGGGCGGGGTGACCGGAGTAGCACGTTGCTGGGTTGGCAGAGTAGGCGTAGGTGGTAAAGAAGGCGGTGCGCTAGCTGCGGGGGTAGGGGTAACATCATTCGTAGGGGTTTCAGGGCTACCGTTCGCATTCGATCCTGGTGTAGGAATCGCGGGAGATTTTTTAAGTTGTTGGTTTAGCTGCTGTTTTAAGGAATCTTGAGATTGCTGCTTTAGAGTGGCGATTGTATTGTTAAAATCTTCGGGCGACATCACTTGATTAGAAGGCGGCCCAGGCGGCTGCTTTGACGTGCTACCCCCGCCAAAAAAAGTAGGTTGGGCAAAAACAGCGACGGTGACGGAAAAGATCAAGGTGCTAGCGATGATGGTGCCGAATATCGATTTTCTCATAGTTGTGTCCCCACCCGGAATAGCTGCAATTTTCACCAGTATACTGAAGACTGTTGTATTTCACCACTTCCTAAGATAATAATACTTGTTAATACTTTTATCACAGGCCCGATCAGTATGGCTGTTCGTGACATCTTCAAGGTTTCAGTGAAGACTTTCTTTAATCCAGCCGGATGGATCAATCTCGATGCTCTCCTTTTACAAACGACGATGATTTGGGGAATGGTTCGTGGGCTTTTTACTGCGCCTCAGGCGGTAGAAAAAGAAACGTTTGAAGGGGCTACGCAGCGGTTGGGGTTAACAGAGAAAGATATAGAGCAAGGGGCAAGTACTTATCGTTTTTATGCAACCATCTTTCTCATCCTAGGCATACTTTTATTTTTCTATGCTTTTTACCTCTTGTTTGCCTATGGGACATTCATTGGTTGGTTATTAGGTATAGCTTCCGCAGGGTTGCTTTTGAGCTATGCATTTCGATACGATTTTTGGGCATTTCAAATGAAACGCCGTCAATTAGGTGCCACGTTTGCAGAGTGGAAACGTGCCAGATTAGGCGGTTAAGATGAGGGTAACCCTGTATGTATAACCTATTTAGTCCCTCCGCAGGCGATGAGTCTATCCTTTACCTTTATAATATTTTCGGTTCTGCTTATGGCGCTATTCCCACACCGAGTGGTCAAACTGCAGCCAATATCACTTTACTCAGCACTATGTTTAAAACGTTTAATGGCGTGGTGCTATCCGTAGGCGCGTTAGTGATTCTCTATGTTACCGTTATTGGCGTCATGCAAACTGCTGCTGAAGGCGAGTTCATGGGAAAGAAGTGGAACAACATTTGGATCCCTATTCGCAGTGTGCTCGGGGTGGCTGCTTTGGTGCCGATGGGATCCGGTTATTCTGCTTTGCAAATTCTCTTGATGTGGTTCATCGTCCAAGGCGTCGGGGCGGCAGATATGTTATGGAATACCGCATTAGGCTATGTCCAAACGGTGGGTTCACCTAATGCTAAAGTGGTTGTTCCGAGCGCTGCGACTAAATCGGTATTAACTGAATTTTTTAAAGGATTAACCTGTTATGAAAGCGGCACTTTTACTGCTGCTGCACCTTATACCAATGCAGGATTGCCTTATTATTGTACTTCCGATCAAGGGCATTCAAATGATGGCTTATGCAAAAGCCCGATGTTTGCACCTTCTTATACAGATTTACAAGGGACGCAGGATAATCCCAGGGTCACTTATAGCCCGGCTAATATGAATAGTACAGGAACCACTGCTTGCGGCGTTTTAACTTATTGCTCCTATTATAATTCGTGTACGACGGATACGATGAATAGCTTAGCGTGTTTAAGTTGTCAGGCACAGCTTCAAGCATTGGCTGATATTATTCCTGTCTTATCTTCCATCGGTGCTAAGCTGGCACAAGCGGATTACGATTATCAAAATTATTATTATACGTCTGCTAGCCAGATGGCGACTGCTACATCAGGAGGAAATACGCAGCTTAATACCCCTTCATGGATTCAGAAATATTGTAATGATAAAGGTATTTCCAACTGCTATGGTGGTGATAATGGCGGATTACCAACACCAAACGATCCAAACGGCAATGGTGAAAGTGCTCCTTCGGATGTAGTGGATAACGTTTATTGGCCCTACGCTATTGAGCCAGTGATTGGCGCAGGCGATTTTGTCCAAATAGCAACAGACCATTATACCGATGCACTAAATGGTGCGGTGACCACCTACATTAACCAGCAAGGCCAATCTAATTTGTCGGGGATGTATGCCGATGCGAGCAATTATGGCTGGATACGCGCTGGTGCTTATTATTACAATATTGTTAAGCAGAACAGCGCTAATTTATCTCAATCAATGCCGCCGCTAGCTTTTTCGTACGATAATAACATCGTGCCGACTGATTCAAACAATGTGATGTATCACTACCGTAACAACTATGACGCTGCGACAGAGCTTCAAAAACAGGCAGCTTGTACGGCACCAGGCGTTGACCAAAGTAGTTGTGCTAGCTCAAGCCCACAAAGCGATGCGGTGAATAATTCTACCAGTGATATCAATAATATGATTACCACTCAATTGAATAGCGGTGCTGCGCCTATCGTAATTGTGGCACAAATTGGGGCAGCGTTATTAGCGGAAGCTGTACACCTTTACCTCGTGGTGATGGGTATTTCTATTATTGCCGCAGCGCTAAGTTCTATTAATGTCATCGTGGTGGGATCGGGAGCGACTGTTAATCCTGCTAGCGCTGCCGTCACGATGGCAGCTGCTTTTGTTCTGCCTGCTCTCCTTGCTTTCGTGGGTATCCTCATTTCATACGGCGCGTTATTAGGTGTGTATATTCCATTGATACCTTTTATTTTATTCACCTTTGGTGCAATTGGTTGGCTCATTTCTATCATTGAAGCCATGGTGGCGGCTCCTATTGTCGCCTTAGGGATATTAAGTCCCAGTGGTGAGCATGAATTGCTAGGGAAAGCGGCTCCTAGTATGTTTTTGATACTCAGCATTTTCTTGCGGCCCAGTTTAATGGTATTCGGTATGATGGCTTCTATGTTATTGGCGAATGCTGCCGTTGCCATGGTGAATGCGCCTTTTGTATATGCCACTAAGGATAGTCTCACGGCATTTGATATCCCCGTTGTCGGACAAGTTATTTTCATTGGCCTTTGGGTGGCGTTAATTATCATCGTGATGAATAAATCATTTGCTTTGATTTATCTGATTCCCGAAAGAGTGATGATGTGGATTGGCCAACATGCTGGCCATGGTGGTGCTGAGGGCCTGGAAGAAGCCAAAGGCGGCGTGACAGGTGCTGCAGCAGGGGCAGCGGGTGGTGCGCGGGCAACGGGTAGTGCGCCTAAACAACTTTATGGGGCCCGAGAAGAAGGTGCCAAATTTAAGAAGATCCAAGCAAACGCAAATCAAGCTAACGCTCAGGTGGATAAAAAGAAAGATGAGGGGGGATAATTATCCCTGCTTAAACGGTGCCACTATCTTTCTCTTCCCGCTTAGCCTGCTCTGCGATCAAGCGATATTGTCGTTCGGATATCACGCCTGCTCTTAATTTCTCATGCGCATCTGCTTCCATCGTTCGGCCATATTCGTGCACTAATTTCCGCACGACGTTGGTAATATTCAGGATATCTGTCTCCAACAAAATATCGCGGATTTTCTCATCGAATACCAAATATTCCCGCAATGCCACCCTCTTTCCCTCCACTGTTGGTACTAAGCGTTGTGAAATGACTAAACGCACGGTTTCAATAATGTCGATTGTTCGTCCTTGCCGTTCTTCTGGTGGGAAAGTGATGACTAACCGTCGTATCGTTTCTGCAACACCATTGCTATGTAAAGTGGTGTAAACTGGATGCCCCGTCATCGCTGCTTCCATCACGGCACTAATCGTTTCGGGATCACGTGCTTCACCTACTAAGATCAAACGTGGTTTCCGTCGCAAGGCATTACGTACCCCCGCAGCGAAACTAGGTAAATGGCGAGGAATTTCTGATTGGCTGACAACACTAGAGACTTTCTCTACGCTATCAAAAACAAATTCAATGGGTGCTTCATACGTAAGGACTTTACGGTTACTCTCAGCATTTTCAGTAATGTCCCGAATAATAGAGGCCAACAAGGTACTTTTACCTGAACCTGTTGCACCAGTGACATACACTACCCCTTGTTCAGGCGCAATCGCCTCTAGTACAGGAGGGGGTAATTCCATACTAGCTAACGTCGGTGGCTCGGTGGGAATAGTACGAGCGGTAATTTGAATCCCATCATGGCCCTCTACCATGCACCCCGTCCCATTAATACGAAACCGATAACGGTCAGTACGATTTGGCCGAATTTCATAATGCGTATCGATATCTTTTCCCCCTAAGATCAACGTCGTCGCATTCGGCCCATACATGGCATTCAGCACTTCACCCACTTCTGTATTCGACAACTTACGCCGCGTGATTTTTTTTAACTTGCCATACACTTCCGCAATAATCGGTTCATTCGTCTGAAAAGTGATATCCGATGCACCTAATTTCACACAATGGATCAAGATTTCATTAGCAATATCAATCGAGAGTCGAATAGGTTCTTGAGGGAAGAGAAAATCAGTCATTTTGCTTCACCACAATCGCATTCCAATTCTTACCACTGGCTTGCAGTTTGGGTAATTCGACAATACGTAAGACTTGATCATTGATACGCATATCATCACCATCACCCGTGATCCCTAATTCAGTACGCGAAACAAACGGCTGGCTGATCATCTTTTCTTGCAATAATTTGCGATATAACGCCATGCCCTGATAGTCGCGTTTCAAGCGTGCCAAGTTTTGTTGAAAAATATTATTAGCCTGTAGTATGCCTTTCTCCCAACCGACGGCAATTCCCTTCTTCCACACTTTTTGTTCTTCTGCATTTTTAGGCAGTAATGACTTATCGGGCAAGGATGGCTTAGAGTAATTCATCCACAAATATTCCCGCCAATTGGGGGGGGTGGTTGCAAATCGAGCTTGCTGCACAATTTTATAGGTTCTATCAGCAACGCGTATGGTATTAGGGTCAGATAAGTTGAGTGTATAGTCACCTTCTTCCAGTACAGGTGGCATGATCCCATGGCTTAACACCATGGCATTGAAGTTATAAATACTATCTAGATATTTTCTATCTTTATTCAAATTACCGTTAATTTGTTCTGACGCCCACGCTAATCCTCCTTGTGCCCCCATACTCATAGCAGAATCTTCTAAGGATTTAGCACGTAACTGACTAAGCTCGGTTTTTTGATTGGAGGGTGATAAAGGCTCGACACGTACACCTTCAAGTTGAGAAAGATTAGTGGTATCAATGTTATCTAAATTTTGTTGATGCGTCGTGCTACAGGCGGTTATGAAAAGGAAGAAGAGGCTGAGAAAGACACACTTCTTATTCATAGTCATTCACCCAAGTTAATTTTTTGCATAACGCAATTCAATCACACGACTTTCCGGATAGACAATCAAAGAGGCACGTCTTCCGCACTGATATCCTACATCCCGCAGGATGTCACCTAGCATAGCATTTTTTTCATAAACAGTGACAATGACAGGAATAGCAGGGGGGGTGCCTAATATCCTGACGCGGTAATCCGCCGCTTTGGCAATTTGCCGCACTAAGGGTTCGACAGGCCCTGACCAGTCAACAGTCGTTAATCCGCCCATGCCATAACTGGCAGGATTAGGGGGAGGAGCGACGTTAGGAATAGGGTGAGCAGATTGAGCGACTTCGGCTAAATCAACCATCGAGCGGCTGACGGAGTAAGAAGCTTCAGCAAGCGAATTTTCAGTATCGCTTAAACCATTCCCTTGCTGCTGGGGTTTAGGTGTTGCGCATGCACACAACACGAGTGAGAAGAGGATGATAAAAATAACTTTGATATTCATGCTAGTTGATATCCCTATCAAGGGCTTTCCAAGGATTGAAGCAAGATGGTGGAGTAAAGTCAAGCCGTAGGTGATATACTTTTATATTAATGTGAGTAAAAGGTAAAAAAGGAAACATATGGCTCATTGGCGTGATTCTGCAAGAAATGTGAAGTTCTTCATCATCGATTTTAGAGCGACCTTTCCTTTGCTGATCTTGCTTTTTCATATCCGTCTCTGGACATTTATTTTTGCTGTACTTGCAACTATCTTTTTTACGTTACTCGATCGATTTGGATTTACCCCTATTGTGTTTTTACGCTGGCTTCGGGCTTATATTGCTGGCCCTAGAAAAATTGCCCAGCCGTGGTGGAGAGTATAGAGTTAACTTATGCCTAATCTCGATATTGCTGAAATGATGATAAAAGTGGCACGTCGTATGAATGCCTCCTTTAGTTTGAACGGGCGACCGATGACGATGGAAGAAGTATTTTCGTACACAGGATTATTGCCGGGGATGGCACGGCGGGCAGACCAGTTGTCTTCGTTGTGTTTAGGCTATGGAATTGGGGCGACATTTGAGGAGGCGGAAGGTTCGACGTTGGGGGTGAAGGTGACGTTTGATGATATTACCCCGAATGCGTTGCGGTTGTTGTGTTTGATTGATGTGTTAAATGAGTTGATGAAAGGAACGCCGAAGGGAGAGGTGACGGCGTTGGATCAGTTGATGTATGACTAAATGTCGCTACCTCTCTCCCGCCTGCTGTCATTCCCCCGAAAGCATATGAGTGTCCGGTAAATCAGCATAAACATAGCGAGTAGGAGGCGGCTCACGCCGCCGTCCTCTCACACCACCGTACGTGCGGTGTCGCATACGGCGGTTTAAGTTAACGTTTCAACAACATCGCTTGTTGTTCC
>JAJPJH010000008.1 GCA_021324335.1 Gammaproteobacteria bacterium
AAAAAGTGATCCGTCCCGCATTAGTAGACCTTCAATTATTAAATTCATAAGCTAATTTATATGGCTCAGGAGAGGGTAATCCTCCGTATTTTTTACGGTAGCATTTGGCATAGATATCCCATATAATGCGGCTTCTTGGATGCTATTGTAAATAAAATAATCATTATGAAGATATTAAAACAAAAAATGGAACAATCATGTTTAGAAATCTTTTAGAAAAAACCAATTTATTTTTTGATTATTATCGCGAAAAAATGGATCTTGGAGATTATTATCTAAAGTTAGGCGACGTTCATTCGCGAAACCAAGATTTAAACCAAGCTAAGAAAGCTTACGAAGAAGCAATTAAATCCGGTAATTTGATGGGTTATCTTAAGCTTAGTGCGATTGCCAAAGCACAAAATAATCCATCGCAAGCAGGTTTATACATCGGTATAATGCAAGAAACGTTGCAAAATTGGTCTAATGCAGTTAGCACCTATGAAGCAATGGATCAAAGCGATGGTCTCGCCCAATATCGCCTAGGATTATTATATAGTACGAATCGCTATAGAAATAATACACTTATTCTTTCTGAAGATAAGCAAAAAGCAGTAATATACTACGCAGAAGCCGCAAAAAAAGGCAATCTTGATGCTTTAAACCAATTAACAATTAGAAGTAGAACAGATGCTGATGCAGCATATTATTTGGCGCAAGTCTTTATAGATAAGCCTAATAAAAGATTAGAAGTTATTAACTTATTATTATTTTCACTAAAGGCTAAACATACGCCATCTGAAGAATGTTTAAGTTTATGGTTAGATAGGTTGGATCAGAAAACTATCAATCAAATTCTACGAAAATTTGTTCAAGAAGCTCAACGAGGAAATCAACATGCTATAGAAAATTTAAAATTATTAGCTCAGTTGGGGAATGCACCCTGCCAATATATATTAGGACATGATGTTTATCTTCAACAAAAGAATTTTCAAGAAGGCATTCATTGGTGTTTGTTAGCTGTAGCGAAAAACTATACACCAGCAGTAAAATATTTATCTGGAACGAAATTTAATGCAGAGGAATATTTAATTATTGCTGAGAAGTATTATAAAGGTGATGGTGTAAAAAGAAATATCAAACAAGCTTTAGATACATATCAAAATGCTTATTTATTAAATAATAAGGAAGCAGCGCTGTTTTTAGGTAAATTTTATCTTACAGATCAAGCCGATGCAGATATTAAGAAAGATCATGACAAAGCTTGTGAATATTTGATGCAAGCTACAAATTGGAAAGATGAAGATGAAGAAGCCTTCAGATCTCTAATTGCACTAGAACAAACGATTAGCTCCGCTATGCAAATGAAACTAGCCGGAATGTATGAGGCAAATCAATATTGGGAAAAAGCATACCGTATCTATTGTCTTATAGATAGTGAATATATGCAAAGAGAAGCAGCATATCGAAAAGGACTAATATTTAGCACAAATCGTTATCGCGGAAATCACCTTGTTATTGAAAGGAATGAACAAAAAGAGTTGTTTTATTATGCTACTGCAGCAGCTGGCAGAAATCGGTCGGCACTACAAACACTTACAAATTTAAGTAAGAAAAATGCAAATGCTGCTTTTGCTTTAGCTTGCCTTTATAAAAATATCTCCTCTCGAGAGCGAGAAGTTGTTAGCTTATTGATCTTTGCAGCTTCACGAAAATATCCAGGCGCACTCGATCAGTTAGTATCATTACAAAAAGAAGGTAAATTATTAGACGATGAGCAATTAGAATTTGGCAACATACATCTCAACGAAGGCGATATATCAGAAGCATTAAAATGTTTCAAATATCTTGCCGATAAAAAGCATGCTGAAGCAGAAAAAAAATTAGCAATCATAATAAACGATCCAGGAAATGCTTATTTACTTGCGCAGCTTTATGAGTTGGATAACTCGGAAACTAGTAAAAAGACAGCCCTTAATTATTATGTAGAGGCGGCACATAAAGATCATCAACCTTCTTTAGAACGTCTGATTACTTTAGCAACTTCTAGAGATAAAATGGGCCAATATGCTTTAGGTTTTGGCTACTATTATAATAAAGGAAAAATAGATAACGCCTTTTATTGGTGTGTCTTATCAGCACAACAAAGTTTTGAACCAGCATGCAATTTTCTCTCCAATAGAGTATTTTCAGCTTGGGAATATACACTGCTCGCAGAGAAATATTATAAAGGTGAAAACGATATCCAGAGAGATATCCCACGAGCAATTAGCTATTATGAAAAAGCTTATGTGCTTAAAGATAAAGAGGCAGCACTTTTCTTAGGCCGATTTTATTTAGAAGGAAATCAAGAATTAAGTAATAAGCCAGATTACGAAAAAGCTTATGAATATCTTACACAAGCTGTCAATTATGGCGCCCTTTCCAAAGCATTACCTTTGTTGAGAGAGCTAGAAGACAAAATTAATCCTGCTATGCGTATGAAGCTTGCATTCATATATGAAGCCCATCAAAACTGGGTAGATGCAATGCGAATTTATTTAAACATTCAAGGTGAATATGAGAACCAAGCTGCATATCGTATAAGTATCTTATATAGTGATGATCGTTATCAAAATAATTTACCGACACCGGCGATAAGAAAAAATAAAGAACAAGAATTTGCCTATTTCATGAAGGCAGCAGAAATGGGAAATATTGAAGCGTTGGAAATTATGCGAGATGAAAGCCGAGAGAAGCCAAAAGCAGCTTATTTATTAGCACATATTTTAATTAAGGATGAAAATCAGTTTTCAGAAGCAATAGATTTGTTATTAAGCGCGGCACAAAAAAAGCATAATGAAGCGTTAAAAGATTTGGAATCTATGCGATCGCAAAATAAGTTATCTGATAATGCTATATTACAGTTAGCTAAAGTTTATTTAGATCATTTGGATAATAAAAAATTAGCTTGTCGATATATTTTTGATTTATCTAATAAAGGATATCAACCAGCGACGTCTCAGATTAAAAAATTAGTTTTACAAGACCCAGCGCTGTCTTATGAATTTGCGCTTTTATATGAATCAACAAATTTTAAATTAACATGCAGGTTTTTAATAAGTGCTGCTAAAAGACAATCTAACGAAGCGTTAATCAAATTAGAAAGTCATATTAAGCAATTGCCAGATAAGTCTTATTACCAATTGGGCCGGATTTATTATCACAGAAATGACATAACCAACGCTTTAAAATGTTTTATGAAGTTGGCAGATCAGGGATATGTTGCCGCAAAACAAGAAATCGAAAAAATAGCGCAAAAACCAGAGCAAGCTTTTTTTCTTGCTCAGTTATATGAAGAGTCTGAAAATATTTCAGATGAAATGATTAGTGAAAATGCAATTAATCATTATCTTTTTGCGGCAAACAAGGGGCATCAGCTCTCATTAAATCGCTTAATTGCGTTGGCTGATGCGGGTAATCCAATTATTCAATATAGATTAGCCTTGGAATATTATGTGAATATAGGTGAAATTAAAAAAGCAATTCCTTGGCTTTTATCATCCGCAGAAAAAAAATATGAACCCGCTGAAGCTGCTTTATCTAAAACAAAATTTACTGCAGAGGAATATTTATTAATTGCCGAAAAATACCAATATGGAGAGGGTGTTGAGGAAAATAGCGAAAAAGCCCTAGAATTTTATAAAAAATCTTATTCACTTAAAAATAAAAATGCAGCGCTAGCCTTAGGCTATTTTTGGCTTGATGATCATCCAGAGTTAGCCATGTATCAAGATATCGATAAAGCATGTGGGTTCTTTATTGAGGCTGCACTGCTGGGGTCTGAAAAAGCGTTAACAGCGCTCGAGTGTAATGGGTCTGGTGCAAGTGATAAGACCCAATCGAAAATAGCAGATATGTACAGAAACCCGTCTCTTAAAGATCCCTTCAAAGAGCTTCAATGGCGAGAGAAATTAAGTATTTTTGCTAAAAATGTAAATCACAATAAAAATTTGAATCCTAATAACAATTGCGTTACTGATAAAATGTGGGAATTAACATGTTAGAAGAGAAAAATTATTATCAGCTTTTAGAAATAGATAAGAATGCGACCCAGGAACAAATTAATAAAAAATTCAAAAGGATCGCCATCGTAAATCATCCTGATAAAATTGATAAGAATCTTCCCGAAGAAGAAATAAAGCGAATCGAAGAATTATTTAAAAAGCAGACTGTTGCATACGAGGTATTGAGTGATCCAGAAGAGCGTAAAAAATATGATGAAAAATTAAAAACCGCCTCCATAAAACTTAATACTGAAGAAACAGAAAAGGAGCGAGCAGAGCGCCTTTTAACTCCAAAACCTCGACTAACTAGCTTAAAGCTTCCTTATTCCTTTTCTTACAGACAAGATCATGCCAAATATGCAAGCACGTTTAAAAAGAGTCCCTTGCATAAATTAGATGTCTCTTCGCTGTTAAGATTTTATGAATGTGATATCTATCAAGACCAAGCTGATATTAATATTTGTCAAAATATTTTTACGCTTGTTAAATTAAAGAAAGACCAGCCTGCCAAACCACTCCAACAAGATTGGAGTAAATTGACACCGCCTGTTGCCTTTCAACTATTTTTGAAATTTTTGAAAGGCGAGATTTTTGGAAAGAATTTACATATTGCTATCGATTTTTTTGACCAAGCGCTGCTGAGCACTAAAGACGAATATGAAAAAAAGCTTTACGAAGGTATAAAAGATATTTTGGTATTAGGCGTAGTGCAACTGGAAATAGACGATACGCTTATTCAGGCAATACGGAAAATTACGGATTACGCCAAGCATCAAGCTCTTTCTGATCAGTCTATGGTCTACATGGCTCCCACATTTCAAAGTATTTATTTTCGACATTTATTTTCTCTTGGTCTCCATCTGTATTGGCTGGCTAAGCATGATATAACGAGCAATGAAAATTTAGCTGTATTTAATGGTGTAGCGAAAACCGAAAAGCTATTTAAAAAATTGAAGGATGAACTATTCGATGAAAAAGGAAAAAGTGAAGCTATTAGATTAGTTAATATGTTGCATATGCTAGAGCAAGATATTCAACGTGGTATTTTAGAAGACGATTCCGATAATAACAACAGCAATAGCAATAATAACAATGAGCAAAGTTTAGCTCATATTTATCGTGAAAGAGGGTTTCTATTATTAGACTGGTTTCCTGCCTTAGGTGCTCTCGTTCCATTTCGTCTTATTGCTAATACATTACTACAAGCTGGTATTTTCTTCCAAAAAGCTGCACAGGCAGAACAAGATCCTGCGATACAAATGGCAGATGAAAGGATTGCCTTAAGATGTTATCTGTTAGTATTTCAATTAGGAAGAGAGGACAAGCCGGATAGTGAACTTTATAGCTTAATTCATGGTTTAAAGTATATTTTACAATTTAAATATGCAGATGTTGAACTAGAAGAAATTGTGAAGGCATTTCAACATAAAGCTTTATTCATCGCAAACATGTTTCCTTTTTATCAACACGTTCAACCTAACATTGATTTATTTACTCAAGAAGATGACATGGTTGTTTTAATGAGGAAATTATTGCACTCTCTTTTACACGTTATGGAATATAATCAAAAACCGGAAAATAAGAATAATAAAATTGAATTGGATCATGAACATCTGGATATATTGCAGCAAGCTTATGATGCTATATTAGGTAGTTGGTTTAGAAAAAAATATGATCCAGAGGAAGAGAAAGCTTATCGACTTAAAGTTATGCTGGAATTATTGAGAGTGAATCGTTGGAGCTTTGTCAATATTAAAGCTAATTTGCATTCTCCCGGGGTGAATGTAAAAAGAGATAAAGAAGGTTGGTTAGTGCTTGATAAGGAACCTTCTTTATCACTTCCACCTGATCAATCTAATGGTTTTTACAGCACAATAGCAGGCGTTGAAATTAATGAGAAAACAGGTCAAATTTATTTTTCCTTTAAACCCGCTTCTAAGGATTATTTCTCCCGACTGATTTCATTATCCAATATTCAGGAATTACTAAAAGAGCAAGTTACCGCCGCTTTACTTAGTTTAGATCAACCCAATCCAGATCGACCTTATGAGCCTTTTCAGAAAATGCGCATTAAGCCGCAAAGAATATATGGCTCTCAATTGCAATATGCAATGCTTGCTGCCGATTTATTATTAAAATATTTTACCGCTGGTTATCACATTAAAGAAGAAGAGCCTTTTGATATCAAGCCAATTGATGATCTAATAAAGCGCTTGCCCGGGCCTCTTAAAAAACCTATTACTGACTATAGAGCAAATAAGGTTAGAGTCCGCCATGAAGTAGTGCATCGATTTTGGATCCAAGCTGAAAAAATGCAATACGATATCAATGAGGATGGGTCAAAAATTGCCTTTGGCGACATGCGTATGGTTGTCTATAAAAGCATAATGTTTCGTGATAAAAACGGTAATCTCGTCGATGCCGTCAATGATGAAGGCTGGCACATGTATGTGTTAAATGATAAACAATTAAAAGATAGGATTAAGTACATTGAAAATCGTTCTATGATTTGGACAGGGCCTAATACGGTACGTTTTTTTGAAGATGGTAGGTTGTCGAAAGAATTTACTGTAAAGAATTATGGTCAACAAATTAAAGAATTAATGAATTTATCACGAGATGTAAACCAAAAAATTATCCGGAAAGATATTGATGCGATTGAATTAATGTATCGTGTAACGCGCATAGTGGCAAAACAAGCAAATCGCGAGCATTATTTTACTGCAGAAGAGATATTAGCGCGTGAATTAACCATACACTATAATGAATACGCTCACTATTTTCCAATTTTAGGTAGATTAAGGGAATTGAGTAAAGCAGTCAGCGTTGTAAATGTCCTTGGGAATCGGCGTCTGCAGAATGAAGAACTCATACGAGCATTGCTAAATAAAATAACAGAAAAAGATAAAGGATTTTGGCAGAAAATTGAGATCGAACTGCAACCAGAGCTTGAGAAAAAAATTGGGGAGATATTTGCGGATTGGGGTCGTACACTTTCTAAACCAAAAATAATTTCTCACCAAGAAGAGAAATTAGAAAAACTTCAAAAGCATTTGCGTAATTGGAATCCGATGACGCAACTGCCACAGATCCAAGAGAAATTCAATAGCCGTGTTAGAAGCGCAGGTTTCAGTATTTATTCATACGAAGCTAAATCAGCTTGGGACAAACAATGTGCCATTATTGCAGAAGCATCGAGGAATGCTAGAGAGAATTATTTAAACCAACTAAGAGACTTATTGAAGGAAACGTTTGAGCCATCTATTAATTATGATTGTATGTTAAATCAGCTCTTAGATGGTAATCCATCTTGGCTACGGGAGCATTTAATTGCTTATAATGAGAAAATTGCTAAGCAAAAAATGCATGAATCCTTTCCAGACAGTAGCGAACAAACTTTATGGGATGCAGTAAATGGTAATAGCTATGCTTTAGGGGAAGTGGTTTCAATAGAACTTAGAAAGCAAAAAGATAAAATTAAAGATGATTTACAGGCCCAAAGAGAACGATTGATAAAAGTTAATAATACTCTTAATAAGCTTGGATTAACTGGACAAGATAATGATATAGATTTAGAAGGCGTATGCTTATTGGTGCCTGCTTGTATTCATAAAGATATTGAAGAACGTTATGTTATAGTAGGAGGCGTTCAAATTGCAGCTAATTTAAGTCGAGTGTCCCAGCAAGGGATAATGGCACAGCAAGCTTTCAATAATCTTAGTTCAGTGCACCAAGTTCAACTTAATCAACGCACTGGAAACATGTTTCGAGATCAAATGGCTAGAAATTTGGAGGCAATGGGCTTAGGGGTTTTAAAAGAAGTTCGTTTTAACACACCATTTGGGGCACGTTACCAAGATTTAGTTGTTTTTAATAAACAAACTGGTGAAATTCTAGGTAATATTGAAACAAAGACAGGTAACTCACGTTATACCTCATCGCAACAAGCGAAAGATACTTGGATTAGGATGACCCAAGGTATCACCACTACAGTGGTACGTAATAAGTGAGGCAGGGAATGAATAGACACTGGTAGCAATTTAAGGATATTATCCGTAAACACAAAATGAGACTATGAGGCACGAAATGAATAAATTATTAGGCATTTGGATAAGCGATCCGGAAGGCGTACCCCCTGAACAATTTCAAAGGATTCAAATGGAATTTACTGAAGATGGGCAATTATTTTACACCATCGTGGGTGACGATGAAGATAAGGTGATATTACTCACCTATCGTATTGAAGGAAACACCCTTATTACGGATCAGCCTTCGCATCCACAAGAAGAAAAAACAAAATTCTCTTTTACTCCGGATGGTAAGTTGTTATTAGTTTATGGTAATGAAGTGAGTCAATATATTCGCTTGCCAGTTTGATTAATATCCCTAAAATCCTCGCATGGTATCCGATTATGTTCCTTCATTATCTATCTCACTATCACCTTCCTTACCTTTGGGGCCATAACTAAAAACTTTAATATGTCCATTATCATTTACATATTGATACGCCTGCCCCCAAGGATCGATAGGGATTTGCTTTAAATAACCATCTGCATTCCAATTTTGCGGAACAGGTGGGGTAGTAGGTTGGGTGACTAATGCATTCAAACCTTGTTCAGTAGTAGGGTAAGAGCCATTATCAAGCTTATATAAATCCAAAGCATTTTGAATCGCGGTAATATCTTGCTTTGCCTTAACAATACGGGCTTGTTCAGGACGGCTCATGATCTTAGGAACAATGATGGCTGCTAGAATCCCTAAGATAACAACAACGACCATGACTTCAATAAGGGTGAAACCGTTATTTTTACGCATAAAAGTTCTTATCCTTAAATTTGATTAGAAAAAAATATTAAACCATAAACGGTGGTGGCAATTGCACCTCGCGTCCTAAAACAGGTAAAGCCGGTGCATCATACGAATCTCGGTAAGGATTATTTGTATCCGTGTTCAATTGTGACTGCCGTAAGAATTCATATTTGCCACCAGAGACAACACTGTCATCTTTATCGGAATAAAGAATGGTTGGTCTTAAGAAAATCATTAAATTAGTTTTATCGTTTATTTTAGCTTGGTCTCTAAATAACACGCCTACCAGTGGAATGTTACCTAAGAAGGGAACCTTTGAGGTATCTTTATGCCACTCGTCTTGCAACAACCCAGCCAATACGAGTACTTTTCCATTATCAGCCATGACGGTTGTTCGCACAAAGCGTTCGGTAGTATCTGGATTTCCGCCTGCACTTTGTGTGCCTGGAATAATAGCTGATAATTCTTGCTGAATTAATAATTTTACTGAACCATTCGGTGTAATTTGAGGTTGAATGGTCAGCACTAGGCCCACGTCTTCGCGATCAAAAAAGCTAAATGGATTACCACCTGTAGGATTATTCTGTATTTGTGCGGTAGAAAAGGATATCTTACTGCCAATTTTTATTTGCGCTGGTTCATTGTCCAGTGTCACTAAATTAGGCGTTGCGATCACATTCGATGTATTATCTTGTTCCAATGCACTCACTAAGAAGCGAATTTGATCGCCTTTATAAGTTACACTAATCCCTTGTCCTACCGTGTTATTACCGCCGCTAACGGTAGCCAAAGAACCGTTAGTACCAATGGTGGAGATAGGTAGAATTGGCAGGAAACTCGTCTGGAAGCTGACATGTCCACTGGGATCCCATTGTATGCCTAATTCTTTTTGCCGATCGAGACTGACCTCAGCAATGACTGCTTCAATCAATACTTGAGGCCTACGGATATCCAATTTGGCAATCACGCGCTTAATTTGCCGTAGTAATTCCACTGGCGCCGTGACGATGAGCGAATTAGTACTTGATTCCCATTGTACAGCAGGGCTGATACTGCCGCTTTTTGGTGCGGATTGAACGATGGTTGAAATATCATTATCGGGAGCATTGGAGGTATACAAGGCACTGTTCGTAGAAAACATCGGCCCTTGCTGCTGAGAACCAAAGCCACCGCCTTGGCTTCCCATGGAAGTGTTAAACAAATTAGAAGCAGGTTGCTGCGAGTTAGAACCACCGCTTGAAGAAGCACCTTGCGCTGCTCCTGCTGCACCAGCAGGCATTTCGTGCTTTGCTAAATAATTTTGAATCAACCCGTTCACAATCGTAGCAGCACGCTCTGCATGTAAATGCTTTAAGTAAATGACTTCCGTAATATTGTTGTATGACGCATTCGGGGTATCCAAGCTTTTGATCACAGATAGAATTTGTGAACCTTGCTCTGGCATTCCACCGCTAATTAAAATACTGTTTGTTCGTTCATCGGCGGCAATGTTAGGGGAGGTGATACTTATGCTGTTTTGACCTTTTTGTTCTAATACGGATTTAATCGTTTCGACCAACTCTTTGGCACGCGCATGTTTTAAACGTACGACTTGAATGCGATTCGCTTGTTGCTGATCGAGATTGTTAACGAGTCTTGTCAGGTTGGTAATATTCCCCGCTCTATCAGCAATAATGAGGGTGTTAGAGGGCGCATAAGCAGCTATATGACCAGCAGGAGTAATAAATTGATTCAGCGCAGCCGCTAATTCATTCACTGGCACATACTTCACGCCTACGACAGAGACAGCCATTGCATCGCCTTCTTTTCGCATCCTCTCATTATAAATAGGACTGCCAAGACCAGCAGCGGCTTTATCCGGCACAATTTTTATCACTTTGCCATCCGGCAAAGCGGCAAAGCCATTGACGATCAAAACAGAAAGAAATGCTTGGTAGAGTTCTTCTCTTGTGAGCGGTTGAGAGGAGATAAAGGTTACTTTGCCCTTCACTTCCGGATCAATAACAAAGTTCTTGTCAGTTTCTTCAGAAATGACATGGATAAATGACCGAATATCCACATCTTTCAAATTCCAAAGTCGTTTATTCTCGGGGGGAGCGGACGCATTCTCGCTTTGCGAATTAGGCAGTACTTGCGCTTGCGTATAAGTGACAGAGAAAGCTGACATCATCAATGCCACGCTTAGTAAAAGTGAAAGTCCTTTTTTCATGCACTACCTTTTATTAGTTCATCATTCCTTCATTTTGCTTTTTAGAAGAATATTTCTCGAAAGGAAGGTATTGGTTATATTCACGTTTCGTAATCAGTTCCATAGCATGTACAGCAGGTGGATAATTTTTATTTGCCGCCATTTGAATTAAATTGCGTCCTAAATCTTGGTTTTTCGCCGTGCCGATGCCGTAATAATACATATAACCCATAGCATATTGCGCCCGGTAATCGCCATTTTTAGCCGGTTCCCATAATTCTTGAAAAGCGCGTTGATAATCGCCTCGCGCATAGTCTTGTTTGGCTTGATTATAATTAGCAGTATTGGTAGCAGTACTTGCGCAACTCGCTAAGAGTAAGAAAAAAACCATCAGCAATCCTTTAAAAGAATTGACATACGTCATTCTTCAACACTCCTTTTCATCGCAAGCACTGTCAACTGGGTGACAAAAAATGATAGCCACTTGATAAAGTGAAAACCATGCTAACAAATCTCATAGGGCCGCGCAACAAGCGTTTGAATGGGGGTAAACTAAGATGCTCCGAGTATGCACATGTCATACTCGGAGCAAACCTCACTGGTTAGGTATGTTGGTTCAAAACACAATATTTGAGCATATCGCTCTTCGTCTGATTGACTGCGTTAGAATCAGACCATACTGATTCACCTGTACATTGGGTAAAGCAATTAACAGGTGCCAAGCCTTGGCCAGTCTTATTGAGTGGCATAATTTGCTGGGTTAGGAACCATCCTAAGCCTAAACTCTCATTATTATTTGTTACGCCACAAAAATAAAAGCTGACATTGGTTGCACCATAGGAAAAGACACCTGTATGAGCATTCGGGCCTGTCGAAATGATACTATCGCCTGCCCACGTATTGATGTCTGTTTGTGAAGCACTACCAGAACCACAAGTGCTAGTTCCTTCCCATTTATTGACGGGATTACCTGCTCCAAATCCATATACAGGCGAACCCAAACTCGAATTTGCGTATGAGGTGATACCGCAATTAACGATGTTGGCGTTGTTGTAAACCTGTGATGGGTCGCAAGCTACGTCCAAGCGGTTAACGGATGGACCAGAAGCCATCAGCACATAATCGAACAGGTATTGTTGTGTTTCATTGGTATGACCAGAAATATTGTTTGCATAGTGGGCCAGTGCATACGCAAATGTCGCGCCACCGCCGCTGATTCCCTGACCACAGAAGGCTGTCCCTGCTTTGTGAGCAGCTGTATTGTTGTAGATGTATTGGAATACAGTTGCTGGCCTACATGCTTCATGCAAAACGCCACTGTCATTCGATTGCCAGCCATCACCGTCACCAGTATCATATTGCGTTTGAACTACATTATAGCCTTGGCCTACATAGTAATCTGGGAAGTCAAAATTATAGCTATTCGTGCCAAATATGCTCGTACCACCGCCGCCCGCTTGCAGGATAATCGTACCTTTAGGCGAGGAGACAGTCGTAATTGCAATTGTTACCCCTAAATTTGGTAAAGCGGCACCACTTGCGGTTTTACAGCCTGTTACCGTGAAATGTTTACAGGTTGCCCCTTGAGCTACTCCAGAAGGACATGTAACCGAGGTAACATTGGTTAGGGAGCCGAGTGGCAATGGAGTGGCAGCATGTGCGCTCTGAGCGGCTATGTTACATGTACACACAAGTGCCACGGGTAGAAGTAAGCCTACCCAATATTTTCTCTGATTCATACATCCTCCTTAATGATGTTTATGGTGCTCATGGAAGATCAAAAATATATTCTTTACATTTTTGATCAACTCTAAATCAGTATAAATACCCTTGTCTATTTTTTCAATTTACATTCAATAACTAATTGTTTTTTAAAATAAAATACATATAAACCAGAAACCTAATAATGAACAGTTAATGATGGCGTATAATTTAAAGTAAGGGTGAAGGGACGCTCAAATAAGTAAGATTAAGCCGAAGTTTATGGAGTTAACATGGCATATGATCTCATCATCAGATTGCAAAAAGACGCTACTGAGGAAGAAGGTATATGTGAATGGATACTTGTAGAGAAAAGTCATAAGCATATCATCCGCACGGGTGAAGACTGGCCAGTAGAAACCGATGAGGTGTTTAAAGACGTACAAGATATTATTGTCATCGTTCCGATGGTAGAAATTTTTTTGACTGAAGTAACAATGCCTAGACTTTCCTCCGATCGTCTAAAAAAAGCCATTCCTTATGCGTTAGAAGATAAACTCACTGAAGATCCTTCTTCTTTGGACTTCATCATTGGAGAAGAAGAAAAAAAAGGCGTCATTCCTGTTGCTATTGTGCATCAAGAGAGAATGCAAACGTGGCAAACGCTTTTAAGAAACCGTCTTCCAGCAAATTGGCACGCACACATTAATGTGATGCTTCCCGCAGCGTTGGTTACTCCCTGGCAACCGGGAGAATGGAGTATTTTGTTAGATCATGATATGGCCATTGTCCGCATTGGTAAGCAAGCAGGTTTTGCGATAGAAAAAGAATTACTGATGCAATCGCTGCAGCATGTATTAATCATACAACGTCCCACTGCTATCCAACTTTATTGCACAATAGACCCACAGGTATTCATCGAAGAATTAACTAAACTAGCTGTTCCTCTGCACGTTAACCGTATAGCCAATCCTTTAGCAACTATGGCAGAAACTATCAAAAAACCTTATCCATTAAATTTAATTGAAAATGTTTATAGCAATAAACAAAGACGTACCAACGTAGAAATAGCATTATGGATTTGTTCAGCGATTGCAGGTTTATGGCTATTAGTTTCTACAGTCACCAATATAACCAGTTATTTTATTTTAAGTGGCGAAAAAAGGGCTTTAAATGAGCAGGAAGGAAAGGTATATAGTGCCCTTTATCCTAACCAACCCGTACCAAAAAATGCCAAATATAGTGTGCAAAGAGAGCTTGACCAATTGCAAACAGATAATGCCGAGAATACTTTTCTCCGTCTGATCACTATTATCAGCCCAGAGATGGTGGCCCTCACAAAGTCAGGTCTTACCATCAATAAAATGAGCTATAAAAATAATCAAATTGAATTTGATGTTGCATTTAAAAATTCCGGATTATTAGAAAATTTAGTTAGATCACTTGAGCTGCAAGGTATCAGTGCTGTGGTGAGTAATACTTCTTTAAGTACAGAAGGTGTAATTGGGGCACATCTTACTATAAACGAGGGTTCATGATGAATGTTGAATTTTATCAGTCGTTGATAGAGCGTATCAAAAATTGGAATCGCAATAGACCTGCTTGGATCATGTGGGCCATTGTGGCTAGTTTACTGCTTATTTATTATTTGTTAGTGGTAATGCCATTAGATAACGCAGTCAGTGATTTGCAAAGTCAAATTAAAGAAAATGAAGAACAAATTATTTGGATTAAAAAAATGACGCCACAAATTCTACGATTGAGACAGACTGCTCCCCGCCACGAGAAAGTCATATCAGGATCACTTTTTTCTTTAATTAACCAAAGTGTTAATAATGAAGGCTGGGCAAGTTTAGTGAGTGATGCTCATCAAGTGGATGATAACAATGTTGAGATCAGTTTTAATTCCATTAACTATAATGATTTAATGAAATGGCTGCAGAGTCTATATGATCAATATGGAATTTATGTGGCGGAAGCAAATTTGCAAAAAGGAGAACCAGGCATGGTGCAGGCCACTTTAACGTTACAGCGGCATGTGGAAAGGAAATCAATCTCTAGAGGGACTAAAAAATCTCTATGAGAAGAGGAAAAATTCATGGCTGTTTTTAACTACATTGCTGTTAACAAAACAGGTAAAACCCGTAAGGGTATCCTCTCGGGTGATTCTGCCTCTCAAGTACGCCAAATTCTTCAAGAACAAGAATTAATTCCCGTTGAAATCACCCCAGCAGTAGAAGAAAGACAACCTCACCCGAATGATACTCGCTCTAAATGGAAATTATTTCGGATGAAAGAAAGGCGGGTCACACTGTCGCAGTTGACAGTTATGACCTTCACCGCTGCAACTTTACTAAGTGCCGGCATGCCAGTTGAAGCCATGTTAGGTCATATTGCCACCGAACTCGATCACCCTACCTTCAAACGAATTTTATTGAGTGTACGTACGAAAGTGATTGAAGGACATACATTTGCGGCAAGCTTAAGCGAACACCCTCACATTTTTCCTAAACTCTATATTGCTTCGGTAGCAGTCGGTGAAAAAACAGGGCAGTTAGACAAAGTATTAAATCGTTTAGCAGATTATTATGAAAAGCAGCGACAAGTTCGTGATAAAGTTTTTCAGGCCTTAATTTATCCCACTCTCCTGACATTGGTAGCGGGTTCGGTGGTAGTCTTTTTATTAACGTATGTCATCCCAGGTGTCACAGATGTTTTTATTCAAACTGGCCAGAGCTTACCATCCGTCACGATGGTTCTGCTTTCAATCAGTCGTTTTCTCAAAAATTATGGCTTATATTGTTTACTTGCTATTATTATGGGTGTTTTTGCATTTTGGTATTCATTAAAAAATTTGCGCTTCCGTTATAAAGTTCATCAAACGTTATTACGCACACCCGTTTTAAAAAATACTATTATTGCTGTTAATACTTCACGGTTTTTACGCACATTTGGTATTTTGTTTGCAGCAGGTATTCCGGTGCTGGATGCCATGCGGTCAGCCAATAGCATTATAACCTTACTGCCTATGCAAGAAGCCATTGCAGATGCTATCACGAAAGTGGGAGAGGGTAGCCCTATTCATAAGGCATTAAAGCAAACCAACTATTTCTCATCTCTCAGTAACCAATTAATTGCTAGCGGTGAAGCGAGTGGACATCTGGAAGAAATGCTTGAACGAGCAGCCTTTTTTCAAGAACAAGCCACCTCGCAGAAAATCAGTACAGCGCTTTCTCTTTTTGAACCCATTTTAATTCTCAGTATGGGCATTGTCGTTTTATTTATTGTATTAGCAGTCTTATTACCCATTTTCCAAATGAATGAAATGATACATTAAACGGAGTCCTGTTAACGCATGATCAAAAAAAAATTTGCTGGATTCACTTTGTTGGAATTATTGGTTGTCATTATTATCATCAGCATTGCCAGTACCGTTATTATCTTGAATCTAGGAAGTAGTTTTTTAACCACTAAACGCAGCGAATTTTTTGCTCGCCAAATGATGAGCTTAATAAAATTAGCTCGCCAACAAGCGATCTTTGGAACAGAAGTCATTCGTATTACTATTTCTAATGACGAATATTCTTTTTTTAAGTTGGATTATTCCCTTCATTATCCAGCTTGGCAATCAATGGATATAAATGATCCCTTTTGGCGGCCGCGCTCTATTTCTAGTAATATCATGGTATCAGTGCATAGCGAAACTAATCCAAAAAGTGAAAATGCACCCCAAATTATCATTCAACCGAGTGGCGAATTAACCCCTTTTCTGATTAATATTCATGGAACCGATAGTACGAAAACGTATACAATACAAGGAACACAAGCAGGGAATATTGAATTAAAGGAATAGGACGCTATGCAGCGCTTGCTTCATCAAGATGGTTTTACATTGCTTGAAGTGCTAATCGCCTTAGTCATCTTGGCTATTGCTTTCTCAACAGTCTATCTCTCTTTGAGTGCTGCAACCTATCATCTTGTTTCACTGCAAGATAAAACCGCCGCTGAATGGGTTGGCTTAAACGTCATGGCAAAAGCGCAAGCAGGTTTGATCCCTCCGGAGGCGAGCGGTACTGAGAAAATGTTTCAAACCAATTGGCAATGGCATTTGTCATTCTCACCCTCAGCAGATCCTTACGTACTGCACACCATGGTGACAGTGAATAAAGAAGGTAGGGCACAGCGTACCATTCAATTAGAAGGTTATTTATCAAATAGATTATGATTAAACACTCTCGTGGTTTTACTTTAATGGAAGTTTTAATTGCACTCATGATACTTGCGATTATCGGCGCTATCATGATGCGGGGTTTGCAATCTGCTATTCGTTCACAAGAGCGCATCAATCAAAATGCAGCGAAATTGGCTGCTTTGCAAGAAGGCATGACGATTATGGCGCGCGACATCGAAGAAATCATCAACCGCCCCATTTTTACCACTAATGGATCGCTGCTCCCTGCTGTGATTGCTAGTAATAATTATATAGAATTTACAACAATCGGTTTGGCCAACCCTTTTGGCATGTATCAGCGTAGTTCCTTACAGCGAATTGCTTATCAATGTCATGATGGGACGTTATTTCGATTAGTTTGGCCTACTATCGATAGAATGCCTGGCAGCTCCCCGGATAGTTATCCCTTATTGACTGAGGTTAGTGATTGTCGGATTCAGTTATATTTCAATCCAACTAAACAGAAACAATTGGTAGCTAATACCGTAACAAAAACAGGATCAACATCACCCACAACGGCTAGTGCAATCAATAAACCCCCACCGCTTCCGAATGCGGTGCAAATCAGTTTTACAATAAAAGGGGTAGGAACCGTCACACGCTTTGTTGCGTTACCAGGATAAGACATGAATAAATTAAGATCTCAAGGAACTGCTATTTTTATGGCTTTACTCATTGTGGCCATTGTCACCAGTATTACGGTTTTTATCATGCGTTCTCAACAAATAGATATTCACCGCACAGAAATGATGCTTACCTCTGATCAAGCTTATTTGTACACGCAAGGTGTCATCGGTTGGGCGAAGGGAGCTATTCAAGTGAATGTGCAGCAGCGTACCCCAACTCATGCCGCTCCATCATGGCCCCTCATTTTACCACCTACTGCCATTGCGAATGGAGAAGGGACGATCGCGGGTAGCCTGCAAGATGCAGAAGGGCTAATTAATCTCAATAATTTTGCGGCCACATTGCCGACAACGAATTCTACTAATAATCCTTTACCGGGAAATGATACGGCTACTGTTCTTTTGAAGCTCCTGACTATATTGCATATGCCCGTTTCGCAAGCACAAGGCCAACAGTTAATTCAAGCCATCACCGCTTGGGTTTCAAATCCCGCCAAACCCGGGGCAACTTATACAGATTCCTATGATGCCCAATATCGACAAGCCATTCCCCCCTATCAATCGCCACATGCTTTCATGGTCAGTGCATCAGAACTCAGAATGGTTTCAGGCATCACACCCCAACTTTATAATGCCTTATTACCCTATATCACTGCTTTACCTGATCAAACTTCACTTAACCATCAACATGCACCTCTCCCTATTCAACAAGCGCTAGGCCAGCAATCATCCCAAGGATCCCAACCTACTCAATCCACTAATCACTACTTCCTTCTCCGGACAGATGTTTATTTACGTGACCAACATCTCATTGTTTATACCTTGTTACAAACCCTTGGAGGCTCAAAGCCAGGGCAGCCGCCCCTCATTACAACCCTATGGCAGAGCTTTGGCACGGTTTAACGGATGGCCTTAAACATAAAACCAGCAGAATGCTTTATACTATTGGTATGACGCAATACAATGGAAGGTAATGGGAGATGAATGATAAAAAGATTATTTCCTTACTCCAACATACTGAACTTTTTAAGTTTTTACCAGAAAAAGTCTTAGCTGATCTTGCTAAAAAAACCACCGTCGTGGATGTAGAGGAAAATAAGCCGATCTTTTTGCAAGGTGAGATAGGTAATGGATTATACATTATTTCCTCAGGGGTAGTTGCTATTGTCAGTAATGATAAAATGATTGCAGAGCTCAAAGAATATGATTTTTTTGGGGAATTAGCCTTAATTGATAATGCGCCTCGCAGTGCAGCAGCGATCACCAAAACACCGTGTACTTTATTATTCATTGATAAAGAAACATTTAATCATATCGCAGGAGACATGCCGGTTATCTTCCGCGCTGCTCTTGAGGTCGTTATTCGTTATTTACGGCAGCAAATGGAAAGCCCAATTGAAACGAAATAATAAATTTTCAACTAATTAGCCTTAATCTTAAATGCTGTTTTTCCCGCTATAATTAAAAGAGGATAGGAATAAATAGAGTGTAGCATGCGGGCTAACTACTGGATAAAACTGCATAAAATTCAGGAATTTTTACGAGAGCCTTGGCAGTATTTGCTCGGGATGGTGGGTATCGCTGTATTATCCTTATGCTTAGTAATCGGTATTTTATTAAGAGTATATGCCGTCTTCTCACTTAACTTAAACACTCAGGAAGAAATTAAAAAAGTTTCACTGCTCGCTATGCGAAAGCAGGTGCAGGTAGTGACACTTCCTAGCAGTACGGATCAGATGAACCTTTTTGGCTCTGCTTTGCCAAAGGTAGTTGCGCCTAGTAATTATGTTTTATTAGGTATTGATTTCCCAGATGAGAACCCATCTCATGCTAAAGCAATTATCAGTATCAATTCAGGAGAGGGCAACGTTTACAGTGTTGGCGATAGCATACAACAAGGAACGGTGATCTCAGAAATTACACCCGATAAAGTATATTTATCACATAACGGTATTATTCAAATTCTGGATTTATCATGGGATGCAACGGACTCATCTTCAGCGCAAACAGAAGGAGGAGATTCTGAATGGCCGTAAATGATCAAGCTGTCACAAATAATTCCCACGTATTGCGCTATGGTTTTGCCAAAACACAAAGTCTCGTCGTAGTAGAAAAAACGGCAGAATATGTGAAAGTTGTCTGTTGCCCCAGCACTCCTTTCGAAGCCATTCAGGAATTGCGCCGCTCTTTACGAAAACCGCTACAATTAACCACGGTCAGTGAAGAAGAATTTGCTAGCTTGCTGGCTAGAATTTATGAATCCCGTTCTGGCTCAGCAGTGCAATTAGCAGAAAATATCGGCGAAAAAATGGATTTAACGCAATTAGCAGTCGATATTCCGCGCACAACGGATTTGTTGGAGAGTGAAAATGATGCGCCAGTAATCAGCTTATTAAATGCCTTGTTCGCAGAAGCAGTGAAAAAAAGAGCTTCTGATATTCATCTAGAAATATTCGAAGACCGGATGTCAGCACGTTTACGAATCGATGGTATCTTGCAGCCTGTCCTTGAATTGCCGCCCGTGCTTGGCCCATTAATTGTCTCTCGTATTAAAGTCATGGCCATGTTAAATATTGCTGAAAAACGTTTGCCGCAAGATGGACGTATCACTATTCAAATTGCTGGTTCACCTATCGATGTACGTGTCTCCACCTTGCCAGCTAGTCATGGTGAACGTGTGGTGTTGCGTATTTTAAATAAAAAATCTATCCAACTTAAGTTGGATAATTTAGGTATGAACGATGGCGTACTACGCAACATTCGGGATATGATTGCCAATCCACACGGTATTATTTTAGTAACAGGCCCAACAGGTTCAGGTAAAACGACCTCGCTTTATGCCATGTTAAGCGAACTTAATAAACCGGGAGTTAATATTATAACAGTGGAAGATCCAATCGAATATGACTTGCCTGGTATCTCGCAGATTCAAGTGAATCCGAAAGTGGAGATGACATTTGCACGCGGCTTGCGTGCCATTTTGCGACAAGATCCCAATGTGATCATGGTAGGTGAAATCCGTGATGCTGAAACAGCTAGCATTGCCGTGCAAGCAAGTTTAACGGGCCACTTAGTGTTATCTACTTTACATACCAACACAGCCATTGGCGCCATTACACGTCTTCGTGATATGGGCGTTGAACCGTTTCTGCTTTGTTCTTCCTTAATTGGTGTGATTGCGCAACGTTTAGTACGAACACTGTGTCCTGAGTGTAAAGAAAAATATTCTGCGACAGTGGATGAATGCAATTATTTAGGCGTATCTGCTAAAAATCCCCCTGATATTTACAAACCAGTTGGTTGTGCAAAATGTGATAAATTAGGGTATAAAGGCCGTCGGGGTATTCATGAAGTAATCATTCTGGATAATGAAACAAAACATATGATCCATGATAATGCGAGTGAAACTGCGATGGAAGAATACATCCGCCGTTCTTTTCCCAGTATTCATCAGGATGGTCTCAAGCGGATATTAGCAGGGGAGACCACTATCGAAGAGGTTATTCAAGTGACAAATAGTTAAATGCTGAATGCGATTGTTCTCATGCGACGAATTCTCAATATAAATGATGAAAATTCTTGATAAAATAAATCAATTGGTAGAAAATAAGAAATTAAAATCTATCTCTCAAATTACACCCTTCTGTCCAATCTATTGTAATCTAAACCATTTAATTTAGAGGAATAAATATGCGTGGCCGTTCTTCTTATCTTTTTCAATTTCCCTGGTTAAAAAAATTTATCTCGGCGTGCCAAAAAATAGAAGCGGATCCAAATTATCAGCCTTACATTACTGATAAAGAGCTATTAAATTTAGTCCGTGATGAGGATGGAAATGCTAGACACACTCCTAGAAAAGAGGCTTTAGCTATTCAACGATCTGATATTAAAGCTTTTACGGCCACTGATGGTTCATTGGGTATGGTTTATCAGATTAAAATTGCTCAAAAGGGGCCAATTAATGATGGTGATATTTCTGTCTGGCATATTGATAATGCAGTCGTCGTATTAGTTAATAAAGAAGGTGAATATTCCTTTCATAGTAAGGAAAATGCTGAAAAAGGTATTTTTAATGCTCCTTTAACCCAGTTAAGTATTAATAAATTTTTAAATCAACCATGCTTACATTATCCGGAAGAGGAAGAACAAAAATCAAAAATTTTTAATTTCGTTTAGTTAAGTGTCTTACTTCTTATTGAGGATTTTAATCTATTCATGTAATATCCCCCATTTCAAACAATCAATAATAACTGGAACCTGAATTATGACAAGGAAAAGTAAGGAAAATAGCAAGAAAGCTGATTTAGTTAAAGATGGACTGATAGATGAAAGTATCACCGACATTGCCGAGGAAATGGCTAATGAAGTGAAAATGCGTTTGTATCTCTCTGATGCAGAAGCAGAAGAGATAACCGATACAGAAAACATGGGAATAACAGATGAGCTTGATAATATCAATGATCCCACATTATATGCAACGGAAGATAGTTTAGAGTTGATTAAAAAATTTTCTGATGGCGATTCGGACTGTTCCTATGAGAGTAGTGAGAGTGAAGATGACATCGAAGAAAAGTTAGCATATGAACGTAGTTTAGCTACTCTTATTGCTGAGAGTGAGCAAGAAGAAAGAATGACGGATGTCTATTTTGATTCCCAGCTTAATCAAAAACAATCACACCATTATCTTAGATATCGACAAAGTAAAGATGAGAATAAATTGGTAAGTAAATGGCACCGTTTGGAAAAATCACTTTCTCATACAGCAAAGAAAGGTTATCTAGAGCTAAATGTGTTTAAAAAACCAACCGTTCCAACTTACCCGAAGATAGAAGCAGAAGTAGCAAACTCTAATCTAGAATCTTCTAGGAAAACAAAAAAAAGTAAGGGTTAAGGAGATAGAGCAGGCGATATATTAGGCCGTTCAAATGTTTGAAAATCTGACTTAAGCTGTTCAATATTCTGAAAATGGATGGTGTTTATCTCCATACTACTAACTTCTTTGATATGCTGTGCTGAATCATCAATATACAGCATATCTTCTTTTTTTACCTGAAACGTATCTGCTATTTTTTTAAAAGTTAAAGCATGGGTTTTTAGTACACCTGTATCAGAGGAAGTGATCGGCATATCAAATAATTCACTAATCCTTCCCTGACTTAGAAAAGGTTTATGATCTAGAAATTTTTGGAGAAACTTTCTATCTGCATTTGCTACTAACACTAATTTATATTGACTCTTTATTTTTTTGAGAAATGCGATCACCTCTTCTTTTAACATAACATCTACAGCATTCATTTGTTTCCTAATTTCTTCAGGGTCTTCTCCAGATGCTTCAGAAAATATTGTATAAAAATCCTCGTCTGAAACTTTTTTCATATCAATTTTATGCGCCAGATCGTAATAGTATGTTGGAAATCCTAGCTCTTTGCCTAACGAGTTTTGGTTTAAATATTTTATTAATTTTACTTCGTTTGTAGTTAAAAATTCTTTAAAAGCATCTCGATATATAACCCCAAAACAGTCAATAATGATTACTTTTATCATATATTTTCTCCAAATTTCTCCAAAAATGAGAGCAGGAGAGGGATAATAATTAGAATAAATTTAATAGATGACAAAATATATTTAAAATAGTAACATAAAAAATAAAATCTGAAAATAAAGGATTTTTAATGTTTGGATTTTATAAAAAAATTATAATTATTATAAATTCCTTGATCTGTATGTTTATTTTTTCTTCTTCATTTGCGCAAGAACAACTCATTTTTGCTGTTGATCTCATACGGCATGGAGATCGTACTCCTATTCATGAAATTCCAAAATCTCCTTATTCTTGGAAAGAAGGCCTGGGAGAATTAACTGCGGAAGGAATGCGACAAGAATTTCAATTAGGTACTTTATTTCGTCATAAATATGTTGAACAATATGGCTTACTGCCTCCGCGATATCGCGCGGAAACTATTTATGTTCGCTCAACTGATAAGAATCGATCTTTAATGAGTGCAGAATCAGCCCTCTTAGGATTATATCCCTTAGGTAGTGGGCCCGTACTAAATCCAGGTAAACCAGCTTTACCTGATTTATTTCAGCCTATTCCTGTCCATACTGTATCTTATGATCAAGATAACTTATTAGGAATAAAATTTGAAACCAATATGGAAACATTAGCGCGATGTGGGATATCACAAAGCATGTTCGAGCAAAAAATCACTCATTTTCGACAGAAGTTAGATACTTGGAGCCGAATAACAGGGATGGATCTTCACGATCCTAAGCAACTAAATGTTTTAGCTGGTAATCTTGATATTCGCGAGCTTCATCATATACCTTTACCAAAAGGTATCAGCCATCAAGATGCTCAGGAAATTATTAAGCAAAGGAATTGGATAATTGCTGCTTTATTTAAGTGTAAAGAAATTACTTATCCGATGGGCCATGAATTTCTTATGACTGTTGCCAAGTATCTCGAGCAAGCTTCTCAGGGAGTAACCCCGCTAAAATATGTATTATTTTCTGCGCATGATTCTTCTATTATGAGTGTGATGAATACACTCGGTGCGCCTATGAATAAAATTCCAGGATATGCTTCATATCTTAATTTTTCTTTATTTAAAAAGAATAAAGAATATTACGTAAAAATAAGCTTGAATGGTAAGCCAGTTATTATGCCTACTTGTAAAAGTAGCATCTGTTCATTAGCTAAATTTTTAGAATTAGCAAAAAATTAAAATTGATTTCACTTTAGGAATTGTTATGTTAATTACAGCAGAGAAAGACCGCTATTTTCTTGCTTTAGCTTATCAGCATGCCAAAAAATTTAGCTCCGATCCTCGAACGCAAAATGGAGCCCTCTTAATCAGACCCGATACAATGAAAATTTTAAGCTTAGGGGCAAATCGCTTTCCCGATGGTATCAAACATTTACCTGAGCGCTTACTTCCTGAGTGTAAGCGTGAGTATCTTGAACATGCTGAACGAGATGCTATTTTTTCCGCTATCAGACAAGAGAGGGTGATCAAGGGTGCAATTATGTATGTTCCTTGGTTTGCTTGCGCGGATTGTGCGAAAGCAATTATTGCAGTAGGGATCAAAGCAGTCATTGGCCATCTTGCCCCTTGTATGACAGAAACCGTATGGGCGGAAACAATTAAAATTGGATTAACGTTATTGAGAGAAGCTAACATTGATTATCACTATTATGATGGGGTAGTGGGAGTAGACAATATGCTTTTTTCTGGACAGGTTGTAAATCGTTAACAGCACACTGGCTAAAGCTTGCTTATTATTTCAATCAGAAGCTAAATTAAGAGGTTGTTATCCCAATTATGAAAAGAACTTAAGGAGGATATTCTATGCGGCTCGTTGGATGGTCATTTTATTATTTGCTTTTAATGATATTTCTTCTCTTTTCTTACCCTCTATTTGCAGACGATAAAATCAATATCCCTATTCTTTGTTATCATAATTTTAATCCTACTATCCCAGGTCCCATGAATCTGACCCCACAACGACTTGAAGCACAAATAAAATGGTTAAAAGATAATGGCTTTACCATTATCCCTCTTAAGGAAGCCGTCGAATATTTACAAGGTAAACGCGCATCCTTACCCCCCAAATCAGTGGTTATTACTGCCGATGATGGGTGGCAATCTGTCTATACGTATATGTACCCATTAGTAAAAAAATACAATATCCCTGTGACTTTATTCATTTATCCTCAAACTATTTCAGTGGGAAAACATGCTATGACATGGAATGAATTAAAAGAACTACAACAGACTGGGCTTTTCGATATTCAAGGACATACTTATTGGCATCCTAACTTCAAGCAGGAAAAGAGAAGACTTTTACCTGTAGGGTATGAAAAATTGGTGAAAATCCAATTAGTAGATTCAAAAAAAGTATTAGAAGAAAAACTTGGCACTAAAATCACATTATTAGCGTGGCCTTTTGGAATTTATGATGATTATCTAGAGCAGCAAGCAGCAAAAGCTGGGTATGTCATGGCTTTTAGCATTGATGGCCATACTGCCAATAGAACTTATAATCCTATGGCCCAACCGCGTTTTATGATTGTTGCAAGTCAATCCATGAAAACATTTGAAACTATCGTAAAGGGAGCGAGTTAAATAGCATTGAAGCAGAATGGTCAATGCGATATGATATATGCTGTTGTAAGGCTTATAATTTTCTCTTTAAATGGAGTTAAAGCGAATGAAAAATTTAATGACAGGTCTCACCTTAAGTATTCTGATTTCAATACCTTCTTATTCTGCAATAGCTTCCACAGCGAATACGAAGCCGCAGGTTGCTCCTTACACTTCAACAAACGAAATGCTAAGCAAGATGACACCCGCACAAGCATTACAGAGACTTAAAGATGGAAACATGCGTTTTATGAAGAATAAAATCATAAACCGCAATTTACTGCAGCAAGCGAAAGCTACCAGCTTACATGGACAATTTCCATTTGCTGTTGTATTAAGCTGTATGGATTCACGCGGTTCTTCTGAATTAATTTTGGATCAAGGGCTAGGGGATATATTTTCTATCCGCGTCGCTGGAAATATTGTTGATACAGATCAGCTTGGTAGCATGGAATACGCGACAAAAGTAATTGGCTCTAAGATCATTGTCGTCATGGGACATACGCAGTGTGGTGCTATGGGTGGCGCCTGCAAAAATGTTGAGCTTGGAAATTTGACAGCATTATTAGAGAAAGTTCAACCGGCGGTAAAGAAAGTAAAAGACGCTGCAGATGGAAATATTAATTGTGATGATCAAAAAACAATAGATGCGATTGCTAAGCAAAATGTGCTAGATATGATGGAGCAAGTTAAGGAAAAAAGTTCTATCATTCGTGATCAAATTAGTAATAAGCAAATATTGATCATAGGTGCAATGCATAACTTGTATAGCGGCCAGGTAATATTTTTTGACGAGAAAGGTGTTGAAATTTAATTTCAATATTTGCCGTTTTTTTGCATGAATACATTTGAATGGGAAGCGCTCAATTTCTATAAAAAACTCGGATTTTATATTGAATTTGCACGACAGGGATTTGATAAAGATTTGAAAGTAACATGATGAATAAGACATTAATAATAGATGAATCCCTTGTGCAACGTTTGGTATCCACTCAATTTCCCGAGTGGCGTGATCTTCCTATTAAATCTGTTAAACGACAAGGCTGGGACAATCGAACATTTCATTTAGGCGAACATCTGCTTGTGCGCTTGCCAAGTGATGTCAATTATGCACTTCAGGTAGAAAAAGAACAGCTCTGGCTCCCGAAGCTTGCTCCGTTTTTACCTCTACCCATCCCTGTACCAGTAGCCATGGGACAACCAGCAGAAGGGTACCCATGGAAATGGTCTGTGTATGCTTTTTTACCCGGTGAATCTGCAAGCCACGCACCAATTGCGAATCGAGCAGATTTTGCAAAACGTCTTGCTGAATTTCTTCTTGCATTGCAGCGAATTGATATCACAAATGCGCCATCACCAGGGTTGCATAGTTTTTATCGTGGCGGGGCATTGTCCATGTATGATGCTGAAACTCGCCAAGCAATTTATACACTTAAAAATAAAATCGATGTTACAGCTATAACCGACATCTGGCAAAGAGCACTTGCATCAACTTGGAAGCGTGAACCGGTGTGGGTGCATGGCGATATCAGTGTTGGTAACTTGCTTGTACAAAATGGAACATTAAGTGCGGTCATCGATTTTGGCCAGCTAGCCGTGGGCGATCCTGCTTGTGACTTAGCAATTGCGTGGACATTTTTTAAAGGTGAAAGTCGCAAAGCTTTTCGCTCTGTGTTGGCTTTAGATGAAGATACATGGGCTCGCGGCCGTGGTTGGACATTGTGGAAAGCCTTGATAACAGCTGCCGGCCAAATAGAGAGTAATGCGATTGAAGCACAGGAACCTTGGCGAATTATCAATGAAGTAATTACTTGGAGTAATTGATCAAACTATGCGAATCATTTTTATTGATTGATTACGAACTTATGTACCAGAATAAATTGATAGTTCATTCGATTATGATATAGAAAATGATGTTGCCAAAGTAGATTTATTTTATTTAAGGTAATAAGCTAATATTTCCACTGTTATCTCATGCTTAGGTGGAAACTAACACTATTCATTCTAAACTATCCGCAGCAGATTGGGCTATTAATCGTTTACCTGAAAAATATCATTCAGTTATAAAAAGAGCAAAGGCAATTTGTAAAGGGGAAGAGAAGGAATATTGGGATGATATAAAGGAGTTATAAAATGTTAAATAAATTTGCTTTTACGATGTATCCAGTTCTTGATATTATTGGATTTACCTTTGAAGGTATTTTTAGACAAAACTATATTTTCAAAGGTCGCAATTGTGATACTGCATGGTTTTCTATTATTAATGGTGAATGGCTAGCATTAAAAGAAAAATGTAAAAAATAGCTTCATCCCAATAATTTCGGCGTTAATGGTAAGCAAATTTTGAAACTAGCACAAATATAAATTGGAGAATCAAATGAAAATAGCTTTTAAACATCAAGCCGTAGAAAAAATGAATAACGAAGCTTGCTCAGTGATCGAATATGCTCTGAATAATGTAATGCTCGATGCAGCTATTGCAACCATTTCTGGGCGTTATCCTGATGAACGTCGAGTAGTTAATCAGCAATGTGATGAATTAGCATATGTATTCGAAGGTGAAGGTAAGATAGTAATAAATCATGAGGAGCATAAAATAACATCTGGCGATGTTATTTTGATTGAAGCTGGTGAAAAGTATTTCTGGGAAGGAAATATAAAAATTTTTCTCTCCTGTAGACCAGCATGGAAAAAAGAACAACACAAAATCATTGATTAAATGATGACCGCATGATAATTCAAAATACGATAGATGATCTTTTGCAGCAGTTGCTTTTAAAAATACAGTCAATTTTATCGAATCAATTTGTTGGTATGTATATTGGCGGCTCTATTGCAAATAATAGTTTCAATGATGAAACGAGTGATATTGATTGTTACATTGTAATGACAGCTTCACTTTCAAAAAGTGTAATTCATAAAATTGAAGAAATACATAAGAAATTTTACGTAAGTAAAATCTTGTATGCGAAAAAAATTGAAGCTTCATATATTCCGAAGCATGATCTTTTAAACTTTAACCCAAGCAATATACGACCTTATTTTAATGAGGGAAATTTTTTCCTAGCTGATTATGGAAGTAATTTTATCATTGAATTATATATGTTAAGAGAAAAAGGAATTACGATTGCTGGTCCTGATATCAAAACGTTAATTAAAAAAATTTCTGTGGTAGATTTAAAGCTGGCTATTCAGAAGAATTTAGATGAATATTGGAAACCTGTGCTAAATGATTTAGAGAAATTAAAAAGAAACGACTACCAGGTATTTGCAATTTTAACGATGTGCAGAACACTTTATACTTTGGAAACAGGCATGATCGCTTCGAAAACAGAAGCAGCGCAATGGGCGATAAAAAATATTAACCCGGATTGGAAAGATTTAATTGAGAAATCGCTTTTTTGGAAACCGAATCAAGTGTTTAACAGACTAGAAGAAACACAACAATTCATAAAATATGTGATTAATAGAAATATTATCTGAAGAGGATTTTAATGAAATTATTTATACTTTTTATTCTGTCACTATTTGTGTATGTAAGTGCGAACGCGCAGGTCTGGCAACCTTCATACGGACTTACCCAAATACCCATATGGCCAGAAGGAAAAATACCAGATGGATTACCTGCTCCAAAAAAAGAATATGTTACAACAATCACTCATCCACTTATCGCCGGAAAACCGTTTATAGAAGTGTGGGATGTAACACAACCTACAATGACTATCTATTCTCCTAAAACAAAAAATACAGGAGCGGCAATTGTTGTATTTCCTGGCGGAGGTTTTCATGCTCTTGCAATTGATTTGGAAGGAACAGAGATTTGTCACTGGTTAACATCCCAAGGAATAACATGTGTGTTGTTAAAATATCGAGTTCCAAATTCAGGGCCCAATTGGAATAGGGATTGCAAATGCCAAGTTATTCCGAAAGCACCAACAGCGTTAGAAGATGCGCAAAGAACCATTGGACTTCTACGATTCAATGCTCTGAAATGGCATATTAATCCGCATAAAATTGGCGTAATGGGTTTTTCAGCAGGTGGATTCATGGTAGCTGATACCAGCACACATTATAAAACCCGTGCATATGCACCTATTGATGCAGCAGACAAAGAAAGCTGTCGTCCAGATTTTGCCGTTGCTCTTTATCCAGGGCATATGCTATTGGATGATGAAAAATTTATTTTAAATCCAGATGTTCCTTTTACTAAAGAAACGCCACCTACTTTTATAGTACAAGCGGAAGATGATCCACAAGATTCTATCGACAATTCAATTTTGTATTATACGGGTCTGAAAAATGCCAAGGTTCCGGTTGAGATGCATTTGTATGCGCAGGGTGGGCATGGATTTGGAGTACGAAAAACTGATTCTGCCATAACCGAATGGCCATGGTTAATGGAAAGGTGGCTTAAAACAATAGGTATAATTGAAAAATAAGCCTATGTAGTGCTTACTTCCATATGAGATTTTACATAAATTAAAGCCTTATGTGAGAAATAGATACGAATCCCGGCATGGGATGATTTATAGCTAAATAATTTATAACTTGGATATATTCAATTCAAAATTAATAATGTCGATAATAATTTATACAAAATAGTTAATATCTACTAATTACTTATATAATAGTCGGCAAGCTAAGGATAACTTGGTATTATTTAAGGTAAATTTTGGGAAAAATGTGAATGCAACTGTTCAGGACAATCATATTCATTTCCTTTGCCGTCCTATCACTGATAGGATGCTCGACTTATCAGCCCAGACCTTTAAACACTGCAGACCTAACCAGAACTTTGGCGACCCCAGATAAAAAGCAAATCGCACAACAAGCAACTTTATTGAACCATCCACGTATCTCCCCTATTTATATCGATTTTTCAAAACCGCTTACTCCAAAAGAGTTATCTGTATTAGCTGTTTTGGTGAGTCCTGATCTTAAAGCATTACGCGCTAAAGAAGGTGTAGCCAATGCACAAGTTTTTGATGCTGGATTGTTACCAGATCCAAAATTAACCTATACTTATGCCAAGACACTCCAAAACATACCGTCTTGTTAATGCGTATAGTTACGACTTATTTTGGGATATTGCGTCTTTAGTGACAACCCAGACAAATTTGAAGGTAGTGAAAGCACAAGCATTACAAATACGCTATGATATTGCCTGGCAAGAATGGCTGACTGCAAATCAAGCTGAACTACTGGCATCACGGATTTATTTTCTGCAACAACAATTACGTTTAGCAAAAAAAGCGACTCAAGCAGCAAAACAACTTTTAGATATCACACAATCAAATTTGTTAAAACATAATTCTACCATTGACGAATTCGGATTGCGTCAAGCAACCTATCTTGATTTTTTGGATCAAACCATCACCATTGAACGATCATTACAAAAAACCATTTTGCAGTTGAATCAACTATTAGGGATTCCCCCCAATGAAAAAATTGCTATCCACGTCAATCCCATCTCCTGCTTTCCTTTAAATGCAAATAAATTATTTGAAGAAGCGCAAGTCTATCGATTGGATTTATTAGCATTGCAAGCAGGCTATGCAAGTCAAGAGGCAAAATTATATCAAGCCATATTGGGCCAATTTCCACATTTTACCTTAGATATTATCAAAGGAAGAGATAATACGAATGTCCATTCTATTGGTCCAGCAATTAGCTTTGATATTCCCATTATTAATCGTAATCGTGGTGCAATTGCAATTGCTAAAGCCACACGCGAACAATTGTATTTAGAATATATTGCTCGTCTGAACCAAACACGGTCTGATATTGCTACATTAGTAACTGAATTAGGAATCATTAATAAAGAAGTAAAGATTTTAAAAAAACAAGTACCAGAGATGGAAAAAGCAGAACGCTTGATGCGGGAAGGTGTAAAAAATGGAAATATAACTTTAATTACATATGAGAGCATATTAACAAATTTACTGACTAATCAATTAAGGATATTGACATTAAGACAAACAATTACTGAACAAATGATTGGTTTAAGAATTGCAGTAGGTAGGTATCAATAAGGAATATGTGAATATGACTACCAAAAATAAAATTGCTATAGCTATCTTTATTATAGCCATCACATTAATAATAGTGGTGACCATATTCTTTCATCATCAATCGAGTGAAACGATACAGACACCTTCTGCATTAGTTAAGATTGCTAAAGTCAAACAAATACCAATGGCTAAAACGCTGGTTACTTATGGCATGGTGAGTCTTGCACCAGAGCATATTCAGCAAATTACCATTCAAAATGAAGCTTTAGTCCAACAAATTTTTGTGACTCAAGGTCAACATGTTAATAAAGGCGATCCCTTATTACGACTTTCAACAACAGCAAGTTCAAGGTTAAATCTTGAAAATGCAAAAATTGCCGTTGATTTTGCAAAAAAAGAGGTTGATCGCCTTGAGAAATTACGCTCTCAATATTTAGCCACCAATGCAGATGTGCAAGCCGTAAAACAAAACCTAGCGAAATCAGAAGCAGCCTTAAATAATCTTAATCAGCAACAACAAAATGAAACAGGGAAAGTTTTACAATCTGATTGTAATTGCAATATTGTTGCCATTAATGTACAACCTGGACAAGTTGTATCGCCCGCAACAATTTTATTGACCTATGCAAATACAAACGAAGTACAAATACGACTTGGTATTGAGTATGATGATTTAGCCAAAATCCATGTTGGACAAAAAGTTGTTATCACATCTATTTATAATAATTCACTATCCTATACAGCTTCTATAAACAATATTACCGACCAAATTGATCCAAAAACTGGATTAATTGATGTCATTGTACCGTTAGGCAATGTAATGGGATTAATACCTGGTAGTATGATAGAAGGAAAGATTTTTATAGAACCAGAAAAAAATATGCTAGCAGTGCCACGGAGTGCAGTTCTTTATGAAAATGATAAGCCATATGTATTCGTAGATATTAATGGCAAAGCAATAAAACGCTGGATAACGGTTGGCGAAGACAACGGTCAATTTGTTGCTATCAAAAGCGGTATTAATGCTAATGAATCAGTCGTAATTGCTGGTAATTACGAATTGAAAAATGGTATGACATTACGAGTGGAGTCACAACCATGATCGGTTCTTGGCTACAAAAACATCGCATATCGATATTATTCCTTTTAATATTACTGACACTCGGTGGGTTATTTACTACATTTAAATTACCTGTCATGCTGTTTCCTAATATTCAATTTCCAAGAATATTAGTGTTAGTTGATTCTGGTGATCGACCTGTTGATAGAATGATTATTGAAGTGACACAGCCATTGGAACAAGCGCTTCGCTCGATACCTAATGTTGTCAGTATCCGTTCAACAAGCAGTAGAGGATCGGCAGAATTATCTGTAAACTTTAACTGGAATAGCAATATGGTCATTGCCTTATTGCAAGTGCAATCAGCGATTACCCAGATATTACCTACACTACCGAAAGAAACAACTTTTACTGCTGAAAGAATGGATCCCATCGTCTATCCAATATTAGGATTATCTTTGACATCCGATAATAGAAATCTTATTTCATTGCGAGATTTTGCTTATTACCAACTACGACCATTACTATCACTTATTCCAGGCGTTGCTCACATTCAAGTCGTTGGAGGTCAAGAAGCTGAATATCAAGTTCTAATTGATCCGGCCAAACTACAAGCTGCTAATATTACTCTAAATGATGTTATTAATGCATTGACGGCAAATAATGTAGTCACTGCAGTTGGTAGGTTAGAAGATTATTACCGTCTCTACTTAATATTATCTGATGCACGTTTACAAAGTGTTAATGATATTAAACATACCATTTTACGTAGTAGTTCCAGTGGAATTATTGAGTTAGATGATGTGGCAGAAATAGTGAGCGGGACAATCCCTCAATGGACGCGTGTGACAGCAAATGGAAAAGATGCAGTCTTATTAAATATTCTTCAACAACCTGGTGCTAATACAGTTTCAATTGAGAAAGATATAAATAAACAATTAATCGATTTTCATAATCAAATTCCAAAAGATATTCAAATTAAAACCTGGTATGACCAATCTCAGCTTATCACTGGCGCTGCAAAAAGTGTTCGCGATGCAATTATTATTGGCGCGGTTCTCGCTGTTATCATTTTATTTTTATTTTTACGAAACATCCGTATGACCTTGATTGTGGCTCTGATTCTTCCATGTGTGCTAATTACAGCTGTTTTATTGTTATCTTTACTGCACATGAGTTTTAACATCATGACCTTAGGCGGCATGGCTGCAGCAGTAGGACTTATTATTGATGATGGCGTTGTCATGTTAGAACACATCATGCGACGCTTAAGCGAAGGTCATGCAGGAGAACCTACCCATGGGCCCGTTTTGAGTGCTGCTATGCAAATGTTGCAACCATTAGCAGGTTCTTCGCTAGCAACGATTATTATATTTCTACCTCTCGCATTTATCGAAGGTGTTGCTGGCGGATTTTTTAAAGCATTAGCCATTACCATGGCAACTGCTCTTATCATTTCATTTTTTTTCGTGTTCTTAGTTGTACCTTTACTGGGTGAAATGCTACTAAAAATAAGTGATGCCAAAAATCTGGAATCTGTTGGTCCAGTACTAAAACGATTACATAACAATTATCAATCTTTCATGACCACGTTTTTAAATAAACCAGTTTGGCTCATCATCAGCATAGGAGTAACCATTTTTATCGGTTATATCTCATATAAACAGGTAGGCTCGGGGTTTATGCCTAATATGGACGAAGGCGGTTTTATTCTTGATTACGTCGCACCACCAGGTACCTCGTTGACTGAAACGGATAGATTACTACGTCAAGTAGAGAAAATAATAATAAACATTCCTGAAGTAGATAGCTATTCCCGTCGTACTGGACTGCAATTAGGTGGTGGTATAACCGAAGCGAATACAGGTGATTTTTTTATCCGACTTAAAAAACTACCGCGTCGTAATATTCACCTTATCATGACCGAAGTACGTGATAAAATTAATATGCTAGTTCCTGGGTTAAAAGTTGAAACTGCACAGTTAATGGAAGATATGATTGGTGACTTGACAGCTGTCCCACAACCTATCGAAATAAAAGTATTCGGTGATAATGAAACTATTTTACAAGATACAGCTAGAAAAATAGCAAAAATAATTTCAGTTATTCCAGGCGTCGTCGAAATAAAAAATGGTATCGTTATTTCCGGAGATGCTATTGATATCAAAATAAATCGAATTAGAGCAGCGTTACTTAATTTAGATCCTGAATCTGTCACTAAACAAATTCAAACCCAATTAATAGGTAATGTTATCAGTCAAATTCAAAGTGGAGAAAAAGTGATCGGAATCCGTGTATGGACTCCATCAACTTTGCGTGATCGACTGCAAAAATTAAAAATTTTGCCATTACGGACAGCGGATGGTTATTATATATCATTACAACGTGTAGCCGATATTACGATACAAAGAGGTCAAGCAGAAATTACTCGTGAAAATTTAAAACCCATGATAGCTGTTACTGCTCGGATAGAAGGAAGAGATATGGGATCTACTATGCATGAGATTCAAAGTAAAATGAATGATATACACCTTCCACCCGATGTTTATATTCAATATGGTGGTCTTTATAAAGAACAACAAAATTCATTTTATCAAATGTTAATTGTTTTCATTAGCGCTGTATTGCTGGTGACGGTTTTACTGCTATATTTATATGAAAATATCTATATTGTACTCAGTATATTGTGCACAACGTTATTGTCATTACCTGGAGTCTTCTTAGGTCTATGGATAACAGATACCGAATTAAATATTTCATCCATGATGGGTATGACGATGATTATCGGTATTGTAACTGAAATAGCCATTTTTTATTTTGCTGAGTTACGTGCACATCATCACCATAATAATAGTACTATTATTACTTCTGGAATAATGCGCATGCGCCCTATCTTGATGACATCTATCATAGCGATTCTAGCGCTCTTTCCTCTTGCATTAAGCATTGGCGCTGGTTCAGGTATGCAACAACCCCTCGCAATCGCAATTATTTCCGGATTAATTTTAGCTGTCCCATTAGTATTAATTGTGATGCCGGCGCTATATTTTTTACTGATAAAATCACACAATTAAATTCAAATAAAAGATCATGATTTTTTAGATTAATTTAAACGTAACAATAATGAGATACCTCGTGAAAAAAGAAATGGCGCTCAATATCGTTCTTTAGTTGAGAAAATTCGTGTGGCAGCAAATTAATTGCGGAAATAAAAAAACAAATGCAGGAAGGTAATGTGCTTTACGATAATCGAAACCCGGCGTTTATGTTTAATGATGCACGCCCAAATAATGGGCAACACGATAATAGAGGAGTTTTACAAAAGCCCGCCAAACTGCCTGATTATAAATTAGCCATATAAGGTTGGAGTGAAACTTACTTCCATCTAATCTAATTTTAAGTGGAGTGGTTCAAACTTATGATGTGGCCAACTTTATTTGAGATAAGCTTCAACAGAAATGGAGTCCTGAACAAATTGGCAGAGTCTCATGCGAAGTGCGACACTGTTGTATTTTTGATGCCCTTTCCAGAATTATATTTATGACGATTTCTACACCCAATATTCTCCATTTTTAAGCCCAAACCGCTCCATTGTCATGTAACCAATTGAAAATATTTATAATTGATAAAATAATAGACTTCCGTTTTTGGCTAGTATGTCACGATGTATATTTATATAATGCTATTCATGAAAATGACATTTAATGAAGAAGAATTTTACCGCGCACATTTAGGCCGTGATCATCGTTTTGATGGGAAATTTTTTGTCGCTGTAAAAACAACCATGATTTACTGCCGGCCAACTTGTCCTGCAAGAAAAGCTAAATTAGCAAGCCTAACCTTTTTTATTCATGCAGCCCAAGCAGAAGAGGCAGGTTATCGACCTTGTTTGCGTTGCAGACCAGAAACGGCACCTGGGTCACCTGCTTGGATTGGAACACCCTCAACTGTCCAACGTGCTATCCGTATGATGGAATATTTTGCAACAGAAGACCTATCGATAAAAGATATTGCTGAAAGATTGGGTATAGGAGAACGATGGCTGCGAGAACTTTTTCAAGAACAAGTTGGTGCAAGCCCACAATCCATTCTTATTTCAAAAAAGTTGGATATCGCCAGAAATCTACTCGACAACTCGACACTTTCTATCACAGATATTGCTTTTAGTTCTGGCTTCCAATCGATTAGACGTTTTAATGACGCTTTCAAAATACGATTTAATAAACCACCCAATGCTTTTAGGAAAGAGCCCGTATCAATCGGTAAAATGTGTTTTCAATTAAGTTATCGGCCGCCTTATGGATGGGATAACATTATTCATTTTTTAAGTCATCGTGCAATTCCTGGAGTTGAATTGATTGATAATAATTCTTATCAGCGTTTGATTTCTTATGGTGAAATTTATGGCTGGTTTCATGCAAGAAAGGTAGAAGATAACAAAATAGAATTTGAAGTTAAATTAAATAAGAATGCAAACATATTAGAGCTTATTGCCAGATTAAAAAATATTTTCGATCTTGATGCCGATCCCATGGCCATTGAGAATGACCTTAAAAAAGATAAAAAATTAAAACCATTTTTGGCACAAAATAAGGGCTTACGAATACCTGGAGGTTGGGATGGTTTTGAACTTGCTGTTCGAGCGATTGTAGGCCAAAAAATAAGTGTGTCAGCAGCGCGAACTGTTCTGGGTAGAATAGTTAATCGATGTGGAGAAAAACAAAACGTTGATCCATTACTGCAGCTTGAACGATTTTTTCCAACACCCAAAAATATTCTTGCAGTTGATTTATCCAATCTAGGCTTAACAGGGTCTAAAATTGAAACTCTCAAACAACTGGCTATGGCTTGCGAAAATAAAACACTCATATTAGATGGCACGGATTCTTTTGAAGAAACCTCTAAAAAACTTCTTTCAATAAAAGGAATCGGTACATGGACTGGTGAATATATTGCGATGCGTGCTCTTAAAAATCCGAATGCTTTTCCTGAAACAGATTTGGAAATTAAAAAGAAAATATCGCAGCTTCAATTAAATCCTAAACAGTGGATTCCTTGGCGAGCCTATGCAGCCATTCTTCTTTGGAATATAAAAAATGAAAAAGCTAAGAGGCGTTAAATACTTACCTGAAAATGCTACTTACGATGAAATAAATTCACCTGTTGGAAGGTTAACTATTATAACTTCAATAAAAGGATTGCACGCGGTTTTATGGGAAAATGATTGCGCAAATCCAAAAGTCGAAAAAATTATTAGTGATCTTAAAAAACATGGAAATGAATCAACAATAGTACGAACAAAAATGCAATTGACTGAATATTTTCAAGGTAAAAGGAAAATTTTTGATTTACCACTTGTTCTCGATGGAACTGATTTTCAAATTAAAGTTTGGAAACAATTGATTAACATACCATACTCAATGACAATTTCCTATGCAGAACAAGCAGAAAAAATAGGTGATAAAAATAAAGCTCGCGCTGTTGGCATAGCCAATGGACTTAACCCAATTTCAATCATTATCCCTTGCCACCGTGTGATTGGAAGCAACGGCCATTTAACAGGTTTTGGCGGCGGCCTTGAGAAAAAATCTTTCCTTTTATCATTAGAAAAAAATCAAGTCAGAGGTTATAGGGTGCATCATCCCACTTATAACCGGTAATTTTTGTTACCGGTTATACTGGCCCTTAATTTTAAAGCAGGCATCAATATGTAACTGCCCTAACTTTTATTACGCAACTTAGGATGATGTTTTCTCACCT
>JAJPJH010000065.1 GCA_021324335.1 Gammaproteobacteria bacterium
AGTTGGTTGAGGACGGCTTAAGGAGGTCTTAATAACCCTATGGGATCATAGCCATGGGGACATTTTCGATTTGGTAATAGAGGGGACATTTTCCTTTTGGTATGACATCGATATTGTTTGTTTAATGTTCTCTTAAGACTATATAGGATAAAATAATTACAATTATAAAGTATTTACACATCTATAAGGGCTAGCGAAATGCCGCATAAAATCTTTTGTCATCCTTTTGCTATAGAACATGCTTTGGCCTGTAGTCTAAGGGGACCGTCTTATAGAATTATTCAACCAAGTGCTCGTAAAGTCAGAGAATCGACCCCTGATGCTGTTCCAAGTAAGCACGTTCTTCATTTAGAAGATACTCTTAAGCAGTTAGTTGATGATTTCAAGTTGTATACACATATACCAGTTCCAAAGGAGCGATATAATCATGTAGGCAGATTAAAGAAAGAGTGTATTAAGGCTATTCAGAACGCAATAAAAGCAGGAGTATCTTTTTCTCAAATCCGTGAAAGTTTGAAGACCACCAATACAAATCAAATTATTGATTATCGCCGTAAATATTGGACATTTATTACAGACACGCGGGATATAGTTGAAAACTTACTAAGTACAGAAGCGCGAGCAATTAACAATATTCCACGACTTATCTAAAAACCCTGCGAAGGCTTGAGCGTAGCAGGGTTTTATTTGACAAGCCTTAAGCCTTAGCCGCCGCGCCTTCGCTAATCTTCCGAACATGCGCTGTTAATCGGCTCTTATGCCGAGCAGCTTTATTCTTATGGATAATCCCCTTATTCACCATACTATCAATGATAGGGGTTGCTTCAACCAACGCCGCAGAGGCTGCGGAGGAATCTTTTGCTGCAATGGCAGCTGTCACTTTCTTAATGTACGTACGCAACATGGAACGCATGCTAGCATTGTGCCGGCGGTGTTTTTCAGCCTGGCGAACGCGTTTCTTTGCTTGCTTTGTATTAGCCAAGGTTGTTCTCCAAAATCTTAAAATTAATCAGGGATATTCAAAAATAGGGCGTAATCATGCCTGCTTTTTGCCACATTGTCAATTTGACTCTACACGATAACGGCTTGAACCGGTATACTGGCCGCTTTGGTTGACAAGTAAATAGGAACCTATGAGCAAGGCGCTTTTTAAATCCACTTCCGTCATCATCGTCATGACCATGATTTCCCGCGTATTTGGCTTTGCCCGAGATATGGTGACTGCCCATTTATTTGGTGCAGGCGCTGCGTTTGATGCTTTTTCCATCGCTTTCCGCATTCCTAATTTCATGCGGCGCCTGTTTGCCGAAGGGTCATTTTCGCAGGCATTTGTGCCGGTTTTATCGGAATATCAGAAGAAGAAATCGCATGAAGAGGTAAAGCAATTTGTCGATGCTATCGCTGGCACCCTTGGTATCGTTCTTCTGGGGGTAACGATTGCCGGTATCCTTGGCGCTCCTTGGATTGTACGGGTATTTGCCCCCGGATTTGAAGCCGATGGCAACCGTTTTCACTTGGCCGTCACGATGCTGCGAATCAATTTTCCTTATCTCATGCTGATTTCACTCACAGCCTTTTCTGGTGCTATTCTCAATACCTATAGCCGCTTTTGGGTGGCAGCCTTTACCCCCGTTTTCTTAAATATCAGCATGATCGCTGCTGCCCTCTTCCTTTCTCCCCAATTTGCGACCCCTATCATCGGTCTGGCCTGGGGGGTCTTTATCGCGGGAATCATCCAGCTTTTATTTCAGCTCCCTTTCCTTCAGCAGATGGTTCTATTCCCTCGCCCTAAAATCAATTTCCAAGATCCCGGGGTTAAACGGGTTCTTAAGTTAATGGTGCCAGCCCTCTTTGGTGTTTCGATTGGTCAGATAAATTTGATGATAGACAGTATTTTTGCCTCTCTTTTAGTCGTCGGTAGCGTCTCCTGGCTTTATTACTCGGACCGTCTGATGGAGTTCCCGCTGGGCGTATTTGGCGTTGCCATTTCGACGGTCATCTTACCGCATTTATCCCGCCACCATGCCACTCAGTCCGAGGAATCCTTCTCCCTGACGCTGGATTGGGCTTTACGGGCTGTCTTATTGGTCGGCATCCCTGCGGGTGTGGTTTTAGCCGTTATGTCAGGCCCTATGCTAAGTACATTGTTCCAGTATGGTAAATTCGATGCCTATGCCGTCAGTATGGCCCGAAAAAGCTTAACGGCTTTCGCTATTGGCATTACCCCTTTCATGCTGGTCAAAGTCCTAGCGGCTGGTTTTTACGCCAAGCAAGATATGCGTACCCCTGTGAAAATAGGCGTTATTGCGATGGTAGCGAATATGATTTTCAACGTTGCTCTCATCTGGCCCCTTGCCCATGCGGGCATAGCCCTGGCAACATCGCTTGCTGCGCTGCTTAATACAGGTTTCCTTTTCTATTTTTTATACCAACGCGGCATTTATCGTCCGCGGGATGGTTGGGGTTTATTCATCATTCGCTTAGTAACAGCCAATCTAGCAGTAGCTGTATTCCTCTGGTTGGGAGCAGGGAATTTGCATGATTGGGTGACCCATCATGCCTTATGGCGGTATCTGCATTTAGCGGTGCTCTTAACCACCGCTGTGGTGGTTTATTTTGCCGTATTGTGGATAACGGGGATACGGTTGCATCATTTATTGATTCGGGAAAGGCAGTTGGCTTGAGTAGATTTAAGCTGTTTTTAAGCTTTTTTCTGTATAGTTTAGTACCTAAATTTCAATAATGTATGAAAACGAGAATGTGGGATGCTTAGTGGGCAGCAATCTATTGATTTGTCTATTCGAGAGATTCAAGAAATTACCTCTACATTAAAAAATAAAGTAATAACGCTTCCAACTCGTAGTAGGAAGTGGGAGGTAAGCCTTGATTTTTCTAATGAATTTCTATGGAGAAAATATGGTTTAAAGTTTCTTGAACGAGTGGAAAGTAAAGAAGAAGGTCCTGGGAGAGTGATAGGAATAGAGAAAGCTGGTTCGTCTCAAGATAGATTATGGTTTCTCTGGGATAAAGATGCAGGGGTTTCTTTTTGGGATGGTATTTCTTCACGGGCAGATTTGACGAAAGCTAATCTAAAATCTATACAGGATAATGAATTCATACCGTCAGTACTCAGCACGGGATTAAATAAATTTAGGGATATTTCAGAAGCTGATTTTACAAAAAAATTAGAAAAAGCTTGGGAAGAAGGAGATTATACCCAATGTGAAAGTTGCATGGCTTTGACTGCGAAGGAATCACCCACTCTTTTTGTAGAAACCCTCCTAGCTCTTTATAACGAAGATGACGACGAAAAAACTCAAAAAACAACGTCTAATCAGCTATTCAACTTAGATGATACAAGATTGCGAAATTTTTTTCGTATCACTTCAGAGATAGTATTATCAGATTCTTTTTTGCAAACCTACCCAACTGACCTATATTTTGCAATCGGCAGTTTTATTTTTAGGCATCCTGAAGCAATTGCTGAAAAGTTACCTGAAGCTTATTTATTAGCTTTAATTTATCTGACACTAGCGAAGGATTATCCAGGTGCGGAGATATTACGAGCTTATTGTTATCTGCATCTTCTGAAACCTAAAGAAGAAGATCGACATGATCTGTTTTTTTCTTCGGCAGTAGACGTATTAAAAGGATTAACGGAGAATAACGATGCTAATCTGCTTTCGCTGTTGAATTCGATCGTAGAAAATCAACTTTTTTTTAAGCTACCTCTTGCTAATAAGGCATTAATTAACATCAAAAATGAATGTAAGCTACAAAGAGTAAAAGCACGTTGGAGTACAGAATCAGCCCCTGAAGTAATTCAAATATTGGCAGATTTAACCAAAGATGAAAACGAATTCATTATAGAACAAATAGAAGATTTCATTCAGGATAAAGCTTTTTATGAAGCGCAACATCATATTGCTAATTACTATTTAAGAAGAGGCATTTACGAAAAAGCACTTTTTTGGCTAGAAAAAGCGATTAATAATGCGGATGTTCCTCCTCCAGTAGCTTCTCTGGAACTAACAGCTCAAGGTAACAGACCAGAGGTCGGCGTCTATCTTGCTATAGCAAAACTATATGCAAATCATAAAACAGTACCAATAGATTACAAATCAGTTATTTATTGTTTTCAACGAGCAGCTGAAGGCGGAAATCTAGAAGCTAAAACACGTTTAGCCATTTTGTGTTATGAAGGAAAGGGCGTACCCCCTAAGATAAATAGGGCAGTGGGATTATTGGAAGAAGCTGTTTTGGGAGGGTGTGAGCTTGCTATTGAGCAAATCAAATTACTGACTCAACCTTCTTCTGCTGCTAAAACGATCCGTACTGTATGGGCTAAATTACATCTCATATTAGGGGAGCTGTATCAAAACGGGAAATATTTTCCGCTTGATGCTAAAAAAGCGGAGAGCTGCTTTAAAGAGGCAGTTGCATATGGCAACGATAAAGCTAAGTGGTGTTTAGCTAAATTGTACATTCAAGCTTGGAAGCAACAATGGTTAGATGATAAACGATGTATGAAGCTTCCAAAAAATTATCCCAAGATTAGAGCATTGCTTACGCTGGCTGGTGTAAATAGATATGCTGCTGAGGTGGAGGAGACATTAGCAGAAGTTAGGGAATTGGTAAGGTGTTCTGCTACCCAACATTATCCTGAGAGTATGTATCATTACGGCGTTTTACTTTGCAATAAATTACTTCGAACTCAAGAAAATTTACAGGAAGGGGTTGCATGGATAGGGAAAGCAGCCAAAAGAGGTTTTTCACCTGCCTTAACTTATCTTATTTTTCTTGCTAAGTCAGAAACCTCGCCTCTGCCAGAGGTAGAACTTGAAATAGCTAAGCTTTACTTGGATGGCACAGATGAGATTGAGCCAAAACCTCAAAAAGCTTTGAAATGGTTCATGAGAGCTCATCAACATGGTAGTAAAGAAGCAGAGAATTATGCTCACCTGTTCTATGAAATGGTGGGAGATAAGGAATCTCGAATTTATTTTGCTAATCACTTTGGTCATTGTCCTGCCTTACTAGCTAAATTTGCTGACGAGCATAGTAAAGGCCTGTTAGAAAAACTGTTATATGGTATTGCGCTTTGTAGAGCAGGAGCAAAGGAAAATAAAACAGAAACCTTAGTGAAAGGCGCTTTTCTCATCCTAGAATTATTCAAGGAAAAAGATCCTTTTATTGCTTCTTATGCCTCTAGGTATCTCGAAACGGATAAGGATATTGAATTTATCCCCGAAATCCAATTTGAATTAAATGAAGCTTACGAAATTCGCTATAATATCGTCGAACGAAAGGCTTATTTACCTAGATTTGTCGACTATCTAGCGGCAAGACAGAGTCAGAGTGTGGAAGCAAAATTTTGGTATGGTCTTGCGCTGTGCGAGAATCCAGAAAAAGATAGAGAAAAAAAACTGAAAGGCGCTTATCTTATTCTAGAATCTTCCAGAGAACAGGATGGTATCATTTCTCATTATGCACAAATGTATTTTAAGACCGATCCAATTGCTAGTTTTCCTGAAATACAATTTGAACTAGCATCAACTCATCGAGATCGTTATTTTATTTTTTTAGCCAATTTACGTAATGCTTATTTTGTTAAAAAGCTAGCTGACGAACAAGCAAAAAACGCGGAAGCGAAATTTTGGTATGGTCTCGCGCTTTGTTATAATCCAGAAGAAGATCGGCAAAAGCGGCTAAAAGGAGCTTACCTTATTAAAGAAGCTGCAGAGAGGAATTTTGAGCCAGCTATCGATTATCTTAAAATGGATAATAAAATTCGCTTTCTTCCTGAAATCCAATTTGATCTAACGAATGATTACTCAATGCGTTTGAATATTGTTAGTAAAAATAGTAATAATAATGATTTTGTTAAAAAACTAGCTGACGAACAAACAAAAAATGCGGAAGCGAAATATTGGTATGGCGTTGCACTTTGTAGCAATCCAGGAAAAGATCGGAAAAAGCTGCTAAAAGGTGCTTACCTTATTAAAGAAGCTGCAGAGAAGAATTTTGATCCAGCAGCAAAATATTTTGATAAAAATAAAGAAATTAACGCCCTTCCTGAAATCCAATTTGAGCGAGCGAAAGACTATAACACCCGCTTTGAAATCGTTATCAAAAATGCAAGCATTCCGCTCTTTTTAGAAAAATTGAATCAGGAACAAAATAAAAATGCAGAAGCGAAATTTTGGTATGGTCTCGCGCTGTGTAAATCTAATAACGAGAAACAACTGAAGGATGCAGCTAAAATTATCATGGAATCAGCAAGGCAGGGTTATCAACACGCGCTTACCTATTTGGAAGGAAATCCCCAGGTTAATTCTCTTCCTGACGTCCAGTTTGAATTAGCGAGATTCTATCATCATGGGGGTGGCTCTGTTCAAAGTAGTTATGTTAAAGCTGCTGAGTGGTATAAGAAGGCAGTTGAAAATAGTGTTAAATTAATTAACTCGTCTCCCTTATCGGAGTTAGAACGAAAAGCAAAAGTGCTTTTGTTGTTACAAGAAGAAGAGTATTGTTTTGAAGCAATTAAACAGCGCTTGCCTAAAAATATATTTATTGAGATAGCGAAGCATTCTGCCGCTGCTGCGAAATTGTTGTTGAGTTCTAAATATAGCAGTCTGATTGATTACAAGACCTGGTATGAAATTGTAAAACAGCATAAAAATGATCGTGAATTTATTAAAATGATTTGCGCACCTCGTACAGACAAAAAATCCCATTTATCTGCTACAGTCAGTTTTTTTGCTCCTGCTAAAAAGTTGCTAGAATTACCAGAAATACGCAGGCAATTAAGTGATAATGCATTTATAACGAAAAGAAATCGCGTTGAGAAATGGTTGGAAGAGCAAATTAAACGTATTAAGGAGGATAAAAGAGATTTACCATCTACTACCGTAAAAATTGGGCGTCTTGAATCTTGCTTAGAAGAGGTAAAACAGAAAAATGATATCAATTCCTTAAAAAATTTGATGAATAATCTTGAGAGAATTGTAAAAATATCACGTGGTCCCCGTTTTATGGGTAAACCAGAAACAGAGAAAAGATTTAAGGAGCTCAAGGCATTTATTAATAATGATACACCAAAGGTAAAATTGATTAATAATGTATTAATGATTAAAACAAGATAAAGGAATATTTCCTGTTAAGCGGAAAATAGCTATCGTATTATCTATATGACGACTTCTCTCGTGGTTTTATCCTCTCATTACAAAAAACAGCCTGTCTGATAATATCGCTTTAAGATAATCTTAAGTTTCTTTTTATATAGTAGCTCTCATTTATAAGGAATAGGTAGGACCAGACATTGGCATTGGATAGAATAAATAAAAAACACCTTCAAGGAATTTCCCTCCCAGAAATACAATCCCTTCTTTCCATAATAAACTTCCATCGAATTAAGCTAGTACTTCGAAGCCAGAGTGGCTCTCTTATTCAATTGGATCTAGCTGATAAAACCCTGCTGGAAAAATATGGTTTAAAGGTTTTGGAGCGAGTAGAAGGCCTAAGGAATAGAGAGCTGCTTGCTGGGAGAGTAATAGGACTAGATGGAGAGCGGTTATGGGTTCTTCTTGATGGCAATGAGGGGATTAGTTATTGGCTTATTTCTTCCAGAGCAGAGTTAAGAAAATGGAAGATAAGATCTATACCAGATGATGGTAGTGTCCATCCCCTCCTAGCCCGGCAGTTAGAGAACAGCTACCCCGCTCTTCTAGAAGCAATCTCTATGTTTCCTGAAATAGGAATAGCGGCGCTAGAAGAAAAGAATGATGAAGATCAGTGTGAAAGGTGTATGACTTTAACTGCGAAATGGTTGCCTGACCATTTTGCTAAAAAAGTAGCAGAATTTTATGCAGATGATGCGGGTACAACACCCTTATCCATTGCAGCAGAAGAAGGGTGGGCGGAGATTGTGAAATTGCTTGTAGACCATGCTGCTGATGTTAATAAAGCAAATAATAACCAAGCTTCTCCTCTCTACTTTGCAGCACAAAATGGTCATGAAGTGGTTGTCGAAACGCTATTAGTTGCAAATGCCAATGTTAATCAGTTACGTAATGATGGTAATTCTCCTCTTTTAACTGCTAGTGAACGGGGACATACTGAGGTAGTGAGGTTATTGCTTGAAAATAAAGCTAACATCAATCAACCGTATAGCGATGGCGCATCACCGCTTTATATTGCCGCACAAGAACAATGTGAAGAGATAGTTAATTTGTTGTTAGAAAATAATGCTGATGTGAATAAAGCTTGTAAAGATGGTGCGACGCCATTATATATTGCTTCTCAAGTTGGAAATGTGAATATTGTGAAAAAGTTATTGGAAGGGAAAGCTGATCCTAATGCAAGATTTCATGAAGGTACGACACCTTTATTCATTGCTGCGGCCAAAGGACATAAAGCAGTTGTTGAATATTTGTTAGCATATGGAGCAAGTGATAAGATTAGGCGTACTGCAGATAATAAGCGGCCTAGTACTATTGCTCGGGAGCAAGGGTATGATGATATTGCCTGGCTTATTCGGGATTATAAGGCGCCTCGTAGAATGTATGGTTTATATGCGCCGAAAACGATGCCGGCTTCAGCGGATAAGGGAGAGCGTAAGGTGACGACAAATGAGTTTAGGATATAGCATCTATTCAGCCTGCCCCGGGCGCGAATTGAACGTCCGGGATGGCTATTTATTATTATTTACGAAACATAGGATGACGTTTCCTTTCCCACTCAATTAAATCAAGAGGTGTGAGTCGTATTTCCCTGGCTTTTTCGTTATAAAATGGAAATTTATTTAAATTTATACTTTTATGAGGATCCAATTTTTTGAAAGTAATGGAGGAGCCATCGCATTTATCTAGAATGGCTTCCCGGGGACCAAACTCAGGTAGTATAATACATTCAAATTCCGGATGATTAATAATGGAATAACCACGTGAAATACCAAAATGGGAATAATATTCTACCTGTACATCATTCCACTCATCATTTGTTTTAATTTTTACTATGTCGTCATAATTCATTCTTCCAATAAAAATTAAGTCACCATTATCAGATTCCAAAAGATGGTCTCTTTGTAGAAAATTTTCATATGCAATCATGTTGGTTCTTCTAGCTATAATAAATTTTAGTAATAATTGCACCTCTTTTTGCGAGCTGCGGTTGAAAGACATTAATTCTTCCTGTTCAAGGTTTATAATAATTGCTTTTTGATTAGTGAATTCAATCCTACAACCTATTTCATTTCCTGGGTTGGACTGAAAATAAATCATTTTTTTAGTATCGGAATAATATTTACTATGTGGTTTGCTATCTTGCATGAGATAGAAATCAAATCCATTAGTCGACCAAAAATACATGTGAGTAGGTGATTTTAAAACTTCATAACAAGGCTTAAGAAATGGAAATATTTTTATTAATTCTGGTTTGATACTGTAGGAGTTTATAGTAGTTTTATCGAGATAACTCTCTATATTGATTTCTAGAATAAATCCATCGTTGGAAGTATAAAGCTTAAAATCATCCTTATATTTATCAGCTTGATGCGCAATATCTTCATTAAAAATAGTTTTTGTAATGAAATTATTCCATGTTTTGCAAACAGATCTTATATTGGATAGGTCTTTACAATTAAAAAATCCAAAAACAAGCCTCGCAGTTGTGTTGCCATATTTTTCATTGTTTGGTTGTAATTGAGATGAAAACATAATGTTATACTCCTCGATTTTATTATCATTTAAATTTTCGTATAATAATATAATGGTGGCTATAAGATTTGCTAGTAGAGAAAACTATACTTGAAATAATGATGGCATCCGCAAAAAGTATATCGATTTAAACGGAGGCTATAATGGGTGATAATTAATAGTTATAATTTTAAATTTAATAAATACTGAGGAAGAGAGGCTGATTGATCTGGTTTTGGTTGCTCATTTTCTTCTTTAATTTGAGAGTTTTCGGTAAATAATAATGCCTTATTATTAGTATAATTTTTTGCTGCCTTTTTTTCTAATAATGTATCTCTTATACTCTCAGCTATTGATTTAAATTCTTTTGTTGTATAAGTATCTCTTGAAAACATGCCCGGTAATTTCTCTTCGAATTCTTTTAGAAAATCTTTCTTAATGTCATCTGTTATACCTTCTATCTCAATGAGTTTATCTTCTCTAAAATGCATCGTGCCTGCTCTAAGATCTTCAATATCCAGCATGCAGAGCGTTTCCCATGGATCTACCAGGCCTTGATTAGGTGGAATTACAAAATCTTCACCGACCTCCTCGCAGCTGTGTGAATAATAAGTTGCAGATTCGGGGTTGAAATCAATGGAAGTGGGGATGAGAACACGGGTGATTGGAATATATATACGCATTTTATTATTCCTTTTGGTTTAGAATGAAAGTTTTTATACGAGAATACATTTATTATTTCCTCTTTTAGTAACCATGACCTGCCCCTAAAAAAGTAGACACCAAATTTGATATACTTAACCAATCAATGAGGTGTGTAAAATGAGTAAATACGATAAGTCCTTCAAAGAAGAAGCAATTC
>JAJPJH010000033.1 GCA_021324335.1 Gammaproteobacteria bacterium
CGATCAAAAGCCCACAACCGGACTTGAACCGGTGACCTCTTCCTTACCAAGGAAGTGCTCTACCGACTGAGCTATGTGGGCGCAGAATCCAGCGGGCGATGGGAATCGAACCCACGCTATCAGCTTGGAAGGCTGAAGTTCTACCATTGAACTACGCCCGCTTTCCCAGAATTCAGTGTGGAGGGGGAAGGATTCGAACCTTCGAAGGCGTAAGCCGTCAGATTTACAGTCTGATCCCTTTGACCGCTCGGGAACCCCTCCTCCGTAAACTAGGCGTGAATTTTGCTTGATGATGCGGGGGTTGTCAATGGCATATGTTGATGATGATAAGAGATATTTTAGGGGAAAAAGGGGTTGTTGTAAAAAAAGTACAGTTTGAGGTAAATTTTTAGTCGGCATCTTTTAAATTAAATTTTTAAGCTGCTTTTGGACGCAATATGGAAGAAGATCACAACATACATAGCCTTAATGGAGAAGCGACAGAAACAATATCAACCGTTTAATATGCACGAAACATGATAAACATATCCGCTCAGCTGCGTTTCATTAAGTGCTTACGTAATTGTAATGCTTGCCATTCGCGGAAAAGATTATCTTTTGAAGGAGAATAGCATTCATCCAATACTTTCAGCGAAATAATTCCTTGTGTTTTAAAGTGTCGATAATCTTTCTGATTCTCACACCAGGCAACTAATATACGCCCATCAGTAAAATAGCCAATGGTGAATGGCCAGACTGTCCATCGACTTTCTTTGCCCTCTTCTGATTTATAGACAATATCAATTTTCTTTTGATCAGCAATGGCGTCTCTCAATACCGAAAGATCTTCTTTAGCCAATGATTCTGGCCCCGGCGGCCCCACTCGTAGCGCAAAAGCATTGATAGCATTTTTAATACTAGCAGGCAGAACGTCTACTATTTTATTTAAAACTTCTGTCGCTGCTTTAGATAATGGCGCATCCCCAAACTGAGAAGCCCATCGCATGCCTAAAAGCAAAGCTTGCATCTCAGTTTGAGTGAACATCAGCGGAGGCAGAAAGAATGTTGGTTTAAGAATATATCCAACACCCACCTCCCCTTCGATTTCAGCCCCCATCGCTTGAAGGGTAGCAATGTCACGATACAACGTTCGAATACTAACCCCTAATCGCTCTGCCAGGCGTTCTCCGCTAACGGGATAGCGATAGCTTCTTAAAATTTGTAACAGATTTAAAAGTCGTTCGGTTCTATTCATCAATCAATACTGCCATTTTCTGACAGTATTATCCTATAGAATCACGGTAAGAACAATTTTTCCCTAAAGAGGATTTCACCAATGCTTATCCCAAATTTATTCCTGTTTTATGTGCAAAATCCACTAGAAAGCGCTTTATTCTATGAAAAGATTTTTTCTAGGAAACCCGTCGCCTCATTCCCCACCTATGTGGCTTTCACTTTCGAGAATGGATTAACATTTGGCTTATGGTCGAGGCAAGCAAAAAACTTTGTTTCAGGGGGGTATGGTCATCGTTCTGAGCTTTCCTTTATGGTGAAAAATGAACAGGCGGTACATGAATTACGCAAACAATGGAGAGAATTCGGAGTAGCTATTGAGCAGGAGCTGCATGAAGCAGTATTTGGGTTAACTTTTGTGGCGCTTGATCCGGATGGACATCGCATTCGGGTTTGTATACCTGATAAGCAAGTGTAGTAAAGGCCTGTTGCAAAGCAATCAGACCCCTCTTAAAATACGTTGCTTATTGGAGTCACTAGATTTATGCCGAACAGCCTCCGGATGAAAATATTCAACTAATACGAGGATTAAATTATGGCAATGGGATCTTGTTGTACCATTTTCCAACCTGCAATCAGTGAAAAAGATAAAAAAAAGGAAGAAAAAAAATTAAGGAAATTTTTAGAAGCCATTGGAATCAAAAGCGATAGTAGCCCAACCATTCTTAATAATTCTGGCCCATCCACTGAAACCGCTCCTCTTTTAAGCACTCGTCCTAAAAAATAATGATCCCATTAACCTTGGAAAAGAGACCCACCTATCAAAGGTCTCGTTCCATTTTTCAGGAAATACTTAATCAATTTAATCTTCAAGCGAAAATATATTGGCATGGAGCAGGGAAGCGGCAAACTGCTTTTTGTTTTCTGGAACGGGAGGGGAAATATCTGGCTAAAGGCGCCGGAAAGGGTTTCGAGAAAGAACAAATGGAACTGAGTGCTTGTTATGAGGCATTAGAAACTTATCTTTCCTCCTATCAACTTTTCAAACAAAAAATTATTTTAGCTTCCGTTAAGGATATAAAAAAACACTATCAACCTATCACCTTTCGTTTTGATGATGCCCTATTAAAAAACAACAACACTTCGAATGAAATATTGCCATGGGTAATTGTCCATCAATATGATAGTAAGCAACCGTTTGTCATTCCCTTAGCTACCATCGATTGCCAGTATATACCGCTTGTCGAAGATACTTGTAATTATTATCACTATCGTTGTTATGCATCCACCAATGGATTGGCTAGTGCTGCAAGCTATAATGAGGCATTGATTCACGCTATTTTGGAAATCATTGAGCGAGATGCCATTTCTTATTTTTTGCTTGATACGTTTTTATTAAAAGAGCCTATTAAAATTATCGATCCCACCACGTTGCCGCTGTATTTACAACAATTAATACAAGAACTGGAAGAACAACACCAAGAAAAACTCTTACTTGTTCATTTTCCCTCCCATTTCAATGTACCTGTTTATGGTGCTATTTTTGGTAAACGATCAGGCATTATCCCACGAGGATTTGGTGCATCATTAAATGCTAACTATGCAGCAGAACGAGCTATTCTGGAAGTATTGCAAACTTTGCATGTGTATGAATACATGCCCCAAGAGCAGCCTGATTTAACCCTAACCAAAATTAAAAATTATCCTGTGTTATTGGATTGTTTACGTTTTGATTTAATGGAAATCGTCAATAACAATCATTATCAATTATTAGCATTTACTGAAACAGGCGATAATAAAGATATTGTTCCTCAGGATGAGTATTTATCCTTATTATTGGAGCGAATTTACCAACAAAACATGACACTTTATGTGAATAATATTTTGGTATCAGAGAATGGGTACGCTTGTATTAACGCTATTATTCCTGGGATAGAAGAATTTTTTCATATCTTAAATGAGCAAATCATCCTTCCGCAGCCCCGTACTAAAAATTACATACAAAGCAAAAATAAATAAAAAAGGAGGATCAACTGCTACTAGATAGCGTAATTGCTTAATACGAGTGGCACTTGACCCCTTTCCGTTTATTTATACTATTTTAGGATACCAATCCTTCCCTCGCCCTTCAGGCGTAAGATCAAGTACATTCCAGAGCGGCCAAATAATATCAGCAAGACGTTCATCTTGGCCAGGATCCCTCGGCGCAAATGTCATTTCTGATCCCCAGGTATGATAAATTTCATTACCTTTTCTCAAAAAAACATTAATCATTGGAACCTGCTTACCTTCTCGTTCACCAAAATAATCTTGGTTGTAGGTATTATCAGAAGATGAAACTATCCGCACATGTTTCCACCCGGTGTCATTAGCATAAGCAAGAAGTTTTTCAATGGGTGCTTTCCCAACGACTGCCAAATTGATCCGCTGGGTAAGTTGTCTCGCGTTGCCATTTAGTGCATCAACGATAGAATTACACATGGGACAAGGTTGATTCCAACTCGGATCAAACATCATGCTATAAACAACGAGTATATCTTTATCATGCTGAAAGAGATCTGAGAATTTTATCTTCTTTCCGTCACTTTCAGAAAAGATATAATCTTCTTTAAGCCTCCCACCGAGTGGAAGACGGCGACGAAGCTTTGCGACTTCTTCAGTCTGCCTGCGAAGTGCAATTTCAGCCTCTAATAATTTGTTTCGAGTGTTTCTATATTCAGATGATTCGTTGGGAAAATGTTTATCGTGAAGTGGTTTCATGGTGACATTATCCGAAAATGTAATTCAAATTCCATGCTAACATATAATTTTTAGCAAATCCTCGCGAATGCAAAACTTTTAGATTATCACTTAAGCGCTTGAATAACCCTCTCACTACGTTCACATTTTACGCTGGGGCACCAAGCTGGCCGTATTTTTCTCCTGAAGAGAAGGATTCTTCCATGTTAATCCTTCGAGCAGATCAATCTTTACAAAATTGTCATTCCTTTGATATTCAGGGTCTGAATAGAATCCCAGTTTTGAATAGAAAATTCTCCCCCCTCGATTTTTTTTGCGAAGAAGCAAGTGTATTGCATTTAAATCTGGTATCTCGTTTAAATTCACTAATGATTTAACAAGCTGTTCACCAATTCCTCTTTTTTGGAATTCAGGATGAACTACCAATAAATTCATATACACTGCATTTACATCTGATTTTTCGCGCTGAAATGTCGCCCATCCGACTAATTTTCCCTCTATCTTAGCCTGAACCCAATAATGCAGATTTCCATGAGAAAAATCCTCTAATTCAGTTTGGAAATAATTCTCATAATATTCTTTGACAGATGCACTCCCTTCACGCCACGATATTAAACCGTTACTGATTTCGTTAGGTGAAAGATACTTTTCGTATTCACCTATGAAACTCTCAACAAGAATAGATCTGGATGCCGTTTGGTCGATCTTATTCCAATCGTTAATCAATTCAATTACTCCAAACGAATCTGATCTTTTTACAGGGAAAGAGTATTGTTTACAGATAGAATCATTCCTAGAAGCGTTCGTGTGTGGTGAAAAAATTGAAAACATTTTTATACTCCTTATCTTTTAAAAAACATTAAGCTGTAGACGCCGAAGCCAGATTTTCTCATCAGGGTTTAATCGATTCAAGAGTAAAGAAGGGGGCAATTGCCACCATCTAGTGTAATTGCTTAATGCTAGATAGGGCATTTGACCCCTTTACTTATCTCATCGCATTCCGCAAATCAGTAACTAATTGCCGTATGTTTGTATATAAAAATGCTTTTATCCCTAGTTGCTCTGCTGGCGGTAAATTCACTAGCCTATCATCAATAAAAATCGTTTTTCTTGGGTCGATCTCATTCTTGCTTAACACATGCTGATATATTGCAAGATCAGGCTTCGTTAGACCTAAGTGAGCAGAGACAGTGATATCTTCAAATAAATTTAAAAACGAATAATTTTCTATTAGGTGGTTGAAAATAGGTTTCGGCATATTGGTCAAGCCATATAGCTTTACCTGTTTCTCTTTTAACTCATGCAAAAAGAGAACCATTTCTTCTATAGGTACCATATATTCTTTGATCGCAGCGATTAGGCAATCAATTTGCCTCGGTTGACAATTTAGCGCTTTTACTAAATGGAGGGTAAGCTCTTCAGTATCAATTAAATTCTTATCATAGTCTGAAAATAATTTGGAATTAAATATTACATCAACCAGCGCTTGATGATTTGTATGAATGGGAAATGCTTGGGTGACGAACTTAATATAATCACAATGGAACAACACCCCAGCAAAATCGAATATAAAATTTTTATATGAAGTCAGGGGAAAATTGATAATTGAATGCGTTGCCATGAATCCCTTACTTGCAATTCAAGCTGGCGATGGGACTCGAACCCGCGACCTGCTGATTACAAATCAGCTGCTCTACCAACTGAGCTACGCCAGCGTCATGCTAAGTGATGCGTATTTTATGCGAGGAAACTCCGTATATCAAATAAAATTAAACCTTTTTACCACATGAGCCCTATGTTACAAAAATCCAAAAAATCTAAATAATCGAATAGGTTAAAGTCGAAAAGATAATTCAAAAGAGGTACGAAAATGGCAACGCTATGCTTGTTAAGTAAAGGTGTACGTTCATTTGCTTGTTCATTAATAATTAATGCATTCTTGCTTGTTAACTGCTGATAAAATTCTTTTTGCTTATCTGTTCTTAGATATTTAAGTATATCTAGTTTAGGATGCTTCCAGGATTTATTAGCTCCCGCAAGCACTTTTTCCCAAGCTAAGAATTTGGCTTGTAATGACTTTACTTGGCTTTGCAGGATTTCAACATACTCTACACGGCGGCTTTCATTTCTGCGTTTATTTAGCCAATCGATTAAAGCTAAATTTGCTAATTCAAGCACAGCCCAATCTTCTCGCAATTTTATCCGGTCTTTTTGTCCTGAAAGCTCTTTGCCATCCCAGTGTAGATTACAAACTGCCAAGATATTAGCCAAGTTTCGTGTGGCATCAGAGCGCTTATAAGGAAATCTCAAACTACATATGGAGTTGAAATTTTCCACTAAGCTTTTTCTCTTGTTGTAAGACGGCCTTCTAGAATGAAAGAGATTGAACATAAAGACTCCTTTTTATTGATTTATAATTATCCGCTTTTGAAGCTACCAGAGGGTAGAGTCTGCGTCAACAACAAAAAAGCCCGTTAACATCGAAGGTAACGGGCTTTCTGCAATCAAGCCTGGCGATGACCGACTTTGGCATGGACAAGATCCACACTATCATAGGCGCTAAATGGTTTCACTTCTGAGTTCGGGATGGGATCAGGTGGTACCCACTTGCTC
>JAJPJH010000073.1 GCA_021324335.1 Gammaproteobacteria bacterium
ACACCACGATATGCAGCCATGCCCGAACGTGATAGGCAATTAATGTTTGAACAATTAGCAAAAAAACTCCCCGTTGGTCATGTAGGACGAGCTAATGAAGTTGCTGAAGCAGTATTGCTGTTGCTAAAAAACAATTTTATAACAGGTCAAACTGTCTTTGTTGATGGTGGACATTTGGTAAGCTAGAAATTGATTTGAGGAAATTAAATGTATCTTACTACATTAGAAATTCAAGACGCGTCCATCGCGAATAAATCAAAAACTTATGATGGATAAAGGTGCACTTGACTTGAGATCCTCCACATATTCATCCTGTTGTGGTTTCAGTCTTCGTCGCCATTTCTACTGCAGGACGTTGTAAGAATGGCGTCATCATTTCTTCGGGTAGTGGCGGAGTCAGATAATAACCTTGAATTTCCTTACAGCCTTCTCTAGCAAGAAACTCATATTGTTCACGCGTTTCTACCCCTTCAGCAACGGAGATAATACCCAGCTTATTCGCCATCAAGATAATCGCACTTACAATACTAGCAGAGCTCTCATCTAGCATAGCTTGTTTGATAAATGATTTATCAATTTTAATTTTATCAACAGATAATCGTCTTAAATTACCGATTGACCAATATCCTGTTCCGAAATCATCAATGGAAATTTGTACACCTAAATCTTTTAAAGCATACAATACTCGAAAGGCATTTTCAGGATCTTGCATAATAATTGCTTCTGTAATTTCAATTTCCAAAGCACGAGCAGGAAGATTAAATTGCATCAAGGTTTGCTTTACATTTTCAACAAATGACTCATGCTTAAATTGTCGCGCCGAACAATTTATAGCCATGGTAAGTGCCTTCATCCCCATCTCGTGCCAATGCTTGAGTTGCTTACATGCTGTTTTTAATATCCAGTCACTGACTGGAATAATTAATCCTGTTTCTTCTGCTAAAGCGATAATTTCATTGGGCGCTATCTTATTGTATTCTTTATTCCTCCAGCGTAATAATGCTTCTATCCCCGTCATGCGCTGGGTTGCTATCTCTAATTTAGGCTGATAATTCAAGAGAAATTCATTTTTGATTAAGGCATGTGCAAGTGCATTTTGTAAATCCATTTTTTCACGTGCCCGACTCGTCATTTCGATAGTATAAAATTGGTAACTATTTTGGCCGTGTTCTTTCGCTCGATATAAAGCAAGATCCGCATTTTTCATTAAGGCTTGCATGTTTTGGCCATCATATGGATATAAACTGATACCAATACTGGACGTAATATATAATTCTTGTCCTGCTATCATGATGGCTTTCAAAATGTTGTCCAGAATTTTTTGTGCAATTAGCGCAACTACTTCTGTTCGCTTCACATCTGTAATCACAACTACAAACTCATCACCACCTAAACGCGCTACCATATCCGTACTGCGAACAGAATTACGCAAACGCTCACCAACCACTTGTAGTAATAAATCACCTGCTTCATGGCCGATCGTATCATTGATATTTTTGAAATTATCTAAATCTAAAAATAACAAAGCAAATCCCTGTTGATGCCGGCGGGAAGATGCTAAAATATGGGTAATAAATTGTTCTAATTTATTACGATTTGCCAGACCTGTTAAAGGATCATGATATGCCATATGACGAAGCCGCTCTTCAGCTTTCTTTTGCAAGGTAATATTTTGCAGTTGAATAATAAAATTAACAGGCTTATTTTCTTGATCACGAATAGGTAATAATCGTATGGTTGCCCAGAGAATGTCACCATTCTTGCGAAAACATTCTTGTTCTGTTTGATAGAGCTTAATCTTTCCATCGATTATTTTCTGAATATGATGGGCTAACTTCCCTTCTTCATTAGCATAAATGTAGGGATAAAAATTCATGCCTAATAAATCTACTTCACTATAGCCTAATAATTCGCATAAGGATTTATTCACGCGCAGTAGCGTGCCATCTACTTTTACGATAGCAACGCCAATATGAGTGTAATCAAAAATAGTTTTGAAAAGATTTTCTTGTTCTTGCAATTTGATTTCGGTTGTTTGCTTTTCTGATTCAAGACGCGATCTGGTTTTTTGTTCGTCAAATGCTTGTTTTGCTAAGATGAAAGTGAGAAATAATGAAAGGACCGCCATACCTAACGTTGCATAATAACTTGCAGCAGCCGAAATTCCCATCAAGCTGCTTATAGCGAGCACCACAATAACACTGATAGTGGTAACCAGTAATGTCCTTTTCATAAGCAATACCTCGGACTTTGTCCTTCTTACATCATACAACAGTCAGCGGCTTGCTGTAATGGAACTCGCTAGAGCAAAATTAGTCTATTTCCCTTGTAAGTGTTGAATAACTGCTCGCAAGAAACGCGCTGCTTCTCCACCGGTGACAGCTCGATGATCAACCGTTAAGGATAAGGGTAATAAACGACCAATTACCATCTGACCTTGACGGGGCATCACGGTTTCTCGACTCCGGCCACAACCCAAAATAGCAACCATAGGAGGTAACAGGATAGGTGTAGCATAACGGCCGATAATAGTGCCAAAATTGGACAGCATGAGAGTAGCACCTTGCATATCAGCTGGAGCAATCGATCGGTCGCTAGCGGATTTTTTGTACTTATCAATTAATTGGCGTAATTCCTCATCGGAACGCTTTTCAACTTGCTTAATCACGGGCACTAATAATCCTTCTGGCGCATCAACCGCCATGCCGATATTGACCTCCTCCCATAATTTTCGTTCCAGTTTTTTGCCATCGAACCAGGCGTTGAGTGCGGGTTCTGCTCTTGCTGCAGCCACCATGGCTTTCAAGATTCTCACGGTCACATCGGTACCTGGCGGCAAATCAGTAATGTCAGCGTCGTCGACGATAGTCACTGGCACAATATCCAGATGCGATTGTGCCATCGCCTGCGCCATCACACGGCGGATACCATGCAATGCTTCTGTTTCACCTGGCAAACTAACCGTAGGGGCTTGCTGGCTGATGAACTTTTTAACATCATCAGGTGTGATTAATCCTTGAGGTCCAGTGGGTGTCACCAAACTTAAATCAACATTCATTTGCTTGGCTAACACGCGTGCTGCAGGCATCGCTTTTACATTACCGGATGAAGCTTTCGCTGAACCAATAATCACTTCGCCTTCATCCCATTTTTTTTCACTCGTTTCTAATTTTCCTACTACACTGCCTTTATCAACTATCCCTTCCCCCGTATCAAACGTCACTAACGGCGCGCCCGTTTTAATGATATCATTGACTTTGCCGTGCAGTTCGGCAATTTTCCCTGCATAGGGTGAAGGAACATCAACAGCTGCCTTTGCTGTTTCCATTGAAGCCAAGGGTTGATCGACTTTTACTTCGTCACCAACTTTTACATACCATTCACGAATTTCTGCTTCTGCTAAACCTTCTCCCAAATCGGGTAAATGAAAAATTTTCATGCGAACTCCATCAGACGATGAACAGCGTCAATAATACGTTTTTCACTGGGAATATAATATTTTTCTAATTTGGCGTACGGCACAATGGTATCAAAACCAGTAATACGCTCAGGTGGTGCCTTTAAGGAGAACAAAGCCTTTTGGGCGATTTGTGCGACGATTTCTGCACCTACCCCACAGGATAAGGGAGCTTCGTGTATCACAATGCATCGGCCTGTTTTTTCTACAGAGGCAAAGATCGTTTCCATATCGAGCGGCTTAATGGTTGCAACATCAATGACTTCTGCATTGATACCTTCTTCACTCAACTGATGCGCTGCCGCTAATGTTTCTTTCACCATTGCTCCCCAGGTAATAAGCGTGACATCTTCCCCGACACGTAAAGTGAAACAGGTATCTAATGGTAATGCTTTGCCATCATTCTTCACTTCTTGTTTAGCATAACGATAGAGACGAGAAGGTTCTAAAAAGATGACTGGATCAGGGTCGCGAATAGCAGCGAGTAATAAACCGTAAGCACGGGCTGGAGAAGAAGGAATCACTACACGTAAGCCAGGAATATGGGCAAATAAGGCTTCCGTACTTTCAGAATGGTGTTCAGGAGCATGGATACCAGCCCCTGATGGTGTACGAAAAACAACCGGGCAACTCATGCGCCCCCGGGTGCGATTGCGGATGCGGGAAGCATGGTTAATAATTTGATCGACAGCAGGATAAATGAAGCCCATAAATTGGAATTCAGCAACGGGTTTTAAACCACTAACCGCCATACCCACGGCAAGACCGCCAATCATCGATTCAGCTAACGGTGTATCAAGTACGCGGGTCGGGCCGAATTGATCTAATAAGCCAACCGTAGCACGAAAGACACCACCATTTTTACCAACATCTTCACCCATCACAATAACGCTGGGATCAGCTTGCATCTCATAAGCCAGTGCTTGGGTCACCGCTTCGACTAAGGTAATTTCAGCCATGTGTTTTCTCCATCTCTTCAAGCAACTCACGTTGCTCAAGATAAGCATGCGGTAATTGAGCGTAAAGATAATCGAACATCGACGTCAAAGGTTGTGGCGCTAGTTGAAGATAGTCTTGCACGGCTTGGTCGACTTCTTGTGCACAGGCAGTTTGTAAAGCTTCTTCTTGTTTGTCATCCCAACTCCCCATTTGTTCGAGATACTTTCGCAACCGCGCAACAGGTTCCTTTTTCCATTCAGTAGGACGCGCATCTTTAGGCTCATATCGACTCGCATCGTCAGCCGTGGTGTGATCATGTTGACGATAGCAAAGCATTTCGATGAGATGAGGTTCTCCTTTCTCTCTTGCATTTTTGAGAGCTTCTGCAGTGCGGTGCTGAATAGCAATAATGTCATTACCATCCACTTGCTCCCCATTAAAACCAGCAGCAATCGCTTTTTGGGCTAAGGTATGCGCTGCCGTTTGCTGGCTGCGTGGAACAGAAATTGCCCATTGATTGTTAGCAATAATAAAAACGATTGGTAATTTCCAAACGCCAGCTACATTGAGGGCTTCATAAAAATCACCTTCTGAGGTCCCACCATCCCCGCAAATTGAAACGACTGCTTGTTTTTCTTGATGGTATTTTAAGGCATAAGCGGCACCTGCTGCATGCAATGTTTGGCTTGCAATCGGCACGCTAAAAGGGAAATCTCGACTATCAACATAACTATTCCCCCGTTCATCGCCGCCCCAAAATTGTAATATTTGCGATAATTTGACTCCCCGTTGGATGAGTACCCCCACATCGCGATAATAAGGGACGAAGACATCGTTTTTTTCTAAAGCATTCCCTACTCCTACAAAAATAGCTTCTTGCCCACGTGTCGAAGGATAGGTACCTAATTTACCGGTACGCTGCAACGTAATGGCCTTCGTATCCAGCGTCCGCACTAATACCATTAATCGATAAAGGTGCAATAAAGCAGACGTATCACGAGCCAGTGGCGGCGCATCCTCTGCTAGATGGCTTTCCTCATCCAAATATTGGTAATAAGGAATTTCAAAACGATCAATAATTTTCACTAAGAGACTCCGTTTGCTATAATTTAGAGGGCTCAAAATATGTTAACAGACTACTAGGAGTAACCTTATCATGCAACCTATGCGGATTATTAAAAAATATCCTAACCGCAGACTGTATGATACAACCCAAGGTGCTTATATCACCTTGGACGATGTTCGCCAATTTGTCCTAGATCGTATCGATTTTCAAATTATTGATGCGCGGACTCAAAAAGACATTACCCAACCCACCTTGTTTCAAATCATCATGGAACAAGAAGCATCTGCCACACCCTTGTTCACGACACCCCTCTTACTCGATATGATTCGTTTTTATCATGAAAAATCCCAACATTGGCTAACGCAATTTCAACAACAATGGGACCTTTATCAACAGATGATGAAAAAAATGTGGTCAATGGATGATAAAAAATAACTAATTTTTTACTTATTGATTTAATTTTTACCATATTTGACAATTATTCCCAAACCACCTAAATTGATACTGTAATGTTGCACCGCAACAATAAAGTGGAGGTTTGTATGTTTACCGAAGGATTTGAACAATTATTTAAAACAAGCAAGCACTTATCGAACCCATTGAGTGAATGGAATAAAACTTGTACAGATATGTGCCGCCGGATTGCCCAAAAAAATGTCGAACTGGTGGGTGAGAATGTCTCGCACTTTTCTGAACAGATGAAAAAGCTCAGCACAATTCGTAAGCCAGAAGAGCTTTTAATTTGGCAAAAAGAAGCGGTGGAAGAGCAGTTAACTACCAATATGAAATATGCGCAAGAACTTATTCAAGCTTCGATGGCGAATGTAGAAGAATTAGTTAGCTTATTTCAACATATTTACGGTACTTTAAATGAATCTGCTTTAAATGCAGCTAAAACCGCGAGTAAAAGTGCTGAAAAAACAGGCAAGAAAGCCGCTGAGAGAGCTGATGAGCTATTGAAATAGGCATTATGCCAACATGTTACCAGTCGAAGAAAAAAAAGCTTATTCAGAAGCGCTTGACCGTTCTTTACAAGCTGGTATTGC
>JAJPJH010000108.1 GCA_021324335.1 Gammaproteobacteria bacterium
CGGCAAAACTCGCCACGAGTAGAGCAGTTTTGGTTGCTAGCCATGGTATGAAAACGACTCTCACCAACTATCCTGCTTGGTTTTTGCGGTTTTAGTTAAAGTGATTATTGTGTCGATGATAATACACTAAAATTCATCTATTTCAAGACTAGAGTTTATCTCCTTCCCTTAATAAGCCTACGCCTACACCACATACTATTCTCTCTGCGGTGTTGGAAGAAGGATCGTGTATAATTTCGGCTCCTATCCCAGCAAGGATGCCTAAACGATGTACCCCTCTAGATAGATGTATACCTGCAGCATGGGCTTGCTGTGTTGCATCAGAAAACGTATGTAATAAATCACCGACTGTCGCGATAGCAGAGTCATGATTATTAGCTTGCTGATGGGTAGGATTTAATCGAGAATCAGACATAAAAATTCCTTTGAAACTGGATCTTATCTGACAAGATTACATCGTTCTGTCAAAATGGCTCAATACCGTATTTTTACGATGAAATACTTTATTTATTGCCTAAATCAAGCTGAAGAAACTTAGTAATTAGCTCCGATTTATTTCGACAACGTAGCTTTCTTTTTAGATGATGAATATAGGTTTCTATGGTACGAGAAGATAAGTTGAGGGTAGCTCCAATCATTTTCGCTGTTTTTCCTTCCAGCATCAGTTTCATACAAGCAAGTTGTCGATCGGTTAATTTTATTTTATGAATGGTGGTATTTTTTACGTTAAGCACGTGGGAGGGGAAATGGGGGAGTTTTTCTTGATGGTAAGGTAATATAATGTCACATGCTTCTGCCTGTTTAATTATCTTTTCCGCATGTTCTATAAATAGTGAACAGAAATTCTGTAGATAATCTATATTGTTTAAATAAAAATTTATGACCATATGATTTTCTGGTTGGCTTCCAAAGCCAAAAAATTCAACAAATTCTGCGTGCGTTTTAATTAAGAATAAGCCATTACCTACGCCAAACATGCGAGCTTCTTTGTATAGATATTGCTTAGGTAGAGTAGACCACAAGACAAATTGCGATTGATAATTAGCAGGGTTAGACTCACAATTACCAACTAAATAAAATTTTTTTTCAAAATAATTTCGTAGCAGATAAGGATTAGTAGTAAGATAAACCCGTTTACCCGATTGATAATTTTTTGTATAGCTAAAATAGCTAATACCGCAGTTTTTTAACGGCTTACAAATTTCAGCTATATCTAGGGAGGATGATAAAAAAATATGATTAGGCGTAATCATTCATTAATAATTAATCTCCAGTGTAGAAATGAATTGGTTGGATTAGGTATATTTTCGGTATTGTAATATTTTTCTATATTTCTTCCAACTTTATTCTGCTTTTTTATAAGGTAGCTCTAATATAAAAGTAGCACCTTTTCCTGGCCCCTCACTCCTAACCCGCAATTCTCCTTTCATTTCATTTGCCGCTAATGCACAAAAATGTAACCCAAAGCCGTACCCCTGTTTTTTAGTAGTAAAACCGTGAGAAAAAATGCGAACTAAATTTTCAGGTGCGATACCTATGCCGTTATCTGTTACTTCGATAATCAATTTTTGATTCGGGACAAATTCTATTTTGAGAGTTAATAACTTGTTTTTTATAGTCGAGTCATTAAGGGCATCTTTAGCATTCCGGAAAAGATTTATTAAAATTTGCATTAATTTTATTCTATCGATGAGTATAGGGTGAGAATCACCATACTGTTTTATAACAGTAATGCTGGAATTGTTATCAGGATTCATCATGGCGACTTTTAATGCATCTTCCACCACGACAGTCGGGTCAACAACTTGCTCAAATTCAGAGGTACCGCTTAAGGATTGTTGCATTGCGATAATGCTTCTAATGTGCTCAATATTATCCAGCAGGGTTTTCAAGTTAGCATTAATATTTACTTTTTCATTTTTCCAGTAATCAGCTAAAGCGATAAGATAATCCGGTAAATGGGCACCTCTCTTATCTTGAGTAATGAAGGTATCTAAATGATCTTTGTTTTCCCTTATTAAACTACTTACTTGTGTAAGATTATTTAAAGGCGATTGAGTAATGTTTTCCTGTAATAATGAAGCGGAGACATTTACGCTATTAAGAGCGTTACCAACATTATGTAAAACATTCTTTGCTACTTCCACCATGCCTGCTTGTCGAGCAGAGATTAAGAGTTTTTGCTGAGCATTTTCTAGTTCCATGGTGCGTTCTTGGACCCGTTGTTCGAGGGTTTCATTTGCTTTCACTAATTCATCGCGTGCTTGTTGTAAGCCAGCTCGAGCGCGATCTAATCCGGTAGCGGAACGCATAATTTCCCATTGTAAATTATTAAAGCTTTCAGCCATTTCACCGATTTCATCCTGTGAATACACTTTAATCGGTTCGATGTTGATTCGAGCATACGCGTCATTTAAATCACCTTTACCTAGTGCAATCATAGCGCGTGAAAAATCAGCCATGGTTCCTTTACATAGTGCATTTGCAGCTTGGGCAACTTGGGTTGCTGAGTTCGCAATCATACCAGGTAAGACAAGGCCCACGCTAAGTGTAAGGATAGCAACCGTAACAAAAATATCCGCCAACATAGACAATAAAGCTACTTCTTGAGCAGGGACATGATTGACAGCAATGAGGTATCCCGTGGCATCTAATAATAATACTAGCAGCATAGCGCCCGTTAATTTCACATGTAAACTATGAAAGCGGATAGGCAATCCTTGCCGCAAATGGTCTCTTATTTTTCGCCAGGCATATAAAATGGCGCCCGTATAGGCGAATGCAATACCCGAAATGACAGCAGGTAAGCCATATTGTTCGAAGCCGAAGATGGCAGAGAAACCCCATACCAGGGTGGCGATGACTCCCAACATAATGGTACCGCGGGGAGCACGCCAAGGACGGGGTAAATCTGGTTGGTTTTTGCGTAGTAACCATACCGCTATACTGGGTAAACAAATGCCAATTAAATAAGTGAAATTACTGGAGGCAACAGCCCATAGCGGTGAACCTATCCATAATAAGATGATGGAAATGCTCATAGTGAACACAATAGCAACGGAAGGTGCACCAGAAGGGGCGCGGTGGGAAAAAATCCGTGGCAATAAACCATCATCAGCGAGTTGTGAAAGGGTACGAGTTGCGCCCGAAAAAGTAGCCAGTAGAGAAGTCAAGTTGCTAAAAACAAAAAACCAAATAGCAGCAGATTTTGCTGCTATCCCAAAAAGGGGAGCAAGTGTTGGGGTAATGACAGGAATAAGATCGCCTGCTAATTTGTCTGGCCCGGCTGTACCCAGCCAAACAAGAGGGAGCAAGATAAAATAAAGAGAGGCAACCGCTGCGGCCCCATAAACGGCACGGGGTTGATCTTTTATCGGCTCTTTTAACTCCCCGGCATAGCAAAACGCATTTTCAAATGCTGGAGCGGCATAGCCAATTAAATAAAGTCCTGCCATTAAACTGGTGAGTTCACCGAATCTACCTGCAAAAGGTAGGTTTAAATGAAAGGTAGTCGCTTGCTCCCAATTGATATGACCAGTCAAAATGGGGATCAAGCCAGAAGCAAGTGCTAGTAAACTAGCAACCGTAGCAATTGGAATAGCGACCCTCGCCGTAAATTTAATACCACGCAAGGCAATTAATGCAAAAATTAAGATAAAAAGGGTAGCTAATTGAAGTAGATCGACGCTTGGTAAGAACCATTGTTGTATGATAGCTGCCCCGAGGGTGGAAGAAACACCCAGAGAGGGTGCCCAACCCCACCAATAACACATGCCAGTAAGGTTAGATAATACGTCGCTATAAGGCCGGAATGCTTCTGTACACGTGGCTGCAATTCCCCCTACACGTTTCGGAAACATGAGCGTTAATTCCATCCATCCCGGTATGGCCGCATAGCTTAAAAGGATGCCTAAAATGAGCAAGGGCATCGCCATTGTACCTGGAGCATTTACACCACTTTGGACAACGAATAATACCCCAATCGTAAATAAACTGGCGACACTTCCACCTACTGCTAAACAGGCGGCTTCAAACCAGCCAATTTTACGGGGACGAGATGGAGAAGACTGCATTCTTTCATTCCCTGAATGAATGGTTAAGCAAAATCAATATATAACAAATAATACTTTCAGGGAAGCAAATATGCAGTGATTAGACAAACTTCATATTATTGCTTATGATAAAGCAATTAGGGGTTTTTACGTGCAGAGAAAGGAATTCTGATGAGAATAAAGGGAAAAAAGATAGCTTTGCTCATTTCCTTGTTCAGTCTTTTTCCTAATTTATCGCAAGCCGATACCTTTGCTGATAGTTCTAGCAATGTATCAAATAAGAACCAAGAAACCACTCAAGCGACGACTTCTTGTTTATTGGATGTTACTTCGACAACTACGCCTTCAGTAGGAAATCTACCTGTACGTACCTATCATATTTGTGGTTTTGATTTCTCTTCGCATGTGGATACTTCCTATAACCACCTCTCAAGAAGTGATTTATTTGTCAGTGGTGTACCCGATCGTGTTTTTGATGTAGATCAAAATGGTTTTACTTTGCAGCAAGCAGAGCTTTTGGTAGCAAGACAGCCGAAAACGGGCTTTGGGGGTGTGCTTGATTTTGTAGTAGGGCGAGATTCTGCGCTGATGGTACCTTACGGTGTGAAGCCGCTTGTTGATAGTCAGCAGATAGAAGGGGCGCTTTTACAATCGTATCTTCAGTATGCATTCACCTCACTTACGGTGATTGCGGGTAACTTTAACTCGCTGCCTGGTGCAGAATTTTTTGATCCGACGCAAGATATGAACTTTTCGCGAGGAATACTTTACGGCTATGCAGAGCCTAATTCTCTTTTAGGGGTACGAGGCACTTATACCGTAAACGAGCAGTTGAGTTTAGTGGCTGGACTTAATAATGGTTGGGGGAACGTGCGTGATTATAGTCGTCGTAAAACCATTGAATTAGCGATGACGTATAACCCCTCACCCAAATATTCATTTTTATTGGATGGTTATTCGGGTGGTGAACGTTATACTTCACAGGTCGCTACGGGACCCATGGGCATACGCACATTGATTGATTTTGTAGCAACGTACAATGCTACTGAAAAATTAACACTGGCCGCTAATTATGATCATGATACCCAAACAAAAGCGCTAAATGCGCTAGGGGGCATTGGTAGTGTCACTTGGCAAGGGATTGCTGGCTACATAGGTTATAAATTTAATGATATATGGAGAACGGCACTGAGAGGCGAAATTTTTAATGACCAAAATGGTTTTGCAACAGGGGTTAGGCAAAACTGGAAAGAAATCACCGTAACAGTGGGTTATGCCCCGACGAAGCATCTAGAGTTACGGTGTGAAGCGCGCCATGATTTTTCTAATGTTAATGCTTATTTGGATACGAACGGTGTTTCGACAAGTAATAATCAACAATCTGTTGCGTTAGAATTGCTGTATGTTGTGTAGTAAAGAATGGTCTATACAAAAAATATAACCGTTCGCCCTGAGGAGGCCGCGCAGCGGCCGTCTCGAAGGGCTGTACAGTTAGTGTATTCACAAGAATTTGCTACTCGAGAAGAAGCTTTAGCATCAGAAAGACAAATTAAGGGTTGGAGTCGTAAGAAAAAAGAAACCCTTCTCCAAGGAGATTGGAAAACGTTGTCAATTTGTGTCCTCCGAGACGGCCGCTGCGCGGCCTCCTCAGGGCGAACGGTTATATTTTGTCATGTACAAAGACATAATACTATAAAATGTAGCAAATCATATAAAAATATTATAAACTTCTCTGCTTACTGTTTAGAGGTGTTTATGGGTATAGTAAAAATTTCAGATGAACTTCATGATGCCGCAAAATTGATGGCAAAAGCCATGAGTCGGTCTATTAACTCACAGGCAGAATATTGGATGCGAATTGGTAAATTAATAGAAGAAAACCCATCCATTACTTATGCGGAAGTTCTTAAAATATTAGTCAATCAAGCCGTCTTAGATAATAACGATTATGTTAGTGAAGACGCCTGAGCAAATTCAAAAAATGCGGATAGCAGGACGTTTGGCTGCATCTGTATTGGAGATGATAGAACCATTTGTCGTTCCGGGTGTGACGACAGGGGAACTCGAGCGTATTTGTCGCAAGTATATTATCGAAGATTTACAGGCCATTCCTGCTACTTTAAATCATCATGGATTTCCTGGTTGTATCTGTACTTCGCCTAATTACGTGATTTGTCACGGTATTCCTTCAGATAAAAAAGTATTAAAAGAGGGCGACATTTTAAATATCGACGTCACTGTTAAAAAAGATGGGTTTATTGGTGACACCAGTAAGATGTTTTTTATTGGTACCGTCAAACCCTATGCCGAACGATTAGTTAGAATCACCCAAGAATGTATGTATAAGGCAATACAAATAATAAAGCCAGGAATCCATATAGGTGATATTGGTTATGTGATACAACAGTATGCCGAGTCCCATCATTACACTGTAGTGCGGGAATTTGGTGGTCATGGAATAGGGCAAGAAATGTGGGAAGAACCTCATATTCCGCATTTTGGTAAACCGAATGCAGGACCAAAATTGCAGGCGGGTATGACTTTTACTATTGAACCGATGATTAACCAAGGCAAAAAAGATATTCGGAATTTACCAGATGGATGGACTGTGGTGACAAAAGACCATAAATTATCTGCGCAATGGGAACATACTATTTTGGTAACTGAAACAGGTTACGAGGTATTAACAGCTAGGAAAGAGGAAAAGATTTAAAAGATGGTCGCAAGAAGCTCCCACTAGAACGCATAGCATTGATTCGGGGTCACCTGAAAAGGCTGAGTCTGAGTTATTAGAATTATTGAGGGAAAAGCTCAATTCTATGTTTGAAGAGAATTAAGTGAATAGTATGTTAAAGTAGTCAACTAAAAAGCGAGTGAAACTAAAAAATGAAAATTGGCATAAGAAAACCTAGTTTAAATAAATCTATTGCTGCCAGGACATCCCTTAAACGTATAATTAAAACTAAATTGAAATTAAACGCTCCTCGAGGATATGGGTGGCTTACCGATCCTAAGAAGGCACTTTATAATCGGATTTATAACAGAACGACGGTTAGCATCTGGACGTTAATTAAGAAGATGTTTAAAAATTGAAGATGTATTGATGAAGGCTGAAAAACAGCTAAAAATGTTTAATTTTTTCCTGCTGTCCTTAAGAGAATCTTAATTTAATTGCACTAAAATTTAGCCATCTTCTTAACTCCAGGGAATGACCATGAAACCACGACAAAATTCAACTACTTCTATTTTCTTTGAATTAATCAATGACCAAGAAATTAAAGCCTCTCTCAAAAGAGAGAATATCTTAGGCAGTGGTTCATTCAGTCAGGTATATAAAGGCATCTTTGAAGGAAAAGAAGTGGCCATTAAAGAAAGAGATAATGATGCTGAAGGCCAACGCGAAAAAGAGATTTTGAAAATGCTCACCAGCGGTGGTGCAGTCAATACGGTAAAATATTTTGGAGAGTGTACGTTTAAGGGAGAGGCTGCTTGTCAAAATCAATTGTATCTTATTACCGAATTTATCCACGGAATAACGCTGTACGATTTTATTATTAATTCCGCTAACAATGAGGTTTCAGCGGTAATAAAATATCGAATCATGATGGGTCTTCTTAAAGGTATTAAATTTATTCATGATATGGGGATTATTCACGGGGATCTAAAACCCGATAATATTCTGCTTAGACAGAAGAGTTCTCAACCCTACGATTTTAATCCGGTGATTTGTGATTTTAGTTCTGCAATACGCCAAACAGATACTCCTACTAATAAGGGAATGGCTTCTGCTATCAGCTTTGCTGCGCCCGAAGTAATACGAAATAAAATGGTTGGACCCGCATCGGATATTTATAGTTTTGGAAGAGTCATGGCTTGTATGGAGCAAAAAGGATTTTATCAATTGCCAGTCATGTTTTACTTAAAAGATATACATTCAGGTGCTATGCCGACTATTTCGCCAGAATGGCCTACCTCTAAATTAATCCTACAAACATGGAAGTTAGATCCTGAAGCACGCCCGACAATGAGAAATGTCACAATTCAATTACATTTTTTTGCTAATCGCAAAAAGAAAAGTAAATCAGAAGTGATAAAGGCTGAAGTTCCACCAAGGAGTAACTTACCGCGTATTCAAAAGAAAGCTTCGGGTCTTGGCTAAAAGGGATGCTTACACATCCCTTTTTTAAATTTTTTAGCCTACGCTTCCTTGGATAGGTAAATTCAAAGTGCTACCTACTAATGGCGCGCTTTCCATGATCACTACGTTTTGCTGACCTTGGTAGATATAAGTAACTTCATACCCTTTTTGTATTTGCTTAGTGGTGTGGTGAGTCGAGCAAACAGTTGAATAAACGGTATGAGCTTGTGGTTTGTTTAAGCTTTGTTGCACATAGCTACCACTGATCGCCCCAATCGCAGCACCTGCTGCACTGGCTAACAATTTAGCATGATCATTTCCACCAATTGAATGTCCAATCATGCCACCCGCAACACCACCTACCGCTGCGCCAGCAAGAGGATGTGAGCTTTCTTGTTGTTCATAAACAACATGAGCGACTTGTTTGCAGTTCTTATAAGGTGCAGAAACTTGCTCATAATGTGGTTTGACACTGATAACTTGTGCCGCAGGAATAGGGGCAGGGGTGGGAGTTTGGGCCACAACAGGTACAGGTGCGGGCACAGGTTGTTGATTTAATTTTTGTATCACCAGCGTGGTTCCAATGGCGATTAGTGCAACACCCATCGCTCCTCCTAAGAGGACTAAAACTTTTTTGGTCTCAGTTGACATGTTTCATACCTTAAGAAAATATTAAGAATTATGCTATTTTTAATAGGGCCAAGATTCTAGCATAAAATCTAAATAAATAAAGAAAGAAAACGTAGGTTAAAAAAGAATAATGTTGACTCATAATTGTCAATATTGTTAATATTTTATCCAATAAGGAACTTACTATAAAAAACAGGATGTTAATTATTTTGACAAATAACACTTACAAACACAGAACGAGGTATAGATCATGCCATTTGCATCATCATTTTTTGCTAAAACAGCGGTTAAAGCTGCTGGCGTGGCGGCAGCGAATTGGATCATTGTAAAAAAAGCGATGGATAGTAAAGCGACCGATAAAAATTTAACTGACGATGGAAAAAATCAAGCGCTTGCTCGACAACGAGCAGCGGATGAGAAGCAATTAATGGGTAAAGAAATTTATTCAGGCGGTGCTTTGAATTATGTCATGAGCAGTGCATATCTCGCGCAAAATCACTATTTGGTAACGAAAGCGAGAATAGAAAATGCTCTAGAAGTTAAATCTCAAGAGACAGTACAACCGCGCCCTTAAAGAGATAGTGGCAAATAACAATGGGAAAATTCCCTTGTTATTTGCTGCTGTTTTATTAGAGCGAGATTTATGTCATTTCAAAGAATCAAAGAATTTATGACCTTGCTGCGGCAGTAAATGGATGACTAATAAGCAAACTAATTCAAACAAAAATAATCTAGCATGCGTAGATTCATACGGGTAAGCAATAAAGATTTCTTCCATTACCAGAAAAACAGCCCACAAGGCCACACTTATGCCGAAAGCGATATTAATCGAGGGCCATTTATTCCCGCTGTTACGTAGAAAACAAATCGTTGCAATGAGGAATAAAAAAGCTGAAAACCCTTGGGAAAGCAAATCCATAATAAATAAAAAATTTAAAATACAGAGTGGGGTATGATAAATTTCAATGACTTTCTCTAAAGCTTCATAATTTCCAGAACGGAATGTTGTTTCCGTAATAATGTGGGTCTGGGTGAGAAAGTCCGTGAGATTTGTTAGGAAGGCAATAAAAAACCAGCAAGACCAAAAAAATAAGATTCTCACTTTAATATAAAATAAGCCATAACTTTGATTTCTTTCCATAATTTACCTCTTATAAGATGAGGCCCTACTATAGATAATATAGCATAAAGCTAGGGGTTATTGATCTTGTGCTTCTTCTAATAAAATTAATTGCTCATTGAAATGTTCTAATTGGTTTTGCCAATAACGGGGTGTGTTGAACCAAGGAAAATTCAAGGGAAATGCTGGATCTTCCCAGCGTTTTGCTAACCAGGCAGCATAATGAATCATTCGTAAGGTACGTAATGCTTCAATGAGGTATCGTTCTCGAAAGTTAAAATCATAAAATTCGAGGTAACCTCGTAAAATATGATCTAATTGGGCAAGACGTTCTTGCCTGGAATCACCCGTTACCAACATCCAAAGATCTTGAATAGCGGGTCCCATGAGGCAATCATCTAAATCAACAATTTGAGGTCCAGCAGGATTCCATAAAATATTACCAGGGTGACAATCACCATGCAGTCGAATATATTCAAGGGGACCGACTTGTTGAAAACAATTTTCAATTTTTTGCAAAATAGCTTCAATGACATAGCAAAAATTATGCTTTAATTCATCCGGAATAAAATCGTGTTCTATTAAAAATTGATAAGGCTGATAGCCATAGCTTTGAGTATCTAAGCGAAGCCGGTGTTGAAAAGGGTTGCAAGCACCCACAGCGTGTAATCGTCCTATGAAACGTCCCATCCATTCTAAATGTTCAATATTGTCTAGCTCTAAAGTGCGACCGCCTTGCCGTGGAAAGAGTGCAAATCGAAAATCTCGATAATGATGCAACGTTGTATGAGTTATTAGTGTTAAGGGCGCGACCACAGGAATTTCTTGCGCAAAAAGTTCAGCAGAAAATTGATGCTCTTCTAAAATCGCTGCATCGCTCCAGCGGTATGGTCGATAAAATTTAGCAATAAGCGGAGCTGAATCTTCAATGCCTACTTGATAGACACGATTTTCGTAACTATTTAATGCAAATAGGCTCCCTGTGCAATGAAACCCAACGCTTTCAATCGCATCTAAAATTAAATCAGGACTTAGTTGGGCATAAGGTTGTCTTGACGTATGAGAGTCAGCGTCTTTTTCGTTAACATCACTCACAGTAGCTCCAGGGGTGATCTATAAATTAGAGCAACGGTTGATATCATGCGTTTTATCTCGGGTCAAGTAAAAATTAGTTAAATTTAAGTTTACATAATTTTTCTGATTCTTCTAACGATTCATTTATATTAGTTTCTAACTTACTAACAAATTCTTCTGCAGAGGGTCGTAGATGAGGATTATTATCCCAGCCAAAGGTAATCAACTTGGCTATTTTAGAGGGACAGTTTTCAGGGATGGGTTCTCTTTTTCCATGAATAATCATCTCTAAAATTGCCTCGAGGGTGGATAATTCAGTGGATTTTTTAATTGCTTCAAAAATACAACGCCATGCCGCTATTTCCCAATAGGTAATAGCTAAACTATAGATATCCGATTTTTCAGAATAAATTTTTGAGTGAATGATTTCGGGTGCCATATAATGAGGGGATCCCATACAATGTTTTTCAATCTCTCCATCAATAAGCTTAGCGAAACCGAAATCTCCTATTTTTGCTCGCAGATTTTTATCTAAAAAAATATTCTCGGGTTTAAGATCGCGATGGAGAATTTTATTTTGGTGTAAATAATGTAGACCGCGGGCAATATCTTGCATAATGTTATAACGTTGTGGCCAAGGGAAAGGTTTTGCATTAAAGTGCTCTACTAAGGAACCCTTAGGCATATATTCTAGGATCACATAAATATTTTTCTTATAACGAGAATACCCATAATAGTGGACTATATAAGGTGAGTGGAGAGATTGCATGAGTTGATTTTCTTTCTCGAGTGAAATGTCATATCTATTTGTTGGAGCTTTTTCTGTTTTAATCGCGACTGTTAGGTGGTTCCATGTTCCTAAGTAAATGAATGAATACATTCCTTCGGCTATTTTTTTATATACAGTTAAGTCATTGAGCGGAATGTGAAATGGATCAGAAGATTGATTATCGGGGGAATGTTGCGTGTTTTCTACTGTTTCATTTAATTTGGTCTTGATCAATTGAGTGCTCATCCGTGTTTTCATGCTTGTTCTCCCATGAACTTGAAGTTTTTCCTTAAAGAAGTTTATTGTAATGAAGGAGAGAGGTTTGTCCAGCAGCATAAGCTGAATAGAAGATAGTGAAAAATAACCTATGAACTGCTCAAGCGAGCAGTTCATAGGTGAGGGGAAAATGGCAAGAATTATTTATTTTTTATCACCAAACAATGCTTCTGCGCGTTTCTTGATCTTGGCGGGAGATACATTTTCTACATGAGTAGAAATATGCCACTTATGTCCAAAAGGATCCACCACCGTTCCACTGCGATCCCCATAAAACATATTTTCTACTGGTCTGACGATTCTGGCACCTGCTGCTACGGCTTGTTCAACAATGGCATCGACATTTTTAACATATAAATGGATGCTGATGGGGGTTCCACCATATACTTCAGGACTATTTGCATCCAACTCGGGGTGTTCATCTGCCAGCATGATTTTTGAATCACCTATCTTTAATTCAGCGTGACTGATTTTACCCCCATGTTCCATGCGCATGGCTTCTTTCGCATTAAATACTGTTTTATAAAAATCAATCGCTTGAGCAGCGTTATTTACGATTAAATAGGGGGTGATACTGTGATAGCCTTTTTGGATAGGGGATATTTTTTTCTTAGTAGTGGGTTTTTTAGTTAGTTTCCTTTTTGGTTTACGTAAAGCGCTTTTTCTTCCTTTCAATGTTTTTTTCTTAGCCATAATATTCTTCCTTTCAAGAAATAGTAACGGCAGCTAATAGATTAGAATAAATTTAATGTCTATATCGTTTATAACGTAACTGATTTATGAGTGAAAACCTGCTGATATTTATCATATCTGCTTTTAAAATGAGATGCAATTAGCTCTCTTGCTTTAGTGAAAATTAACCTGCAAGGCGTCTTGTCTTACAGGTTAAATTAAATAAACATAATTAGTGAGAGACTTGAATTATACCGCTCGTAATGTCAGAACTCACGGAATAATAAGCTCCTTGATTGGCTTCATAAAAGTCAGCTTCTATTGTGCTTTCATAGGTTCCCGGGTAATTGAATGTCACCTGTAAGATGGGGAGAATATCATCATCTATCCAGCCATTAGGCTCTAATTGATAAGTGGAGCTGGAGGAGGTACAGATGGGCCACAGAGGAGCAGGTGGTTTTGCGCAGACTTTAAAATCATAGCGGTAAAGTTGGGTAGTATTCGTGAAATTCTGAATAAAGATATAAATATCGCCATTCACGTTGATGGGCAAGCCGACTACACCAGAGGAAACGAAGTTTTGGACTTTGGTGTAATGGTAACTTTCCGTAATATCGGCGGGGATTTTCAAAGTAGGAATATTTATTTTAGTAGGATTGGATTTGAATGAGCCTATGCCATTTCCGGTTGTCCATTCGTGATATGAAATTAATTGTGCTTGATGAAGTTCCAAGGCAAAACTATTTTGAAGACCCATGAAGAGAGTCAAGGTGATTACCAGATGTTTTTTATTCATTTATATGTTCCTTATATGTAATTTCCACGGTATTTTTAATTTACACACGGTAGGAAGTGTAACGGAATTTTTCTCTTAATCCAAATTGATTTCTTATAATAGGGAAGGTTTTAAAATGGTGAGAGATGGGCTAGACTGGTTGGAATACTCGGATGGGATGAATAAGGAATTGTTCCAATGGAATGGGTAACACCAAATTTAAATTCGCTACCAAGAGAAATTTTATTAGAAATTATTTCCTTTCTTGATCCTATTAGACTTAAAAAATTCGCTGTATTAGCCAAAAAATTTTATTGGTTAATTAATGAAAATCCACAGCTCATTTTAATAAAAATCCCTTTCCTTATGGAAGAAATTAGCTTTCGCATTTCAGTTAAAAATCAATCTATTCTATTTAATTCTATAGATGAAATCATAAAAACGAAGGACAATAATTTTATTTCAATTTTATCTAAGCTAAAAGATAACGGCAAATTGAAAACCATGAGTGCTTGTAGATTGAATAGCGTATTAGCAAAAATTCAATTACGTAATAATGCAATTGCTGAATTAAATCAATTGGAGAATAACAAGCAACAATTTAAAGATAAATGCACTACTATTGGTTTGGTGAGTGTGGTTGTGCCTATTTTGCTAGGGAAAGTTCTGCTCCCTATTTTATGGGGAGATAGGCTAGATGTATTGGTAATAGCTATATTTGCAGTCATAGGAATATTTGTTTCCCAATTTTTGGGAGATTATTTATATCGGTATGAGAGGGAATTAGAAGTTAAAAGAATCACCTATAGTAACCAATGGAGTAATTTATTCTATTCAGCTAAAACCTTACTTGAACCGGAGACACAGGGTAGAAGTTTAAGTATAAGAAATTAAAGTAATTTCATTCAACAAAATGTAACCTCATCTCATTTGCCACTAATCCAGTGCTCTTTATTAAGATATTCTTAAGTATTTTTCTTTTATAATGACGCAAATTTTAAATATATAAACGAGTAGAGTGGTATGCGGTCTAGTGGTATTTCTATTGATAAATTATTGGAATTAATGGAGGAAGGTAAGGACCAAGAAGCAGAGAAAGCAGTTTCTAAGCAGCATCTTACCTTGCGAGAACCAGGTAGCAATGAAAGTGTTCTGCATAAAGCAGTACGCAAGGGGTTACCATTGCTTACAAAAAGACTGTTGCAATTAGGTGCTGATCCTTATCTGGTGAATAAACAAAAAGAAAGTCCTTTGTTGCTTGCATTTAAGGCGAATGATGAAGAGTTGGTGGCTATTATTTTAAATAGCCAATCAGTAATAACGGAAGATGTGGGCAGGGTGATTTTGTTTTTAGTATTGCATAATGATTTGAAATCGATGCAGCGTCTACTGGAAAAAGCAGATAAATCTACTATCGAAGTGGCTTTAAAAAAATGGAAATTTGGGGAAGGGAATACTGCTCTACATTATACGGTCAGCGAAAATCAAATTGAGATGACTAAGTTATTGATGGAATATGGGGCGGATCCAGAGGCTAAAAATCATGAGGGTAAATCTGCTATTGATTTAGCTGAATTTAATAAGGATAAAAATCCTGAGATACTCTCAGTGGTAAGGCGGAAAGTGAATGTTAATAATAATTCTAATAATAACTCACTTCAGAAGAAAAATTTAAAGCAGGTTAAGGAGGGAGTGATTAAGGATAAGGAATTATATTCATTATATTATGGTATTAAAGTATCCAATAAGCCGGATGATGCTTTGTTGGATAAATTTGTTCATCATGTAATTAAAAATATTGATAATTTAGATGCTGGAGAAATTGGGTTAATTTTAAATTTGATTGGAAAATTACGAGATATAAGTGGGCCCAAGTATTGGTCGCTATTACGAGTATTAGCAAAAAGATCGGAAGATATTGCAGAAGAATTCAACTCCCAAGACATTGCTCTTGTCTATAATTTCATTTCAAAATTATCTAATCCAGATGCTGAATGCTGGCAGCCAATGTTACGAGCATTAGCAAATAGAGCCAAGGAGATTGCTAAAGAGTTCAATTCTCAAAATATTGCTCTTGTCTATAATTTCATTTCAAAATTATCTAACCCTGATGCTGAATGCTGGCAGCCAATGTTAGGAGCGTTAGCAAATCGAGCCAAGGAGATGGCTAAAGAGTTCAATTCTCAAAGTATTGCTCTTGTCTATAATTTCATTTCAAAATTATCTAACCCTGATGCTGAATGCTGGCAGCCAATGTTAGGAGCGTTAGCAAATCGAGCCAAGGAGATTGCTAAGGAGTTCAATTCTCAACATATTGCTCTTGCCTATAATTTCATTTCAAAATTATCTAATCCTGATGCTGAACGCTGGCAGCCAATGTTACGAGCATTAGCGGAGCGAGCTATTGAGATTGTATCTACATTTACTTCAGAAGAGCTATATAATATACATATACTTTTATATAAATTAAATGAAAATAATCGCAAAGCCCTGGAGCCTTTGTTGCTTGCATTAAATAATCAAGCTGCTATAAAAGTTGAAAACTACAATAAAAAATTACAAGAATTTAAGCAGAAAAACCCACAAGCACGTGGTAGAAATATCAGCCGTTATGAGGGTTTTATTAATATGGCTTTAAATAATAATTTAGATTTCAATAATCTAAATAAATTAGGCAATATTGAAAAATATAACGATGGATATTATTTTAAACCCTCAAAAGAAAGTAATGATTGTTTAATTTCCTTGTTAAATGTTTATTATTCAAAAGAAGAAAATATTACGGCTATTAAATTAGAGCAGCAGGAAAAATGTGAAAAAGATTTTTTAACTTCCCCTAGTTATGAAGAAAAAGTGTTAGAGCCTGGTTGTGTCTCAGCTATAGCCGCCACTATTGACGATAAAAAATATTGCTTTATTGCTGCCTCTTCCTTGATTTCAAATAAAATTTTAAATGCAATAGATAAGGCGGTTGAGGATTTAAATCAACGACAGAAAGAAGTTGAATATGTTGTGATAAAAAATAATTCAGCAGACGATTTTAGTGATCTTCTTTACTTCTTAACCCAAGATAAGGAGGCTTATAAAAGATGCAGCGAAAAATCATATGCTAAGCTATTAGCAAAATTATATGCTGAGTATGGCGATAGACTTCGTGTGACAGGTATTTCAAATTGTTTCCTTTACCCCTATCAAAAAGGGAAATACTATGGGGCGCATGAAAAATCAATCGATCGTTTTGTTGTTGCCCCCAATTATAAAGAAATGATTGAAATTGATAATAATATTATGGTGAATTTTATACGCTGTTGTAAGCAATGTATGAAGCTGAAACCAGCTGTATTTCATATATTCCAAACAGCCCAGAATCATGGCAGGGAATTAGCTAATCAAAACGAAATTAAAAGAGAGCGCTATTTTTCGCCTATTCGGCATTCTTTTTTTTCAGCAACTCCCTCTCTGGCTGAGCGAGAGCAATCGCCTTCAGTTTCTCATAAATCTAAGAAATCTTTTAACGCTAAACGAACTTCATGAATTAAAAAGTCAGGTAACTTGCCGATTTCATTTTGGAACAAGGTATTATCCCACGCGAGAATTTGATCCATGATAATATCGCTGTCCTTATGTAACCCTGCCATTTCTTTTGGAATTCTGACCCTCAATGGGAATGCATCGTTGATGAGATTGGTTGTAATAGGTAGTACTACGGTACTTTCTAGCCCATTTAAACTAAATTCATTCGGTTGAATAGCTAAACAAGGACGTTGTTTCCCGGGCTTAGTTCCTACACGAGGCTCCAGATCGACTGTATAGACATGCCATTGCTTAGGTATCATCATATTTTCTTGAGTCTAGAGCGTTTTTGGAATTCTTTATTGATGGATTTACTATTTTCAACCACCGCTTTCGCTGCTTGTTTCCAGCGTTTGATTTTTTTAAGCCGCATGGCTTCTTTTTCAAGTAAATCTAGTCCAGCTCTGACAACATCAATTTGCTTTTTGATCTGAAAATCTTTCATTAGGTGTTCTATTCTTTCTCGATCTTTGTCTTGGATGGTTAGTAATTTGCTCATAGCGAACCTTAATTAATATACTTTATAGTATATCATAAAATATATTAATTTGCCACTTTTGTGGAGTGGTAGAGCTAGGTTTTTATTCCTGTCATTCCGAGCGTAGCGAGAAATTTCCAAATAAGATGGAGCCTTCGCTACGTTCAGTATGACAGTTACGCTAAGGATTACAAAATTAACTTGAGGATACTAAGGAAATTAATCATATTTTTATTATGACTCTTTCTTAATAACATACAGATTAGTGCACGTCAAGAAAAAAATAATTTTTCCATTGATTTTGCTTAAAATAGCTTGTATTTTGCTTGCCCTTATTGCTTACCATCACACAATATGAGGCTCATATGACATCTATCTACGTAAACGGGTTTGATATGTACTACGAAGTACATGGAAAAGGTGTGCCTTTATTAGTATTGCATGGGTTTACAGGTTCGGGTGCAGGCTTGGAATCGTTATTTAAACCTTTAACTGCAACGCATCAACTCATCATTCCCGATTTGCGAGGACATGGCAGATCAACGAATCCTTCTCAACAATTTACTTTTCAGCAATCGGCAGCGGAATGGGAAATGATGCGTAACACTCACCAGCAAGGAGATGAACAGATCCGTATGTTGTGGGAGCAGGCAAGAACCCTGAGTGAAAGTGATAATGATATGAATTTTACACCTGAAAGCTTAGCAAAAATCAAAACAAAAACACTACTCATACAAGGCGACAGAGACCCGCTTTATCCCTTAGATTTAACGATTGAAATGTACAAAAGTATTCCAAATAGTTATCTTTGGATTATTCCTAACGGTGGTCATGTACCTATTCAAGAAAATGTCGAAATATTTATTCAAATGCTCACTAAATTTTTATCATAAAGATATGAACATGAAACCAGTTATTGATCATAAGCAACGATGTAAATGGGTAAATAATGATTCACTTTATATAAAATGACAAAGACAAATAGTAATTTTCTATTTGTCTTTGGATTGCAAATGATAATCAGAATTACCGGGTGCGTCTAACTAAATGAAGTACTAATGATAAGACAAACAGAACAAGGAAAATGATAAATAAAATTTTAGCCATTTCCACAGAAATAATTGCTATTCCCGGAAACCCTAATACTCCCGCAATGATGGCAATGATAAGAAACACAACAGCCCATTGCAACATAGTCTTTTCTCCTTTTATATCTCATCTTTTATTATATGGCAGAAACCTGATATAGTAAAAGCTCACAGCATTAATATGTCCAATTATTTAGCTATTAAATATATTTTGTTTAAGAATTTAACTTATAGAGGCCTGAGCCATACTGCATAATTTTGGGGAGAAAAATAAGATGAGTAATAAATGGGAAAAAGCCGTTTTATTTTTATTGCTATCAATAGGTGCTGCTCATATTAGCCAAGCTGCTCAACAAACTACATGGGTAATGAATGCATTAAAATTACAACGGGAAATCGATGTTCATGCTCCTTTTAATGAGACCACGTTTCTTGCAACGCATAATTCCTTCAACTCCGCGAGCTATTCTACTCCAAGACGCAGCTATGTCGATCCCAATCAACAACTTTCTGTTTATGAGCAATTAAATGCAGGTGTACGCAGTATTGAATATGATGCACACTGGACAAAAAGTCATGACGAGCACTCAAAAGACATCATGTTATGCCATGGTACGGATAAAAATTTAGGTTGCAGTCCATTTGATAGAAATATAACTGAAGGATTACAAGAACTGCGTGATTGGTTAAAAGCAAATCCTGAGGAAATTGTATTATTGTACATTGAGCGGCACCTCGATGGTCATGAGCCTCAATTAGCTTCAGAATTAGAGACATATCTAGGAGATTTTATTTTTAAGCCAAGTGTCTTGAGAAAAGAAAATGATAATTTAAAAGGATGTATGGCTATTCCCAGTTCGCTTACTAAAGCTGATATTCTACGAGCTGGGAAACAATTATTGATTGTTACCAAAGGATGCGCTTCTGATTTCAAAGATCAAGACAAATTTTCTCAACAGTGGAATGATTATGTTTTTGCAGGCATAGGTGAAATCTCTTCTGACCCTTATTCATTTATTGATGCGAATATCACAGATTTTCCTGGTTATCCCGATTGTGGAAAATCTAATATTTTTAATTCTGATTCTACTCACACGAGTCTGTGGCGTATTTACGAAGATAGAACGAAATTATCCAATGCGGTGCACTCAGAGAAAAAATTAGAAGATAATGATATGCAAGAATTAATGCGATGTAATATCAATTGGCCAAGCATGGATATGCTGAGTGTGGATGATTCCCGTTTAGCTGCTGCAATTTGGAGTTGGGCAGAATCTTATCCTCAGGAAGGGAAGGGACAATGTGTTATTTATAAAAATAATGAGGGAATGCAAAATCTTCCTTGTGACCAGCTGGCTGCCGGATATGTATGCCGAGAAGAAGGTTCTCGTGTGATGAAAGTTATTTCTGCTTCAGGCACATGGCATGAGGGAGAAAATTATTGTCAAGCAATTGGAAAGAATTGGCATTTTACCGTACCCGTCAATGGTTATCAGATGAGTGTGATAAAAGATGCAATGACTAGCATGGCTTTATCGAGTGCATGGTTGAATTACACCGAAAGTGAAGAAGGATATTGGGTGGCAGGCTAAAAAATCAAATACTTACTGGTAGAATTAAGCACAATTTTTTCATTCGCGATATACTATAGTTAGTTTCTTATGACTTTTTAAGTAATATGTAAGTGATAGGAGATTAACAATGAAAAAGATAAAAATAATTTCAATTTTAATTTTATCATTCGGATTAGCTATTGCCTCTCCTATAATGGCAGAGCCCGTTTTAACTTTGATGAGTGATAGCGTTAACTCAGGCATTATTAATACGAAAATAATGACAGATCATACTCTTTCCAACATCAAGATAGACGCAACTGTTGTAAATGGTATTGCGATTTTTAAAGGTACTGTTTATTCCAAAGAACAATTAGAAGAACTCCTTCACATTGCTCATTCCGTATCCGGCATCAGAGGAGTGGATATTTCAAAAGTGAAAGTACTGGGCATTAGAGCAGGATAGGCGTTGCCAGCAGACCATCTGCAATCTGCTTTAATTTTTCCGGCTGTTTTAAATAAACTTTTTTGTGGTTAATCGCAATAATTTTGTTTTTTTGAAAACGAGAAAAAACACGACTAATTGTTTCTGCAGTTAGCCTTAAATAATTACCTATATCTTGTCTCGACATAGGTAGAATAAATTCGCGCTTTATTTCTGAAGGATGCAATCTTACTGATAAATCGATAAGAAACGCAGCAAGCCGTTGTGCTGCGGTACTCGAAACTAAATAAGAGCCTATATTTAACTGCCGGCTAATTAAATATAAGATACGTTTTTGTAATTCAGGATTAGAATGCAGTAACTCGAGAAAATTTTCATAAGGCACTTCGCAAACGACCGTTTCGGTTAATGCAGCGGCTGAAAAAAGATAATGGCCAGTATAGATTGCTTCATATCCCAATATCTCCCCAGCAAAATAAAACCCGCGAATCAGCTCTTTCCCGTCTACTTCAGCTTGATAGGTTTTCAATACGCCATGTTGAATCACATAGAGACTTTGGAATTTATGTTTGGGAAGACATAACACTTCTTTTCGTTCTAAGGTGCGATATTGTTTGATGGCTAAATTTTCTTGCTCCTCGGTGGTGCCAAAAGGAGTAAACATGCAACTAGTACAAGATGAATAATGTGAAAGTGAGCTGCGCATAAAGAAAACCAATATATTATTATTTACAGGGAATTATCATATTTTTAATGCATTATATTTTACCTTACTCATCTAATTTGTCAAACGAATCATCAAGCTTTTTAAAAAAATCCATGATCTAGATCAATGTTTTCTGTACAAAAAATGGGGTATTGTTTCCCCCAGACAAATAAGACTCAACCAATGGGCCGCTAAGATGCCCTTAATTTATTGAAAGTTAAGAAAAAATAGTTGGACCATAAGAGTCCAATTGACATGTGAATTAGCTCAAATCAAGGATAGCAGGAGAAGCGGGGCACAATGCTTATACCTTTATATCCTGTGATGAGCCATTTTTTCAATCGAGGGTTTAGCATTGTGATGAAAATTCGACAAGTTCTTTCGACAGTAACCTGTTTAGGATTCGCATTATTATTAACGGGTTGTAAGTTGACGATGTTGGAACCTAAAGGCATCATCGCAACAGATGAAAAACATATCCTCATTACATCCGCCTTATTGATGTTAATCGTGGTTATCCCTGTCATCATTTTGACTTTTGCTTTTGCTTGGCGTTATCGAGAAAGCAATACGAAGGCGACGTATTCACCTGAGTGGTCACATAGTACCTTATTAGAAGTGATCTGCTGGTCTGTTCCTTGCCTTATCATTGTCATTTTGAGTGTAATTACTTGGCAAAGTTCTCATCGATTAGATCCTTATAAACCACTAGCAGAAGATAGTAAAACACTCACCATACAAGCTATTTCACTAGAATGGAAATGGCTATTCATTTATCCCGATCAAAATATTGCAACGGTTAATTACGTCCAATTTCCCGTCGGCGTTCCGGTGCGATTTTTAATTTCAGCAGAAGGCCCGATGAATTCATTCCAAATCCCACAATTAGCCGGACAAATTTATGCTATGGCAGGCATGCAAACCAAATTACATTTGATTGCTGATGCGGTGGGGGATTATCAAGGCATCTCTGCTAATTTCACTGGCGATGGATTTTCTGATATGAAATTTATTGCACGCGTCAGTTCACAAGAAGAATTTAATCAATGGGTGAAAACAGTCAAACAATCATCCAAGCAATTAACAGCGATGGCTTATAATAAGTTAATTGAACCTAGTCAAAATAATGCTGTTGAATATTACGCTTCAGCTGATAAAGACATATTCAATACAGTCGTCATGAAATCCATGATGCCTATGTCAATGCCAATGCAAGAGATGGCAGACGCTTCCAATAGCAAGAAAGGTAAATAGATATGCTTGAAAAATTCATTTTCGGAAATCTAACTCTACAAGCAATCCCTTATCATAATCCTATCATCATGGGTGCAGCAGCGATGATGGCAGTCGTCGGTGCGATTATTCTGGGTTCATTATTTTATTTTAAAAAATGGAAATGGTTATGGTCTGAATGGATCACTTCCGTGGATCATAAAAAAATCGGGATCATGTATCTTATCCTCGCGCTCGTCATGTTCCTGCGAGGGTTTACAGATGCCATCATGATGCGATTACAGCAAGCATTAGCTGCTGGTGATTCGCTAGGTTATTTACCTCCCGAACATTACGACCAAATCTTTACTGCGCATGGGGTCATCATGATCTTTTTCATGGCGATGCCGTTTATGTTTGGCTTAATTAATATCGTATTGCCATTACAAATTGGGGCACGCGATGTGGCCTTTCCTTATTTAAATTCATTAAGTCTATGGTTATCTGTTGTCGGTGCTGTTTTAGTCAACATTTCGCTGGTGGTCGGGGATTTTGCAGCAACCGGATGGTTAGCTTATCCCCCGCTCTCTGAAATAGCATACAGCCCAACCGTGGGTGTCGATTATTACATTTGGGCATTGCAAATATCGGGTGTTGGTACATTGTTATCCGGTATTAATTTCGTTGTTACGATTTTAAAAATGCGCTGCCCCGGTATGACGATGATGAAAATGCCCGTGTTTGCGTGGACGGTTTTTTGCTCCATGATTTTAGTGATCCTGGCTTTCCCCGTCTTAACCGTTACCTTAGGCATGTTATTTTTAGACCGTTATTTTGGTATGCATTTCTTCACCGCTGATTTTGGCGGCAATTCGATGATGTATATCAATATGATTTGGATATGGGGCCATCCCGAAGTTTATATTTTGATCTTGCCTGCTTTCGGTATGTTTTCCGAAGTGGTTGCAACTTTCTCGAAAAAATATTTATTTGGTTATACCACAATGGTATGGGCAACTGCTTCTATTACAGTTTTATCGTTTATTGTCTGGCTACACCATTTCTTTACCATGGGAGCAGGTGCAGATGTAAACGGATTTTTCGGCATAGCAACCATGATTATTGCTATTCCCACTGGCGTAAAAGTATTTAACTGGCTCTTTACGATGTACCGCGGTCGCATTACTTTTACCACACCCATGTTATGGACAGTAGGATTTATCACGACATTTGTGATTGGTGGCATGACGGGTGTGATGCTCGCTGTTCCAGCTATTGATTTCCAAGTTCACAACAGTGTCTTCTTAATTGCCCACTTCCATAATGTGATTATCGGTGGGGTGGTATTTGGTTACTTAGCTGGATTCACCTATTGGTTCCCTAAAGCATTTGGTTTCAAATTAAATGAAAAATTAGGTAAATATGCTTTCTGGTGTTGGCTGATTGGATTTTATACCGCCTTCATGCCGTTATATGCACTGGGTCTCATGGGCATGACTAGACGTTTAAGCCATTATTCTAATTTAGAATGGCATCCCTATCTAATTGTTGCAGCCATTGGGGCCGCGATTATTGGATGCGGTGTCATGTTCCAAGTTTTACAATTGATCGTGAGCATCAAAAATCGCGAACACTATCGAGATAAAACTGGCGATGCGTGGGAGGGCGGCCGAACATTAGAATGGTCTATTCCATCACCTGCACCTTTCTATAATTTCGCTATCCTTCCTCACGTCGACAGCCGAGATGCATTTTGGGTTGCTAAACAAAAGAAATTAGCAAATCCCCATGCCATCACTCACCCACAGTATCAAGATATTCACATGCCCAAAAATACGGGCATTGGTTTTATCATTGCCATGTTTAGCGGTATGTTTGGGTTTGCCATGATTTGGCATATTGGTTGGCTAACGGTAGCAGGCTTAATTGGTATTCTTGCTACTACCATTATCCGCACGTTTGATACTCATACAGACTATTATGTCAAAACCGCTGAGATTGAAAGATTAGAGAAGGTAATAGCATGACAGCAGATACGTTAACCCACCACGATCATCATCATAATGCAGATGCCACAGATATTTTTGGTTTCTGGATTTATATCATGAGTGATTGCATTTTATTTGCGATCATTTTCGCTACGTTTGCTGTATTGCATACTGATTTATATGGCGGTCCCGCCTTAAAAGAACTAACAGATATGCCCTATGTATTGGTAGAAACGATGGTTTTATTATCGAGTAGTTTCACGTATGGCATGTCTATCTTGGCGCTTTATAAAAATGAAATAAAGAAAGTGATCACCTGGCTTATCATTACATTTCTCTTAGGTGCTACTTTTGTTGGCATGGAAATCAATGAATTCGTGCACTTGTGCCTTGAAGGCCACAGCTGGCAAAGCAGCGCAGCTTTATCTGCCTTCTTTACCCTGGTTGGTACCCATGGTTTTCACGTGTTCATGGGATTATTCTGGATGTTAACGCTAGTCATCCAACTTTTGGTATTTGGTATTAATCCTATGATGCGAAGAAGATTAACCTATTTAGGTTTATTCTGGGCATTCTTAGATATTGTCTGGATTTTCGTATTTACCATCGTGTATTTAATGGAGGCTATCTAACATGTCTGGTCCTCACGAAACCTCTATCGAACATGGCAGCGGCCAAAAAACACTTTCTTCTTATATTATTGGTTTTATCCTCTGCATTATCTTAACGCTTATCTCTTTTGGCTTGGTTGAGAAGCGTATGCTATCGGATACCTATCTTTATCTCGGATTGGCGGGATTAGCTGTCATTCAGTTATTTGTGCAGTGCATTTGTTTCTTACGATTAAATTGCAGTCCTGAAGGCCGATGGAATTTGTTACCTTTTCTATTTAGTATCTTAATTATCTCCATTCTAGTGGGCGGCTCACTTTGGATTATGTATAATTTGAACTACAATATGAGTAATTGATTTTAAAAACTTAGGGATGAGTTTTTATGGATGATGAAGGTGCAGGCAGCACGCAGTTGCAAATTCATGAGTCGTTATTACTCGTTAGCTTGGCAATCTTACTAGGAATAGCAACAGGTTTAGGCGTATTATTATTTCGCGGACTTGTTGCCTTACTCCATAATCTCTCATTTTTAGGTCATTTTAATTTTATCTATTATGAAACTCTTCACCCCACCAAGTATCTGAAAAGCGGGTGTGATTTTTGTTCCTGTGATGGGGATTAATCGCTGCTTGCGCTGCCTAAGTCGCTTGTTACCCTGATTTCTGTCGCAAGGGGTGCGTCTAGCTCTGTAGCTCGAGAAGGACTTGTGGTACAAATCGGGGCTGCATTCAGTTTTTTATTAAGCGATTGGGTGACGTTACCTATGATTATCACCGTCCTTGTGGCCAACTCTGTCCGCAAGATATTCTGCCGGGAGAATATTTTCACATTAAAATTAGTACGTCGCGGGATTGTATTACCTAAGTAATTGATAAATTAATAATTTAATTGATGGTTGATTATTATTTTATCTAATGCTAGTTTAAGCAGCTCTAACTATAATAATGATTTAATTTAAAAGTAACTCATTCATGCCCATAAAACATATTATTTTAGCCCTTATTGTTGCTGTCGTTTGGGGCTGCAACTTTATTTTTGTCAAACTGGGGGTTCAAGAAATTCCTCCCTTGTTTCTTTGCGCCTTGCGATTTTTTCTTGCCAGTGTTCCCGCTATCTTTTTCGTTAAATGGCCTTCTGCTTCGTTTAAGATGGTGGCGTCATATGGGGTAGTGATGTTTGGATTGCAGTTTTCATTCATTTTTACCAGCTTATCGGTAGGGATGACAGCAGGGATGGCTTCTTTATTGTCGCAAGTTCAGATATTTTTTAGCATCTTTTTTGCTGCCATTTTTTTAGGCGAGCGACCAACGATCTGGCAGATTTTCGGAGCGATCGTTGCTTTTACCGGTATCATCCTCGTGGTGATGCACTTAGGGAATAGCAGTATGACTTTACCGGGTTTTTTATTAGTCATTGCTGCAGCCATATCATGGGGGTTAGGCAATCTGATCACCAAGAAAATGAGCTGCTCGAATATGATAGCAGTCGTTGTATGGGGGAGTTTTATTTCTTGTTTTCCGTTGCTATTAGTGTCTTGCCTAATAGAAGGGCCGGAAAAAATTCTTTTTAGTTTGCATCATTTTTCTTGGATTGCTGCAATTTCTCTTGCTTACATTGTGTATATTTCCACCTGGGTAGGGTATGGATTATGGAATTGGCTGATTAATCATCATCCTGTTGCTTCTGTCGTGCCATTTACTTTATTAGTGCCGATAGTTGGTATAGTGAGTTCGGTATTTATTATGGGTGAAGCTCTTCAGACGTGGAAGCTGATTGCTTCGGCTTTGGTAATTGCGGGACTTTGCATTAATATTGTTGGGCCCCGTCTTTTGAAGAAAAAAATTAAAATAAAATCACCTCAATGTGAGTTGCAAGAGACAATAGTTAGTTAGCGTGTTTCTTCAATATACTGAGTAGTAAACTTTCATTCTTGCTATACCAAAAGGATGGCTCCTCACCATCCTTTTGACGTCACTTACTTTTTATTACAAGCTCATGGTTTTCTCCGTTTGATAATAGCATCCAAGTAGCGTGCTGTTGCCATTGCTTCCTTTGATTTATCCCCTTTCGAATAAGTAATAGCTATATTTCTCGCTTGCTTGATTTCTGCTAATGTCGGCGAGCTAAACATGCTTATTCTCAAATAAATCTTCTTCGTCAACGAGATGACAGATTGATTTGGAATAGGGCAATGATTAGATACGTTTCGCCAGCTTTTTGAAACCCGACTCATATTTGCCCTATCTTTCACATTCAAATGAGGCGCAATATATTGCTGAAAAACATCTGAGCCGCAATTTTCAATAGAACTTCTGGTACCCATACTATCCGTTGTTAGGTGAGTAACATTAGTGTTGTTGCTAGCAGTTTTAGGCTGAGCCAAACTTTCTTTATAATTTTGAATATCTTTTTGCAAAGAAGAGAGATATTGCTTATATCTATTTATTCTTTCACGAATTCCCTTAATTTGCTCTATCTCATTCTCATTTTGAGAAGCCGCTCTCATATCCATTACTTCCCTTTCCATTGCGTTTAATTTTTTTGAGATATTAGCAAGCTCATTAACCTGAATCACGGGACTGACTACTTTAGTAACAAGAGAAGATAGATAGTTCTTCATTTCCTCTTGACGAATTTTTCTATCCATGACTGACATGCTCCCTTCACCTATATATACTCCTCCACCTAATGGCATAAAAACCTCCACATCGTTTTGTGTGAAAAATAACTATTAATAACAATTAAAATTGTTATCGTTTAGATAAATGAGAAAATTGTGATGCGTATTGCCTCGCCAGGCCATAGTGGGATTCTGCCTTACGGCAGAATAAGTCGAATAATAAAAAAAAGGAAAAGATGAACCGTAAGCTTCCTATGCAGCGAAGAGGCTGCCATAGAAGTGCTATATTGCAAGATTTGGCGGTTCATTTCTAATAAAATCCAGGAATAAATGTATGCGATTTCTTTCGAGCGTATCAAACCAAACTTAAGATAATATGAAGAGAAAAAAATAGTTAAGCGGCGATTTGAGGTATAATTGCTATTCCTGAAGATATAGTTAGAGGAAAAATATGGAAAAATCAATATCCTGCTCATTAGAAAATAAACATTGCGTTCCCTGTGAAGGCGGCGTACCGCCATTAGATAAAGCTACCGTGCACTCATTGCTCAAGCAACTTGCCAAAGGATGGGAAGTGAGCGCTGATGCCAAACAAATTTTTAAAGATTTTCATTTCAAAAATTTCTATCAAACCATGGCATTTGTAAATGCGATTGCATGGATGGCGCATTGTGAAAATCATCATCCCGATTTGGAAGTGGGTTATAACCATTGCTTAGTGCGATATCACACGCATGCCATTGGCGGCTTATCAGAGAATGATTTTATCTGTGCAAAGAAAGTGGATGAAATTATTCAGCCGTTTGAAAAATAACGTTATTATGATAAGTCACAAATGAGTTTGATTTTCTTGCCTAGCCGTAATTGCACTGGTGTTCCTAAAGGGATAGGAAAATTCACCTCCCCATGACCGATTCCTGCTACTTGCATCACAGGAATATGACAACTTTCTGCAAAACGGCTTAATGTCGGTTGAATTAAAGACGAGCCGTTTGGCTCGTTACCTTTGAGAAAATCACCGAATAAAATAGCAGCAGCATCTTTAAAAATATTCGCTTGGCGTAAATGTTCTAACATGCGATCAACACGATAAGCTCGTTCGCCAACTTCTTCTAGCAAAATAATTTTACTCCGTCCATCCAACTGCCATGGGGTTGCCATACTGGCTTGCACCATACATAAATTACCGCCTGTGATACTGGCTTTAATCAAACCATCTTTTTCTGCTGCAGAATTGAGTGGTAATAATTCATCGAACTCAACTTGTTTGGTCTCGCCAAATAACAGGGTTTTCAAAGCTGCAATCGATTCCAGCGAAAATCGATCAGGTGCCACGGCTCCATGAATAACTGGCCATTGCCATTGCTGCAATAAATAAAGATGTAAGGCGGTGATATCACTCATGCCAATAAAAAGTTTAGGAGAGGCGGGGGGAGGGAGTTTTGCTAACTCTGGAATTAATCGCATCGATCCATATCCCCCACGCGCACATATAACCGCTTTGCTATCGGGATTTTGCAAGGCTTGTTTCAAATGCTTGAAACGCATGGGATCGGTATTAGCGCAAAATAAATCTTTTCCAAAAATATCGTCCGCAACAATATAATTTAATTGCCAAGCGCTAAGTAGATTTTTTAATTCTATTAATTGTTGATCACTACAGCGTGAAGCAGGTGCGATGATTTCAACCGTATCATGTGGGTGTAAAACAGGGAGTTTCATAAATTAGCCTTTGCTTCCCAAGAAACAATATGTTCTGGGCCTACACCTAAAAAAATCAGTAAGGTATTAAACATTATCAGCTGGTGTCCTTATTAAGTACTTAAGTATTCTATAACATATGTTAGAATAAAACCCCATTTTAAGAGGAGGCTGAAATCATGCCAAGAGGAAAGGGTCCCCACGGGCCAAAGAAGTACAGGAAAAAATATAGAAAGAAATAAGCTATATTTTGGTCATTCCCGTTTTCGCGACTACTGTCCTGTAAATCAATATAAAAATGTGTCATCCCGGCGAAGGCCGGGATCCATCCATCCTTATCAAAAATGCTTGGGTTATAACACAAGCCTTAGAGGTATATTTTCCCATCGATCCCAGACATTTATCGCTAACTAATCTGGCATTGAAGCGTCGAAGAGTTACTTCCCGAGAAAACCACCGTATCGGCTGGCTGTACGCCATGACATGCTTCTTCATAAGTCATCATATGCGGCTGAGGTAAGATATTAAATTGGCACGTGTTAGTATATTGAATAAAGTGAATATTAATATTCCGAATGGTATGCGGCTCAACCGGCTCAGCAAAAGGAGGAAGACTGCCACCCACACACCCTTGAGCAAACCCTTCCGCAGTCGGTTTTAGCGTTAATTCACTATTATTCACAATCCTCACCTGTTTAATAATTTCCGGCTGTGCTGCTATAGTAGCGGGAGCCATAAAAAGACTAGCAACTGATAGCGCGATGAAAGCAGTTGTTTTAATAAAGTTATCCTTAAATTTCATGGTAAACGTCCTCTTAGATAAAAGCGCGATAGTAAGCTGGCAGTAACGATAATTGCAACTATATTTATTAAGCCGTAGATTCGTTGAATTTGGCTGGCATTATTTTGCCCGATCTCAGGAAAGGAAATTTCTTTATCGTTTAGAAAGGTTTAATTCTGCTAATAAATTGGCTAAGATAGCCCAAAAATTTTAACCAGAGAAAAACATGAATATTAGCCAAATTATTGCGGATGAATTACATCTTCAACCTCGCCAAGTTATTGCTGCTATTGAATTATTAGATGGCGGAGCGACTGTCCCTTTTATTTCTCGCTATCGTAAAGAAGCAACAGGCGGTTTAACGGATACGCAATTACGTTCACTGGAAGAGCGCTTACATTATTTACGGGAATTAGAAGAACGGCGTCAAACTATTTTAAAAAGCATCGCGGAACAAAATAAATTAACCCCCGAATTAGAAAAAGCCATTCTAGCTACCAGTGAGAAAGCCACCTTAGAAGACCTTTATTTACCGTATAAACCAAAACGCCGTACCAAAGCACAAATTGCTAAAGAAGCGGGCTTAGAGCCATTAGCCCTGGAATTGTTAAAGGATCCGACGCAGGTTCCTGAGCGATTAGCAGAAAAATTTATTGATCCTGAAAAAAATATTACGTCTGCCACAGAAGCATTAGAAGGTGCTCGTTATATTTTAATGGAATTATTTTTCGAAGATGCCAATTTATTAGGCGAATTACGCGATCAAGTATGGGAGCATGCCATATTAAAAAGTGAAGTGATAAAGGGTAAAGAAGAAATAGGCAATAAATTCGCTGATTATTTTGATTATCAAGAACCTATCAAAAAAATTCCTTCCCACCGGGCGTTGGCTTTATTTCGAGGTCAACGTGAAGATATGTTAAGTTTAAATTTAATGTTAGATGAAGATAAAGCAGATGAATGCCTAGGGAAAATTCTCAGTCGATTTGATATTCAAGATCAAAAACGTGCAGCAGATGGATGGTTAATCGAATCGGCCGCATGGGCATGGCGTATCAGATTATTTTTAAAATTTGAAACAGAATTAATGATGCGTTTGCGTGAAGCGGCGGAAGAAGAAGCGATTCAGGTGTTTGCGAATAATTTACGTCATTTGTTAATGGCCGCACCGGCTGGCTCACGGGTGACTTTAGGGCTTGATCCAGGTTTGCGTACGGGTGTGAAAACAGTCATCGTCGATGGGACGGGGAAATTATTAACGCATACCGTTATTTATCCACATGCACCGCATAATGCCTGGGATGAGTCTATTTCAACATTGGCAAAATTATGTCAACAATTTAAGGTGGAGTTAGTTAGTATTGGCAATGGCACAGCGTCTCGGGAAACGGATAAATTAGTAGCAGAATTAAGAAAACGTCATCCTGAATTAAAATTAACACAGATTGTTGTATCTGAAGCAGGTGCATCTGTTTATTCTGCATCTGAATTAGCGGCACAAGAATTTCCAACGCTTGATGTGTCTTATCGCGGTGCAATTTCTATTGCGCGCCGTTTACAAGATCCGTTAGCAGAATTAGTCAAAATTGAGCCGAAATCAATTGGTGTTGGCCAATATCAACATGATGTGAATCAAATTAAACTTTCGCGTGCTTTACGTGCCGTGATGGAAGATTGCGTGAATGCAGTGGGAGTGGATGTGAATACCGCATCGCCGCAATTATTAATGTGTATTGCTGGGTTAAATGAAACGATTGCGAATAATTTAATAGCTTATCGCAATGAGCAGGGTGCATTTCACGATCGTCAGCAGCTTAAAAAAGTGCCGCGCTTAGGTGAAAAGGCATTTGAACAAGCAGCAGGTTTTTTGCGCATTATGAATGGCAGTAACCCGTTAGATGCGTCTGCCGTTCACCCTGAAGCTTATCCAGTAGTGGAACGTATTTTATCGCGACAGCAGAAATCGATCGCGGAAGTTTTAGGTAATACGCATTTATTAAAAAGTTTAAAAGCAACGGAGTATACGGATGAACGTTTCGGATTGCCTACTGTAGTTGATATTCTTAACGAATTGGATAAACCCGGTCGCGATCCACGACCTGAGTTTAAGACAGCTACTTTTAAGGAAGGCATTGAAACGTTAGAAGATTTGCAAGTAGGGATGATATTGGAAGGGGTAGTGACGAACGTAGCAAATTTTGGTGCATTTGTGGATATTGGTGTGCATCAAGATGGATTGGTACATATTTCATTGCTGGCGAATCGATTTGTGAAAGATCCGCATGAAGTGGTGAAAGTAGGGGATATTGTAAAGGTTAAAGTAATTAGCGTGGATGTACCGCGTAAACGGATCCAACTTAGTATGCGGTTAACGGAAACTCCCGCTGTTACCGCTGCCCCACGTAAAAAAATGGAAAAGCCTTCCGGTGAAACGGCTCTAGGAAGCGCATTATTAGCAGCTCTTCAAAAATAACCAATCCCCTCTTTGCGCACGAGGGGCTGGTAAAGCACTACAAGAGGCCAAACCGTTATTTCTTACTCTGACCCGCCGCCGGCGCCCCCGCCTTCGCTGCAGGCGTACTAGAGGCCGGCGCTGCTGCATTCTTCTCCGGCACCACCACAATCGGCAGAATCATCGGAAACGTCATATTCTGCTGCTGCATCGCCTTCATCATATCCTGCATCATCTGCTGGATATCACGCTGAATAGTCTGTTGCTGCAAATGCATCTGCTCCATCACCTGCTGCGCTTGCTTCATTGCTTGCTGAGCTTCTTCTGCCGTATAGTGCTGCGAGCCGCCATATTGGATAATTTGAAACCCTTTCGTTCCATCCCCCGTGCTAATAACATTAAAATTCATTCCCGTGTTTCCTAAATCAGCCGATTTAACCCAACCTACATTCCCATTAGTAGGGTCCGCCACCTTCACCCATTCACTATTCTTAGGCGTAAAAACCACAATCAATCCATTTTTAGAATCCGCCGTGCTAACTACTTTTGCATTAGCAACAGGTTGATCATACAAATTCAGCGTTTTTGCTAAGCTAACCGAGGCAAAGCTCACTATCAGGAGTGCCAAAAAAAAAGAAGTAATATGCCGAAAATAGGCTGTTTTTATCATGTATTAATCTCCTTCGAAAGAATATCTATTATACTAAATAGGGCATGCTAATGAATGTTTCAAGGGGTGGAAAAAGGAAAAAATTGTGCCAACTTTATACACAATTGGTCATTCTAATCGGTCATTAGACGAATTTATCGCCATGCTCCGTGCACATCATATTACCTATTTGGTAGATGTCCGTAGTGTTCCTAAATCACGCCATGTTCCCTGGTTTAATCAAGCGGTATTAAAATCTGCCTTGCGTAAACATAAAATAGGCTATACCCATATGAAAGCACTAGGCGGCTTACGCCATGCTCACAAAGACTCCATTAACCAAGGCTGGCGGAATGCAAGCTTTCGCGGTTATGCAGATTACATGCAAACCCATCAATTCTATTTAGCCTTAAAAGCACTTAATCAATTGATAAAAACCAAAACCCATGTCGCCGTTATGTGCGCTGAAGCCGTACCCTGGCGGTGTCATCGTTCCTTGATTGGTGATGCAGAAACCGTTCGGAGAGTGAGGGTGCAGCATCTCATGAGTAAAACGACCCTCCATCCCCATGAATTGACTGCTTTCGCAGTCGTCGATAGAAGCAAAAGGCCTATTAAAATTTATTATCCAAAAGCTGATTAGTTTGCTACAGTAGAGCCAGATAATTGTTAGGACGAACCGATCATGGCCGATCTTTTCTTTATCAGCATTACTATCGTCTTCTTCCTTCTGAGCTTTGCCTTAATCCAGTTTTTTGATGCCTTATCACGGAGCGAATGACGATGTTTTATTGGATTAGTTTCTTCATTACACTAGGCCTATTCGTTTATTTGTTAGTAGTATTATTTAAACCGGAATTATTTTAAGTCAAAGGATGGCAAGGATTCCGCTATGACAGAGATGGATGCATTTCAAATTTTCTTATATCTCATCGTCCTTCTCCTCCTCATCAAACCGCTAGGCTCATACATGGCCTGTGTCTATGAAGGTATACCTTGCGGGCTAGACCGCGTGATTAAGCCGATTGAATATTTTATTTATCGACTTTGCGGTATTTCTGCTGAAAAAGAAATGGATTGGAAGCAATATTTAGTTGCCATGTTATTTTTTAACTTTTTCGGTTTCTTAGCAGTATATGGTATTCAACGCTTGCAAAATTTCCTGCCACTTAATCCCCAAACCTTTGATGCTGTGGCACCTAGCTTAGCTTTTAATACAGCCGTGAGTTTTATTACTAATACTAATTGGCAAGCTTACAGCGGTGAAAATACCTTAAGCTATCTCACGCAAATGTTTGCATTGACCACGCAAAATTTTCTTTCTGCAGCCACCGGCATGGCCTTGCTTATCGCTTTTATTCGCGGCCTCACTCGACGTGAAACGTCGACGCTAGGTAATTTTTGGGTCGATGCAGTACGTAGCATACTTTATATTTTACTGCCTTTATCCCTTGTGCTTGCTTTACTGTTGGCTTCTCAAGGTGTCATTCAAAATTTTAAAGCGTACCAAGTTGCCCATTTAACCCAGCCCATTACTTATCAGCAGCCTACCAAAACCCTCACCGAGCAAATACTTCCTATGGGCCCTGTTGCCTCCCAAATTGCCATTAAACAATTAGGCACCAATGGCGGTGGATTTTTTAATGTGAATTCTGCGCATCCCTATGAAAATCCCACACCCATCAGTAATTTTTTAGAAACTCTCGCCATCTTACTGATTCCCGCAGCACTCTGTTATACCTTTGGCATCATGGTGCATGATAAGCGGCAAGGGTGGGCCCTCTTATTGGCCATGTTGCTCTTGTTTATTCCCTTCGCGTGGCTCACAGCCGCAACCGAGCAGCAAGGTAATCCTGCTTTCCATCACTTAGGTGTCGATCAAACCATCAATATGGAAGGGAAAGAAACACGCTTTGGCATTACGAATTCTGCCTTTTGGGCAGCAGCTACGACTGCCACGTCAAATGGTTCAGTTAATGCGATGCAGGATTCTTTTATTCCACTGGGCGGTATGATGCCACTCTGGCTGATGCATTTAGGTGAGGTTGCATTTGGTGGAGTAGGGTCGGGATTATACGGTTTGTTAATGCTCGTTATTATCACTGTTTTTGTAGCAGGGTTAATGGTAGGGCGGACGCCCGAATATTTAGGCAAAAAAATTGAACCCTACGAAATGAAAATGGCTTCCTTAGCGGTTTTAATTATGCCGCTCATGGTCTTATTTTTAACCGCGATTGCCGCAGTGACTCATATGGGAACCGATGCGCTGGGTAACCCAGGAGCCCATGGTTTTACCGAAATGCTTTATGCTTTTACTTCCATGGCTAATAATAACGGCAGCGCATTTGCAGGCCTCAATGCCAACATGCCGTTTTATACCATCGTAGGTGGTTTCGAAATATTAATAGGCCGTTATTGGATTGCCCTTCCCGTTTTAGCTATTGCTGGCTCATTAGTCCGCAAAAAAATGATTCCTACCAGTGTGGGAACACTCGCCACCCATACGCCGCTTTTTATTATTTTGTTAATAGCAGTGACGCTCCTGCTAGGTGCCTTATCTTTCCTACCGGCGCTCGCCTTAGGGCCTATTGTTGAACAGCTTATGCTTTGGGGGCAATATGGTTACTAGAATGCCTCTCATCAAAAGAGCAATACGCGAGGCTTTCGTTAAGTTATCGCCCCATCACCAAATTCGTAATCCTGTTATGTTTACTGTTTACATTGGCTCTATTCTCACCACTTTATTATTTTTACAAGCCTTATTGGGGCAAGGTGAAGCATCTGCTTGTTTTATTTTAGGTATCACCCTTTGGTTATGGTTTACCGTATTATTTGCTAATTTCGCGGAAGCCATGGCAGAAGGGCGAGGGAAAGCCCAAGCGCAAGCCTTACGAAAAAGTCGCCGAGAGATTCAAGCGAAAAAATTATCCAAAGCAAGCCGTACCGCTAAAGTGACCCTCGTCCCTTCTGAGGTATTACGTGAAGACGATATCGTATTAGTTGAAGCGGGGGACTTCATTCCTAGCGATGGGGAAGTTATAGAAGGTGTTGCCACGGTGAATGAAAGTGCTGTTACCGGCGAAAGCGCCCCTGTGATACGTGAAAATGGTGGAGATCGTAGTTCCGTTACGGGTGGCACGCAAGTCATGTCAGATTGGCTAATCATTCGCATTACCTCTAATCCGGGTGAAACATTTTTAGATCACATGATTGAATTAGTAGAAGGGGCAAAACGCCAGAAAACACCTAATGAAATAGCATTGACTATTTTATTAGCGGCGTTAACCATCGTATTTTTACTCGTCTGTGTCACACTACTTCCGTTTTCTATCTACAGTGTGGCGACCGCCCATGCAGGCAACGTGGTGACGATTACCGTGTTGGCTGCTTTATTTGTATGCCTGGCACCGACGACGATAGGTGGCTTACTCTCCGCTATTGGCATTGCAGGCATGGATAGAATGATTCAAGCCAATGTGATCGCCTTATCCGGCCGCGCCGTTGAAGCAGCAGGGGACATTGATACCTTGATTCTTGATAAAACGGGAACCATTACGTTAGGTAATCGACAAGCAACAGCGTTTATTCCTGCCGAAGGTGTAAACATTCAAGATTTAGCGGATGCCGCCCAACTCGCTTCCTTAGCAGATGAAACCCCGGAAGGGCGTAGTATCGTGGTCTTAGCAAAAGAAAAATACGGCTTACGCGGCCGTGAAATTGCGGAATTAGGTGCAACCTTTATTCCCTTTACTGCTCAAACACGCATGAGCGGCGTCAATTTGCCGGGTCGCCAAATTCGTAAAGGCGCTGCTGAAGCAATAGAAGCCTATATTCGACAAATGGGAGGCGTTTTTCCCGCTTCCATTCGAAAAAATGTCGATCAAATTTCCCGCCAGGGCGGAACTCCTTTAGTGGTGGTCGAAGGCCCTAAAGTGATAGGGGTGATTCATCTTAAAGACGTGGTTAAAGGAGGTATTCGCGAACGGTTTATTGAATTACGGCAAATGGGTATTAAAACCATCATGGTGACAGGAGATAACCCTCTCACAGCCGCAGCGATTGCGGCCGAAGCGGGGGTGGATGATTTCCTTGCTTCTGCTAAACCAGAAGATAAACTCGCCTTAATCCGACGTTTGCAAGCCGAAGGTCATTTAGTTGCGATGACAGGTGATGGGACAAATGATGCACCTGCCTTAGCTCAAGCAGATGTAGCTGTTGCGATGAATACAGGGACCCAAGCAGCGAAAGAAGCAGGAAATTTAGTGGACCTTGATTCTAACCCTACTAAGCTGATTGAAGTCGTTGAAATTGGCAAACAATTATTAATGACGCGCGGCGCATTGACAACGTTTAGTATCGCGAACGATATTGCCAAATATTTCGCTATTTTGCCCGCAGCTTTCGCCACCACTTATCCTGTCTTAAATACCTTAAACATTATGCATCTACAAACCCCCCAAAGTGCGGTGTTATCAGCTGTTATTTTTAATGCACTCATCATCATCTTCCTGATCCCACTTGCTCTACGTGGCGTTAAATATCGGCGGGTATCGGCTGCACGATTGTTGCGTAGCAATGTGCTTATTTATGGAGTAGGAGGCTTAATCGTACCGTTTATCGGCATCAAATTGATTGATTTATTATTAATAGGGTTGGGATTAACATGATTAACTCTCTCAAAATCGCTTTTAATCTGTTAATTACCCTAATGATCGTAACAGGTATTATTTATCCGGTAATTGTCACCGGTTTTGCGCAATTATTTTTTTCGTGGAAAGCAAATGGGAGTTTAATTGAACGAGACAACAAAATAGTGGGGTCTGTTTTAATCGGCCAATCTTTCACTGCACCCCATTATTTTTGGGGGCGACCTTCAGCCACTACCCCTTTTCCTTACAATGCAGAAAATTCCTCCGGTTCCAATTTGGGGCCTTCTAATCCGGACTTTCTAGCTGCTGTAAAAGAGCGAGTTGCTACTTTGCAAGCAAACGATCCTCAGCATCGTCTTGTCCCAGTCGATTTGGTAACAGCATCAGGTAGTGGCTTAGATCCTGATATCAGTCCTTCAGATGCGCTTTATCAGGTACCACGTATTGCGCAATCACGCCACATTTCAGAAGCCGATTTACAACTATTAATTGAACGTTTCACGCAAGCTCGCCCATTTTATGTGTTAGGCGAACCACGTGTGAATGTATTATTACTTAATCTTGCATTGGATAATTATTCAAGGAATTTAAATGCCGCGACTCAATCCTGAAAAATTATTACAACGCGTTCAAGCAGAAGAGCGGGAAGAGCAACGCGGTAAATTAAAAATTTATTTAGGCGCAGCGCCCGGGGTGGGTAAGACTTATACCATGTTACAAGATGCCTTAGCTAAACGTGCGCAAGGTTTGGATGTGGTGGTGGGGGTGGTCGAATCACATGGTCGTACTGAAATAGAAGCTTTATTAGAAAAATTAGAAATCTTACCTAAAAAAACCATCGATTACCGAGGTAAACAATTAGTCGAATTTGATTTAGATGCCGCTTTAAAACGTAATCCTGGTTTAATTTTAATGGATGAAATGGCCCACACCAATGCACCCGGGCTGCGTCATACTAAGCGGTGGCAAGATATTAAAGAATTACTCGATTGTGGTATCGATGTCTACACGACACTCAATGTGCAACATATTGAAAGCCGTACGGACGTGGCATCGCAAATTATTCATGCACATGTTAAAGAAACGGTACCCGATTCCATGATTGAATTAGCTGAAACAATTGAGCTGGTGGATTTACCACCGGAAGATTTAATTAAACGCTTACAAGAAGGCAAAGTTTATTTTCCTGTGCAAGCAGAAATAGCCAAAGACAATTATTTCCGCAAAGGCAACCTAGCAGCTTTAAGAGAATTAGCTTTACGCGTGACGGCAGAGCGTGTTGGTGCACAAGTACTGTTGTATCGACAAGGCCAAGGTATCAAACATATTTGGCCATCAAAAGAAAAAATATTAGTTTGTGTAGGTCCTGGTCCGAGATCATTAAAGTTAATCCGTACAGCAAGGCGTTTAGCAGCAGGTTTACAAGGTGAATGGATCGCTGTGTATGTTGATACCCCACGGCAACAAGACAGGCGGAATAGTGCGATTCAGAATTTACATCTTGCTGCTCAATTAGGGGCAGAAACGCGTGTTTTAACGGGTTTTGATATTGTAAAAGAAATTATGAATTTTGCTCATGAGCAAAATGTGACGCAAATTATCGTCTGGAAAAAAGTTCGTCCCCGTTGGCTAAATTTATTGAGGGGTAGTTTGGCGGATGAAATCGTACGTAAGAGCGGCGAAATTGATGTATACGTAGTAACAGGCGAAGTATCGGATACTAGATGGGGCGTTAAAAAAGAAAGTTCATTATCTTTTGCCAAAGAAGAAAGCTGGTCTATCTATAGTATTGCCATTGGTATCACGGCTATTGCTACCTTAATCAATTTATTTTTAAGTCATTACCTCCCCAGCAGTGACATTGTGATGGTGTATCTACTCGGGGTGGCAACAGTTGCCTTGTTTGCAAAAACCGGGCCATCGCTTTTAGCATCTATAAGCAGTGTATTAGCTTATAAATTTTTCTTTCTCCCGCCATATTACAGTTTTATGGTGACTTACCTGCAGCACGTATTTACTTTAGGAGACATGTTTCTCGTCTCCCTTATTATCAGCCATTTTACTATTCTAACGCGCCACCAAGCAGCCTTAGCTCGTTCTGCAGAAAACCAAATGGCTGCGTTGCATACTTTAAGCCGCCGATTAGCCCGTACGCGCGGCGTCAATAATTTACTAGAAACGGGGGTGCAATATATGGCTGATGCATTTGATAGCCATGTTTTAGCCATGTTACCGGAAGAGGGATTATTAGCAGTTAAAGCGCATAGCAGAGGCGCCCCTCCCTTATTAGATGCCAAAGAACAAAGTGTCGCTCAATGGGTATACGATTTAGGGCAGGCAGCTGGATTAGGGACTGAAACGCTTTCTTTTTCTAAGTCATTGTATGTACCATTACTCACCTCACAAGGAGCAATTGGTGTATTAAGCATCTCGCCGATAACAGAACATTTATTAACGCCCGAAGAAATGCATCTGTTAGAAACCTGTACTAACCAAATTGCATTAGCCATTGAAGTAGAGCGAAAAAATGATGGATCAAACCCAATCGCATAAATTTGTTCAAAAGAGTTGGAAGTCTTATGTCATCACGATTATAGAATCTTTAATGGCGTTTTTTGTGGCCTCATTTTCATTAATCACATATTACTTTCATCGCGGAGAAAACTGGCTACCCCTGGGGATACTATTGTTAGCATTGTACCTCTTCGTGATTGTTGCATGTATCAAACGGCTTATCGAAAAATTATCGATGGCTGCCTTAATGCTGTTAGCCCCTATTGGTCCATTGTTGATGTTAATATTGAGTTTAGCCGTTTTTATTTTAGCGGGAAAAACTTGATTATCTTGGCAAACTCCAGTAAAAATGACAGCCTGCGAAAGTGGCGGAACTGGTAGACGCGCTGGATTTAGGTTCCAGTGGGGTAACCCGTGAGAGTTCGAGTCTCTCCTTTCGCATTCTGCTATAGGCTATAAGAAGCCGTTAAAAATTCTGGTTTAACAATAAGTTTCTGACTATAATGTCGCCCTTTATCCTTGGGATCATGCTATGCAAGTATCAGTTGAAAAAATCAGCAGTACCGAATGCCGCCTCACCATTGTTGTGCCAGCGGAACAAGTCGAACAAACCTACGAGAGACAGCTTCAAGCATTTGCGAAGAAAGCAAACATCAAAGGGTTCCGTCCCGGTAAGGTATCCGTTGCTTACATTAGACAACATCAAGCTTACAGTGAAGGTGTCCGCCAAGAAGCGCTAGGTGAAATCATGCAAACCTCATTGGAAGCCGCTATTAAAGAAAATAATTTAATGCCGATTAGCCAACCCAGGGTCGACCCTAAACCACCATTAGCCAATCAACCATTCGAATTTACTGCCTCTTTCGAAGTATTGCCGGAAATAGGCCCTGTTCAATGCAAACTAGACAGCATTGAAAAACTTGCTGTGGTAGTCACTACGGAAGATGTGGATCGTGTGGTAGAACAGTTGCGTAAACAATATACAACATGGAAAGAAGTTGATCGTCCTGCCCAAGAAAAAGACCGCGTGGTGATCGATTATTATGCTATCTTTGAAGGCAACGCGGATATGGATAATAAAGTCCAAAACTTCCCCTTAGAGTTAGGCAGCAAAATCATGCTTCCTGGCTTTGAAGATGGCTTAATTGGAGCAAAAGTAGGCGATGAACGAACCTTGCATTTAAGCTTCCCCGCCGATTTTGGTGTGGCTGATAAGGCAGGTAAGCCAGTTGATTTTGTGATCCAAGTGAAGCAAGTCTTTGAGGCAGACGTTCCTCCGCTCGATGAAAAATTTGCGCAAAAATTAGGTATCGAGAGTGGGCAGATAGAAGATCTAAAAGCCCAGGTGAAGCAGTCATTAGAGCAAGAACGGATCGTTTAGTGAAGGAAAAGCTAAAAGAACAGGTTTTCCGTCAACTGCTAGAGCAGAATCCTATTGAGGTTCCAAGAGTGTTAGTGGCGAGAGAGGCCAGCCGTATTCATGATGAAGTATACCAAGGACAACATCATGACCATCATCAGCATTCTGAGTCAGAAATGGCTATGTTTAACGATTTAGCCAAGAAGCGAGTGGCGTTAGGCTTACTTATTTCTGGTTACACTAAGCAAATGGGTCTCGCCATAGACAGCGAACGTGTTCAACAGCGCATCCAAGAAATTGCTTCTGTCTATGAGAAGCCCCAAGAAGTGATTGCATGGCTTTCTTCAGCAGAAAACCGCAGTGGAATCGAAGCTCAAATCATGGAAGAGCAAGTCATGGAAAAACTCATGGAAGGTGTGCCTACTACAGAAAAAACCATGAGCTATGCAGAGCTCAAAGGTATTCGTATATAATATAACCTAGGAAAGGAACTTGTATGTTTAATGAAACCAATGATGCGGCGTTAAAAGCCAATCTCGTGCCCATGGTAGTTGAGCAAAGCGCAAGAGGTGAACGGGCATTTGATATTTATTCTCGGCTATTAAAAGATCGTGTGATCTTTCTAGGTGGTCCGATTGATGATCATGTTGCTAACCTTGTTGTGGCTCAGCTGTTGTTTTTGGAATCTGAGAACCCTGATAAAGATATTTCAATTTACATTAACTCGCCTGGGGGTGTGGTCACAGCGGGTTTAGCCATCTATGACACCATGCAATTCATTAAGCCTGATGTCAGTACCATGTGCCTAGGCCAAGCTGCGAGCATGGGGGCATTGTTGCTCGCTGGTGGTGCAGCGGGTAAGCGTTATTGCCTACCCAATGCGCGGGTGATGATCCATCAGCCCTTAGGCGGCGTCCAAGGACAAGCGTCCGATATCGCCATCCATGCGGAAGAAACCTTAAAGATTCGGGCTCTTCTCAATAAAATCCTAGCCTTCCATACCAAGCAACCCGAAGAAATTATCGCTAAAGATACCGATAGAGACTATTTTATGAACGCTGATCGAGCCTTGGCATATGGAATTGTTGATAATATTCTCGATTCTCGCAGCAAGAAGAAGTAATAATATATGTATGGGCTCCGTTGATTTTGTAAGAATCGTCCTTATTTAACAGGTAACCAACTGAAGAGGCCTATCTATGAGTAATGACCAGCGCGGCAATAGTGGAAGAGATAAGGTGTTTCATTGCTCTTTTTGCGGCAAAAGCCAGCATGAGGTGCGTAAGCTGATTGCCGGTCCGTCTGTTTATGTTTGTGATGAATGCGTTTCCCTCTGCAACGATATTATTAATGAAGAAACCCGTGGCGATAAATCCAGTAGCCATACTGAAGCATTACCTCGGCTACCGACACCAACGGAAATCTGCAAAACCTTGGATGAGTACGTAATTGGTCAAACTTTCGCCAAAAAAGTCTTGTCTGTTGCTGTTTATAATCATTACAAGCGGCTGCGGAGTCATTCTAGTAAGCAAGATGAAATTGAACTTAATAAGAGCAATATCTTATTAATCGGGCCTACGGGCAGTGGTAAAACCTTACTGGCTGAAACCTTGGCTCGTCTTTTAAATGTACCTTTCGTTATTGCAGATGCCACCACTCTGACAGAAGCAGGTTATGTGGGGGAAGACGTTGAAAGTATTATTCAAAAATTATTACAGCGCTGTGAGTACGATGTCGCTAAAGCGCAAATGGGTATTGTTTATATTGACGAAATCGATAAAATTTCTCGTAAATCTGAAAATCCTTCTATCACGCGTGATGTTTCCGGCGAAGGGGTGCAGCAAGCTCTGCTTAAGCTGATTGAGGGCACGATTGCCTCTGTGCCGCCTCAAGGAGGAAGAAAGCATCCTCAACAAGAGTTTATTCAAGTGGATACCCGTAATATTCTCTTTATCTGCGGTGGCGCTTTCGCGGGTCTAGAAAAAATTGTGCGTGATCGCTCTGAGAAATCAGGCATTGGATTCTCCGCGGAAATCCACGGGAAAGATGATTCTAAGACAATTACCAGCTTATTCCGAGAAGTCGAGCCAGGAGACCTCATCAAATATGGGTTAATCCCCGAATTAATTGGCCGTTTGCCGGTCCTAGCGACCTTGGAAGAGTTGGATAAAGATGCATTAGTCAGTATTCTCGTCGAACCCAAAAATGCATTGAGTAAACAATATCGCAAGCTATTCGAGATGGAAGGCGTGGGATTAGAATTCCGGGATTCTGCTCTACAAGCAATTGCTGAGCGTTGTGTTGAAAAGAAAACCGGCGCACGCGGCTTACGTTCCATCTTGGAAAAAGCGTTGCTGGATATTATGTACGAACTTCCTTCCTTAAGTCATGTATCCAAAGTGATTATTGACGAAGCAGCAATTCGAGGTGAAGCTAAACCAATCATCATATACGAAAATCACGAGCAGCAATCATCAGCAGCAGAGTGATGGATCACGTATAATTTAAAGAGAGCGCAAGTCCGGTGTTAAATGGCGGAGGAGGTGACAAATGGCTATGCCAGTTCCTAGCGATACTAATACATTAAATATTCCCGTTTTACCTTTACGGGACGTTGTAGTTTACCCTTATATGGTTGTGCCCTTGTTTGTTGGGCGCGAACGCTCCATCAAGGCGCTTGAAGTGGCGATGGCAGCGGATAAACAAATTTTGCTTGTGACTCAAAAGAACGCGACTGAAGACCAACCGAATGAGCAAGCTATTTATGAAGTTGGGACATTAGCAACGGTATTACAATTACTCAAATTGCCTGATGGCACGGTGAAAGTGTTAGTCGAAGGCGTGAAGCGTGGGAGAATTATTCGGTTTGTTGAAAATCAAGAGTATTTCCTTGCAGATGTAGTCATCATTGAGGATGAAGGTACCACAGACCGTGAAGTAGAAATTTTTGTACGTTCATTGAAATCGCAATTCGAGCAGTATGTTAAGTTAAACCGAAAGATTCCTGCAGAAATCATGGCGTCTATTTTAGCTATCGAAGATAGCAGCCGATTAGGCGATACGATTGCTGCTCACCTTACTATTAAATTAGATGAGAAACAGCAATTATTAGAGCAGAGTAATTTATCCAAGCGGCTCGAAAAGTTAATGACTTTGCTGGAAAATGAAATTGATTTATTGCAAGTCGAAAAGAAAATCCGCGGTCGAGTCAAGCGTCAGATGGAAAAGACCCAACGCGAGTATTACCTCAATGAGCAAATTAAAGCGATTCAAAAAGAATTGAATGAAGGCGAGCCTAGTGAATTTGAGGCCATGGCTAAAAAAATTGAAGAAGCGCACATGTCTAAGGAAGCGCATGAAAAGAGCACTTCGGAATTAAATAAATTAAAAGCCATGCCATCCCAATCCGCAGAAAGCACGGTTTCACGCAATTATCTAGATGTAATGGTCTCGTTACCCTGGGACAAACAAAGTCCTGTCCGTGTGAATTTAGCGGAAGCAGAAAAAGTATTGGATGCTGAACATTACGGATTAAAAGAAGTAAAAGAACGCATTGTTGAATATCTTGCAGTACAAAAGCGCGTAAAGAAACTAAAAGGCCCCATTCTTTGCTTAGTTGGACCGCCGGGGGTAGGTAAAACGTCATTAGGGCAATCTATTGCTAATGCAACCGGCCGTAAATTCGTGCGCATGTCGTTAGGTGGCGTGCGTGATGAAGCAGAAATACGTGGTCACCGTCGTACTTATATTGGTGCGATGCCCGGCAAGATTATTCAGAAGCTTGGCAAAATCGGCGTGAATAATCCGCTCTTTATGCTGGATGAAATAGACAAAATGTCTATGGATTTCCGTGGCGATCCTGCCTCTGCTTTATTAGAAGTATTGGATCCTGAACAAAACCATGCTTTCAATGATCATTATTTAGAAGTGGATTTTGACCTTTCTAATGTCATGTTCATGGCAACAGCGAATACCTTAGACATTCCACCTGCTTTGCGCGATCGTATGGAAGTTATCCGTATTCCTGGTTATACCGAAGATGAAAAAGTTAATATTGCTTTACGTCATTTGATACCTAAACAAATTCAATCAGCTGGCTTAAAGCCTTCTGAAATTGAAATCCCCGCTGAAACGGTTCAAGCAATTATTCGCTACTATACCCGTGAAGCAGGTGTTCGTAATTTAGAGCGGGAGATTTCAAAGATTTGTCGTAAGGTGGTAAAAGAAATTCTCATGAAGACGAAAGGTGAGCGAGCACGTATTGAGCCAGATGATCTCGAGCACTATTTAGGTGTCCGAAAGTTCCGCTATGATATAGCTGACCAGCAAGATCAAATTGGTCAAGTGAAAGGGCTTGCTTGGACGGAAGTGGGTGGCGAATTGCTGAGCATTGAAGCCATTGTATTGCCTGGTAAAGGAAAAACTATCTATACCGGACAATTAGGGGAGGTCATGCAAGAATCTATCCAAGCTGCTTTATCAGTAGTGAGAGCACGCTCCGAGTTATTAGGTGTTCCCAAGAACTTTTTTGATAAGCACGATATTCATATTCACGTGCCCGAAGGCGCGACACCCAAAGATGGTCCTAGCGCGGGCATCAGTATGTGTACAGCGTTGGTATCCGTGCTGACCAATCTGCCAGTCAGAGCAGACTATGCCATGACAGGCGAAATTACCTTACGGGGTGAAGTATTGCCTATTGGCGGCGTGAAAGAAAAGTTGTTAGCAGCACACCGCAGCGGCATTAAAAACGTCATTATCCCGATTGAGAATGTGAAAGACCTCAAAGAGATACCAGATAACATCAAGCAGGACTTAAACATCAAACCTGTACGCTGGATCGATGAAGTCCTTAACTCTGCTATCGCGGGATATCCTGAACGATTGTCGCGTAAAAGCAAAAAAACGAAGTCAGGTATGGCTGGTGTTGGCAAAAAAATGAAGCTTCGCAAGACTGATAAAACTGACAGAGTGAGAACACATTAAAAAATACAGAAACTTGCTTGACATCAGTTTGATTCAATTGGTATAAATCACACTTCGTTACGGGCTGCAGATTTACAAGGGAAGTAACACTAGCCCCGTAACGGTGGTGATTGAAAAATGATTTTAACCATGGACAGAGAGAAGGCCGTATGAATAAAACAGAATTAATTGACTGGATTGCTGAAAAAGCAGCGCTGACGAAAGCGGAAGCAGGTCGTGCATTCGAAGCTGTGTTAGCAGGCATTACTGAATCTTTGCAAAATGATGATCCAGTCGTGATTGTCAACTGGGGTGCGTTTGTTGTAAAACAGCGTGCAGCACGCGAGGGCCGCAATCCATTGACAGGTGAAAAGATTAAGATCAATGCTTCAAAAGTTGTCAGCTTTAAAGCGGGTAAAGCATTGAGAGAAGCTGTAAAAGAAGCGGGTAAAGAGGATACCAAATCGTAAGAATTGGTGTAATGATTGGGTGCTTAGCTCAGCTGGGAGAGCATCGCCCTTACAAGGCGAATGTCGGGGGTTCGATCCCCTCAGCACCCAAATGTGTTTATCTTAGGAGTGGTAGTTCAGTTGGTTAGAATACCGGCCTGTCACGCCGGGGGTCGCGGGTTCGAGTCCCGTCCACTCCGTAAAATTTAGATTTCATCGAGCGTAAAAATGCTGCAAACCATTCGTGACTATACACAAGGTTGGATAGCAAGCGTCATTATCAGTATCATCATTTTAACGTTTGCTCTGTGGGGAATTCATAGTTATTTCTTGGGTAATACCCATAACGGCATTGTAGCCAAAGTGAATGGTACAGATATCACGCGCGAACAATTCGCTGCTGCTTATGAACGTATTCATCGTCAAATTCAAATGCAATACGGTCCCAA